>NZ_JBEUEI010000007.1:0-129628 GCF_041020755.1 Kineococcus terrestris | reverse complement strand
TTTAACATAGAGGGCCTCTGGTGGGTAGTGGGCCGCACCCCGGCAGACCACACGTGGTCCCGCGGGGCGGGGGGCCGCCCCCCCCCCCCCCCCCCCCCCCCCGCACCACGTCCGGAACCCCCGCTGTCCCCGCAGCCCACCTCCACCGGGTCCCGGTGCCCCGCCCGCGGCGGGGACCGCGGCCCCCGCACCCCCGGCGGTCCCGTGAGTCTCGCAACGTTCGTCGACCTGACCTTCACCGGTCTGGTCGTGGGGTCCATCTACGGCCTCTTCGCCCTCGGGTACACCCTCGTCTACGGTGTGCTCCGCCTCATCAACTTCGCCCACTCGGAAGTCTTCATGTGGGGCAGCTTCGCCGCGGTCTGGGTGATGCTGCTGTTCAACGCCCGCCCGGACATGGCCCTGCCCGCGGCGATCGGCCTGCTGCTGGTGGCGCTGGTGGCCGCCATGCTGGTCAGCGGCGGGATCGCCCTCGTCCTGGAGCGCGTGGCCTACCGGCGCCTGCGGGAGAAGAACGCCCCGCCGCTGGTGGCGCTCATCTCCGCCATCGGCGCCTCGTTCGTCCTGGCCGAGCTGATGGGGCTGCGCGACCGCATCGCCGGCTGGCTGGGCCTGGACGGCGTGCTCGCCGAGTTCGTCTCCCAGGCGCGCGAGAACGCGCCCTTCGTCAACCCGCTGCCCAGCGTGCCGCTGTTCGAGGTCGCCGGGTACACGGTGCGCAGCACCCAGCTCATCGTCCTGGTCGCGGCGCTGCTGATGATGGTGGCGCTGGACCAGTTCGTGCGCCGCTCCCGGCTCGGCCGGGGCGTGCGGGCGGTCTCGCAGGACCCGGAGGCCGCCGCGCTCATGGGCGTGAACAAGGACCGGGTCATCCAGCTGACGTTCCTGCTGGGCGGCCTCATGGCCGGTGCCGCGGCGCTGCTGTACGTCATGCACATCCCCGTGACCCGGTTCAACGTGGGGTTCGTCCTGGGCATCAAGGCGTTCACCGCGGCCGTCCTCGGCGGCATCGGGAACATCCGCGGCGCCCTGCTGGGCGGCCTGGTGCTCGGGCTGGCGGAGAACTACGGCTCCAACCTGTTCGGCGCCTCCTGGAAGGACGTCGTCTCCTTCGTCCTGCTCGTCGTCGTCCTGCTGTTCCGGCCCACCGGGCTGCTGGGCGAGTCCCTCGGGAAGGCCCGCGCATGAGCACCACCTCCCAGTCCGCGCCCGCGGGGCGCACCGCCGGCGCCCGGCGAGGTCTCGGCGAGCGCTGGAGCGCGCTGCCGCGGCCCGTGAAGGTGGTGCTGTGGGTGGCGCTGGCGCTGCTCTTCTACGCGCTGCCGCTGCTGAACCCGCCGCTGCTGTCGACGCCGGACTCCGACTTCGGCTCCGTCATGTTCCTGGTGGCCGCCTACGGGCTGGTCGCGCTGGGCCTGAACATCGTCCTGGGCTACGCCGGCCTGCTCGACCTCGGCTACGTCGGCTTCTTCGCCGTGGGCGCCTACACGGTGGCCGTCGTCGGCACGATGTCCGGCCGCGTGCCGTTCGTCGTGCTGCTCGTGCTGGCGGTGACCGTGTCCACGGCCTCCGGGCTGCTGCTGGGCTGGCCGACGCTGCGGGTGCGCGGGGACTACCTGGCCATCGTGACGCTGGGCTTCGGCGAGATCATCCGCCTGGTGGCGCTGAACTCCGAGTTCCTCAACCAGGCCCGGGGCTTCACCGGCATCCCGCGCCCGCCGAGCATCGCGCTGTTCGAGGTGCCGCAGCTGCAGTGGGACGGGTGGGTGTCCTACGTCGACTTCGGGAACACGTCGACGTTCCTGGAGTTCGGCCTGCTGGACGGCATCCCGTACTACTGGCTGGCGCTGACGGTCATCATCCTCGTGCTCATCGGTGACGTGCTGCTGCAGGACAGCCGGGTGGGTCGCGCGTGGGAGGCCACCCGCGAGGACGAGGAGGCCGCCGAGCTCAACGGCGTGCCCACGTTCCGCTTCAAGCTGCTCGCGTTCGCGATGGGCGCCTTCATCGGGGGCCTGTCGGGCGGGCTGTTCGCCTCGCGGCAGGGGGCCATCAACCCCGAGACGTTCATCATCCAGCTGTCCATCCTCTTCCTCGCGGCCGTGGTCGTGGGCGGTCAGGGCAACCGGTGGGGCGTGCTGGTCGGGGCGGCGGTGGTCGCCTAC
This sequence comes from Kineococcus terrestris, assembly GCF_041020755.1. Taxonomy (NCBI): domain Bacteria; kingdom Bacillati; phylum Actinomycetota; class Actinomycetes; order Kineosporiales; family Kineosporiaceae; genus Kineococcus; species Kineococcus terrestris. Next base: position 127,463 of record NZ_JBEUEI010000007.1, on the reverse strand, counting down.
CTGCCCGAGCGCTTCCGCGAGTTCGCGGAGTTCCGGGTGCTCGTGTTCGGGCTGCTCCTGCTGCTGCTGGCCAACTTCCGGCCGCAGGGCGTGCTGCCCCCGCGCCGGGCGCGGCGGGCCAAGCGCGTGAACGAGCAGCTGCAGACGCTGGAGGGGACGGAGGAGGGCGCTCGTGCCTGACACGACGACCGCTCCCGGTGCGGGCACCGCGCCGGGCGAGCACGACGTGCTGCTGCGGATGGAGGAGGTCACGATGCGCTTCGGCGGCGTGGTCGCCCTCGACCGGGTGTCCTTCGACATCCGCCGCGGCGAGATCCTGGGCCTCATCGGCCCCAACGGGGCCGGCAAGACCACGTGCTTCAACGCGTTGACCGGCGTGTACCCGCCCACGCAGGGCCGCGTCGTGTTCGACGGCCAGCCGCTGGGGCGGCGCAAGCGGTACCAGATCAACCGCCTGGGCATCGCCCGCACGTTCCAGAACATCCGCCTGTTCGGCAACATGACGGCGCGCGAGAACGTGCTCGTGGGGGCGGACTCGCACCACCGCTCCGGGGTGCTCTCGGCGCTGTTCCGGCTGCCGCGGCACCGGCGCGAGACCGCCGAGGGGGACCGGCTGGCCGACGAGCTGCTGGAGCTGATGGACCTCGGGCACCGCGCCGACGACTTGGCGCGCAACCTGTCCTACGGCGAGCAGCGGCGGCTGGAGATCGCGCGCGCGCTCGCGACGCGGCCGAAGCTGCTGTGCCTGGACGAGCCGGCGGCCGGGTTCAACCCGGTGGAGAAGCAGCGGCTGATGGACCTCATCCGCCGCGTGCGCGACCTGGGCAACACCGTGCTGCTCATCGAGCACGACATGCGCCTGGTCATGGGCGTCACCGACCGCATCGTGGTGCTGGAGTTCGGCAAGAAGATCGCCGAGGGCAGCCCCGCGCAGGTGCGGGACGACCCGGCCGTCATCGCCGCCTACCTGGGCGTCGACGAGGAGGAGACCGCGGACGACCCCGGGACGGCCGCGGAGATCGACGACCTGCGGGGAGAGCTGTGAGCACGCCGACGAGCGCCCGCACGCTGGGCGAGGAGCAGCTGCGGGTCGAGGACCTCAGCGTCAACTACGGCCGCATCGAGGCCATCCGGGACGTGTCGTTCTCGGTGCCGGCCGGGGGCATCGCGACCCTCATCGGGGCCAACGGCGCCGGCAAGACGACGACCCTGAAGACGATCTCGGGCCTGCGCAGCGTGCGCGCCGGGCGCATCCTCTTCGAGGGGGAGGACATCACCCGGGTGCCCTCCCACAAGCTCGTCCAGCGCGGCCTGTGCCAGGCGCCGGAGGGGCGGGGCACCTTCCCCGGCATGAGCGTGCTCGAGAACCTCGACATGGGCGCCTACACGCGCAAGGACCGGCGCACCGCCGCCTACCGGGCGGACCTGGACCGCGTGTTCGCCCTCTTCCCGCGCCTGGCCGAGCGCCGCGCGCAGGCGGCGGGGACGATGTCCGGCGGTGAGCAGCAGATGCTGGCCATCGGGCGGGCCCTCATGTCGCGCCCGCGGGTGCTGCTGCTGGACGAGCCGTCGATGGGGCTGGCGCCCAAGCTCATCCAGCAGATCTTCGCCATCGTGCGGGAGATCAACGCCCAGGGGACGACGGTGCTGCTGGTGGAGCAGAACGCCGCGCAGGCGCTGCGCACGGCCGACGTGGCCTACGTGCTGGAGACCGGCACCGTGGTGCGCCACGGCACGGGCGCCGAGCTGGCGGCCGACGACTCCATCCGGGCCGCGTACCTGGGCGGCGACGTCTGAGCGGAGCCGGACGGCGGGTGGGCGGGCGCGGGGCCCGGTGGACCGGTGCGGTCCGCCGGGCCCCGTCCCGTGCGGGTCCGGCACCCGCGGGTGAGCGTTCAACCACCGTGCGTACCGATCGTCACCGGACCGTGATCTGATCTTCCCCCGGGGCCCCGGGTGGCCCTACAGTCCGGCTCAGCCGCGTGGGCGGTCGCCGGGAGCGGGGGCGCCGGGTTCGTTCGAAGGGGCGTTCGTGGCACGAGAAGTCGTCGAGGTCCGTCAGGCGAGGTCGGCCGACGTGGACCTCCTCATGGAGCTGTACGCGTCGGCGCGGTTCGACCGCGGGGTCCTGCGGGCGCCGGTGCCCGCGGTGCGCGAGCGCCTGGTGCGCGCCCTGGCCGAGGACGGCGTGCGGGTGCTGCTGGCCACCGTGGGCGAGCGCCCCGTCGGGTACGCCCTGCTGCACTCCGCACCGCTGCTGCCGCTGGGCGACCCCGGCGGCCCGAGCGTCGAGCACCTGCACGTGGTGCCCGAGCACCGCCGCCGGGGCGTGGGGCGGGCCCTGCTGCGCCGGGCGATGGCCGTGGCCCAGGCCGAGGGGGCCGACGAGCTGCGCTGCTCGGTCCTGCCGGGCGAGCGCGAGTACACCCGCTACCTGGCGCGGCTGGGCTTCGCGCCGGTCGTGGTGCGCCGGGCCGTCCCGCTGCCGGTGCTGCGGCGGCGCCTGATGGGCGACGCGCCGGCCGCCAGCGCCACCGAGGACGTCCTGGCCCGCCGCCGCTCCCTGCGCGCGCGGCTGGCCCGCTCGCGCGCCGAGGAGGCCACGGGCGCCTCGGCGTCCTGAGAGCGCTCCCAGGTGGGCCCGCAGCCGCGCCGGGGTCGCGCCCGGGTCGCGCCGGGGTCTCGCCGGGGTCGTGTCCGGGGCGGTCACTACCCTGGCGGTCGTGACCCCCCCGGCCGCCCGCACCGCGACGAAGCGCTCGACGACCCCGACGAGGAAGCCGCCGGCGCCCGCGCCCGGGCGCCCGCGCCTGCTCCTGGTCGACGGGCACTCCCTGGCCTACCGGGCCTTCTACGCCCTGCCGGTGGAGAACTTCGGCACCACCACGGGCCAGCCCACCAACGCCGTCTACGGCTTCACCGCCATGCTCATCAACCTCCTGCGCGACGAGGAGCCGACCCACCTGGCGGTCGCCTTCGACGTCTCGCGCGCCTCCTTCCGCACCGAGGCCTACGGCGAGTACAAGGCCAACCGCGCCAAGAGCCCGGAGGAGTTCCGCGGGCAGGTCGACCTCGTCAAGGAGGTCCTGGCCGCGCTCAACGTGCCGGTCGTGGAGGCCGAGGGGTACGAGGCCGACGACGTCATCGCCACCCTGACCGAGCGCGCGGTCGCCGAGGGCTACGACGTGCTCGTGTCCACCGGCGACCGCGACGCGCTGCAGCTGGTGCGGCCCGAGGTGACGGTCCTGTACCCGCTGCGGGGCGTCTCGGAGGTGCTGCGGATGACCCCGGAGGTCGTCGAGGAGCGCTACCTCGTCCCGCCCGAGCGCTACCCGGACCTGGCGGCGCTGGTGGGGGAGACCAGCGACAACCTGCCCGGGGTGCCGGGGGTGGGACCGAAGACGGCCGCCAAGTGGATCACCGCCTACGACGGCCTGGACGGCGTCATCGCCCACGCCGACCTCGTCAAGGGCAAGGCGGGGCAGAGCCTGCGCGACCACCTGGACGGCGTCATCCGCAACCGCCGCCTCAACGCCCTCGTGCGCGACCTGGACCTGGGCGTCGAGCCGGCCGACCTGCACCGGCGCGCCTGGGACCGCGAGCGCGTGCACACCGTCTTCGACGGCCTGGAGTTCCGCGTCCTGCGCGACCGGCTGTTCGCCACGCTGGAGTCCGCCGAGCCGGAGGCCGAGGAGGGCTTCGGCCTCGACGGGGCCGTGCTGCTGGCCGGCGAGGTCGGCCCCTGGCTGGAGGAGCACGCCCGCGAGCGCACGGGCCTGCACGTGACGGGGGAGTGGGGCCGCGGCACGGGCGACGTGACCGGCCTGGCCCTGGCCGGCGCCGACGGCGTGGCCGCCTTCCTCGACCCGGCGACCCTGGAACCCGCGGACGAGGCCGCGCTGGCCGCGTGGCTGGCCGACCCCGCGCGCCCCAAGGTCGCCCACGACGTCAAGGGCCCCAGCCACGCCCTGCTGGCGCGCGGCTGGGAGCTGGCCGGCGTGGTGATGGACACCGCCCTGGCCGCCTACCTGTGCCGGCCGGACCAGCGCAGCTACGACCTGGCCGACCTCGCGGTGCGCCACCTCAAGCGCGAGCTGCGCGCCGAGGGGTCCGCTCCCGAGCCCGCCGGCGACGAGCAGCTGACCCTGGACGCCGGCGAGGGTCCCGTCGGCGGCGGCGACCACGCCCGCGCGCAGGAGGGCATGGTCCGCGCCCTGGCGATCGCCGAGCTGGTCGACGTCCTCTCGGCCGAGCTGGAGGCCCGCGGCGGCACCCGCCTGCTGCGCGAGGTGGAGCTGCCGCTGGTCGCCGTCCTGGCCCGCCAGGAGCGCACCGGCATCGCGGTGGACCAGCAGCTGCTGGCGGACCTGGAGCAGCACTTCGCCGACCGCGTCGCCGACGCCGAGCAGCAGGCCTTCTCCGTCATCGGCACCGAGATCAACCTCGGCTCGCCCAAGCAGCTGCAGACCGTCCTCTTCGACCAGCTCGGCATGCCGAAGACCAAGCGCACCAAGACCGGCTGGACGACCGACGCGGACGCCCTGGCCGCCCTGTTCGTCAAGACCGAGCACCCGTTCCTGGCGCACCTGCTGGAGCACCGCGACGCCTCCCGGCTGCGCCAGACGGTCGAGGGGCTGCGCAAGTCGGTCGCCGACGACGGGCGCATCCACACCACCTACCAGCAGATGATCGCCGCCACGGGCCGGCTGAGCTCCACCGACCCGAACCTGCAGAACATCCCGATCCGCACCGAGGAGGGCCGGCGCATCCGCGAGGCCTTCGTCGTGGGCGAGGGGGGTGCCGACGGCGGGTACGAGAGCCTGCTGACGGCCGACTACTCGCAGATCGAGATGCGGATCATGGCGCACCTGTCCGGCGACCAGGGCCTCATCGACGCCTTCAACTCCGGCGAGGACCTGCACCGCTTCGTCGGCAGCCGGGTCTTCTCCGTCGCCCCGGCCGAGGTGACGCCCGAGATGCGCGCCAAGATCAAGGCGATGTCCTACGGCCTGGCGTACGGGCTGTCCCCGTTCGGGCTGTCCAACCAGCTGAAGATCTCGACCGAGGAGGCGCGCAGCCTCATGGACGAGTACTTCGAGCGCTTCGGCGGGGTGCGCGACTACCTGCGCGGTGTCGTCGACGTGGCCCGCAAGGACGGCTGGACCGAGACGATCCTCGGGCGGCGCCGCTACCTGCCGGACCTGACCAGCGACAACCGCCAGCGGCGCGAGATGGCCGAGCGGATGGCCCTCAACGCGCCCATCCAGGGCTCGGCCGCCGACATCATCAAGGTGGCGATGCTCGGCGTGGACGCGCAGCTGCGCGGGGCCGGGCTGCGCTCGCGGCTGCTGCTGCAGGTGCACGACGAGCTGGTGCTGGAGGTCGCCGAGGGCGAGCGCGAGCCGCTGGAGCACCTGGTGCGCGAGCAGATGGCGGGGGCGGCCTCCCTGGCCGTGCCGCTGGACGTGTCGGTGGGCGTGGGCCGCTCCTGGCACGAGGCCGGCCACTGAGCGCTCGCCGACCGCTCGTCCACCGGCCGCCGGCGGGGTCTCCGGCCGGCCGCCCTCAGGGGCGGTCGGCCACCAGCACCAGGGTGCCGGGCAGCAGCTCGCCGCGCAGGCGCGACCAGCCGCCCCACACCGCCTCGCCCGAGGCCCACTCCGGCTCGACGAGGTCGACGACGACCAGGCCCGCGCCCACGAGGAGCCGCACCCAGTCCCCGACCGTGCGGTGGTGCTCGGCGTAGCTGACGCGCCCGGCCTCGTCGGCCTCCACGTAGGGGCGGCGGTCGAAGTAGGAGTGCACCGCCGTCAGCCCCTCCGGCCCGGGCACGTCCGGCAGGGCCCAGCGCACCGGGTGCGGCACGCTGGCGGCGAAGCGGCCGCCCGGGCGCAGCACCCGCGCCGCCTCGGCCAGGACCCGGCCGGCGTCGGCCACGAACGGCAGGGCGCCGTAGGAGGTGCACACGACGTCGAAGACCGCGTCGCCGAAGGGCAGCGCGCGGGCGTCGCACTGCACCAGCGGCACCGGCGACACCGCCGGACCCGTGCCGGCCTCCCGCGCTGCCGCCTCCTGCACGGCCGCGCCCTGGCGCAGCATCTGCAGGGACAGGTCGGTGGCCACGACGCGCGCCCCGCGCCCGGCCAGCCAGCGCGCGCACTGGCCCGCCCCCGCGCCCACCTCCAGCACGTCGCGCCCGGCGACGTCGCCGAGCAGACCGGCGTCGGCCTCGCGCAGCCCGTCCGGGCCCCAGACGAAGTCCGAGCCGGGCCGCCCGTCGCCGAGGAAGGCGCCGTGCTCGGCGCGGTAGTCCGCGGCCTCGGCGTCCCACCACGCCCGCTGGGCGCGCGCGGTCTCGCCGGCGCCGACCGCGCGGCGGCCCACCGAGGGCTGCGGGAGGGGCTCGCCGGCCGCGGCGGGGGTGCTGACGTCGTCCACCCCCCCATCCTGGCGGGCCGCGCGGGCCGTCTTTGCCCTGGGCACGAGCACCGCTAGGCTGTCACGGCGCGCGCCCGTCCCCAGGTCAGATCAGCGGTCCCGAACGAGTGGTCCCCGAGACGCCCTCCGGCCGGTCGCCGCGGGTGCCGGGACCTCCCCGGCGCTCCACCCTTCGACTGTCCCTGACGGAGCCCCTACCTCCATGACCACCACCACGACCGCACCGGCGGGCACCACCCCTCAGATCGCGATCAACGACATCGGGTCCGCTGAGGAGTTCCTCGCCGCGGTCGATGCCACCATCAAGTACTTCAACGACGGTGACATCGTCTCCGGCACCATCGTGAAGGTCGACCGTGACGAGGTCCTCCTCGACATCGGTTACAAGACCGAGGGTGTCATCCCCTCCCGCGAGCTCTCGATCAAGCACGACGTCGACCCCAACGAGGTCGTCGGCGTGGGCGACGAGGTCGAGGCCCTGGTCCTCCAGAAGGAGGACAAGGAGGGTCGCCTCATCCTGTCCAAGAAGCGCGCCCAGTACGAGCGCGCCTGGGGCACGATCGAGGCCAAGAAGGAGGCCGACGAGGTCGTCGAGGGCACCGTCATCGAGGTGGTCAAGGGCGGCCTGATCCTCGACATCGGTCTCCGCGGCTTCCTGCCCGCCTCCCTGGTCGAGATGCGCCGCGTGCGCGACCTGCAGCCCTACGTGGGCCAGAAGATCGAGGCCAAGATCATCGAGCTGGACAAGAACCGCAACAACGTGGTCCTGTCCCGCCGCGCCTGGCTGGAGCAGACCCAGTCGGCGGTCCGCCAGAACTTCCTCACGACCCTGCAGAAGGGCCAGGTCCGCTCCGGCGTCGTCTCCTCGATCGTCAACTTCGGCGCGTTCGTGGACCTGGGCGGCGTCGACGGCCTGGTGCACGTCTCCGAGCTGTCCTGGAAGCACATCGACCACCCCAGCGAGGTCGTCGAGGTCGGCCAGGAGGTCACCGTCGAGGTCCTCGACGTCGACATGGACCGCGAGCGGGTCTCCCTGTCGCTGAAGGCGACGCAGGAGGACCCGTGGCAGCAGTTCGCCCGGACCCACGCGATCGGCCAGGTCGTGCCGGGCAAGGTCACCAAGCTCGTCCCGTTCGGCGCGTTCGTCCGCGTCGACGACGGCATCGAGGGCCTGGTGCACATCTCGGAGCTGGCCGAGCGCCACGTCGAGGTGCCCGAGCAGGTCGTCCAGGTCAACTCGGACATCTTCGTCAAGGTCATCGACATCGACCTGGAGCGCCGGCGCATCTCGCTGTCGCTCAAGCAGGCCAACGAGTCGCTGGCCGCCAACGGCGACGAGTTCGACCCGTCGTTGTACGGCATGGCCGCGGACTACGACGAGCAGGGCAACTACAAGTACCCCGAGGGCTTCGACCCGACCACCAACGAGTGGCTCGAGGGGTACGAGGCCCAGCGCGAGGAGTGGGAGGCGCAGTACGCGCTGGCCCACGAGCGCTGGGAGGCCCACCGCCGCGTCGTGGCCGAGCTGGCCGAGGCCGAGGCCCGCGCCGAGGCCGAGGGCAACGCCCCCGCCGCCTCGTCGTCCTCCTCCTCGTCCTCCTCGTCCGGCGGCGGCTCGGCGCCGTCGTCCTACACCTCCGAGGCTCCGGAGGCGGCCGGCACGCTGGCCTCGGACGAGGCCCTCGCCGCGCTGCGCGAGAAGCTCACCGGCGGCAGCTGAGCCGCCCCGGGCCCCGCGCCCGGACAGCCGACGGCCCCGCACCCCTCCCGGGTGCGGGGCCGTCCGCGCGCCGGGCACGTCCGGCGCGCGGGGTCCGCGGACCGCGCGCGGCGCGCTCAGCCGGCGGCGGCCGTCCGGCGCTCGGCCCGGCCGCCCAGCGGGACGGCGGGCGGGACGGCCGTGCTGGCGCGCACCACCAGCCGCGGGCTGACGGCCTCGGGGTGGACGAGGCGGTCGCTGAGCCGGCCCAGGAGCACCTCGACGCAGCGGCGCCCGACCTCGGCGAAGTCCTTGTGGACCGTCGTCAGCGGCGGGGTGAGGTACGCGGCGTCGGGCATGTCGTCGAAGCCGACGACGCTGACGTCGCCGGGCACCGCGCCGCCCGCCTCGGTGACGGCGCGCACCACGCCCAGGGCCATGTGGTCGTTGGCGGCGAAGACGGCGGTCGCGCCGTCCTCCAGCAGGCGCAGCGCCGCCAGGTACCCCGAGGCGGCCGTCCAGTCGCCCCGCACGGGCGCCGGCACCACGCGCAGGGTCTCCACCAGCGCCGTGCGCCAGCCGGTCGCGCGGGCGCGGGACTCGGCCCAGTCGGCCGGGCCGGCGAGGTGGTGGACCGTGCGGTGGCCCAGCTCGACGAGGTGCCGGACGGCCTCGTGGGCGGCGGCCACCTCCAGCCAGTACGCGTCCGGCAGGCCGGGTCCGTCCAGGCCGGGAGCGAGGACGCACGGGACGACGGCGTCCGCGGCCGCGACGGTCTCCTGCGCGGCGTCCTCGGGGACGATGGCGACCACGCCCTCGACGGACTGCTCGTGCAGCTCGCGCAGCGCCTCCTCGACCGTCTCGGGGAGGATGTCGCGCACCATCACCACGCTGACGGAGTACCCCGCGGCCCGGGCGGCCTCCTGCACGCCGAGGAGGGTGGCGGCGGTGCCGTGCAGGGTGGCCCGGGCCGCGACCACCCCGATGCGCCGGCTGCGCCGGGTGACGAGGGCGCGGGCGGCGGCGTTGGGGCGGTAGCCCAGCTCGGCGATGGCCGCCTCGACGCGCTCGCGCGTGCGCCGGGCCACCGACGGGGACCCGTTGACGACGCGCGAGACGGTCTGCTGGCTGACGCCGGCCAGCTCGGCGACGTCGGCCAGGACGGGCGTGCGCACGGGTTCGCCGTCGGCGTCGGGGGTGCCGCGGTTCCGTCTCATGGGCGATCGTCCTGACCTGGGGCCGGCCCGGGGGCCGGGCGGTGCGCCGGTCCGGCGCCGGGACTCCGGCGGGACCCGCGCGCAGCGGGTGGGTGGGGAGGGACCGGTGGTGCCGGGCGGCGACCGCGCCGCCGCACCCCGGGGACGCGCCGAGAGTAACCCAGCGGACGGAACCGCGGGACGTCCTCCACCGTTGGAGCAGTTCTGCTTGACGGCCCCGCTGTTAACGCTAACAATGCTCGACGGGACACAGCTCCGACGGGGACCGGGACGAGGAAGCCCGGCGCCGGAGCGCCGCCCTGCACCACCGATCGGCGGTGCACACCCCCTTGCGTCATGCCCTTGGACCATGACGTCCACGAGGTACAGAGGAGTTCCGCCGTGAAGACACGTCACCCCCTGCTCGCCCTGAGCGCCGGTCTGGTCCTCGCCCTGTCCGCCTGCGGCGGCGGCGGCGCCGGTTCGGGCGAGGGCGGCGGCGGCGCTGCCGCCGGCGGCGGCGACGACGGCCAGGTGACCGTCGGCGTGGCCATGCCGACCGAGACCTCCGAGCGCTGGATCGCCGACGGCAACAACGTCAAGGCGGGCCTGGAGGAGGCCGGGTACGAGGTCAACCTGCAGTACGCGAACGACGACATCCCGACCCAGTCGCAGCAGATCGACCAGATGATCACGACGGGCAACGACGTGCTCATCATCGCCGCGATCGACGGCACGGCCCTGACGAGCCAGCTGGCCGCCGCGGCCGACGCCGGCATCCCGGTCATCTCCTACGACCGCCTCATCCGCGGCAGCGAGGACGTCGACTTCTACGTCTCCTTCGACAACTTCAACGTCGGTGTGCAGCAGGGCACCTCGCTGCTGAACGGCCTCGGCCTGCTCAACGAGGACGGCTCGCGCGGCGAGGCGACCGGCCCGTTCAACGTCGAGCTGTTCGCCGGCTCGCTGGACGACAACAACGCGCAGTTCTTCTGGGACGGCGCCATCAGCGCCCTGCAGCCGTTCATCGACGACGGCTCCATCGTCGTGAAGTCCGGCCAGACCGACATCGCCCAGGCCGCCACCCTGCGCTGGGCGCAGGAGACGGCGCAGCGGCGCATGGAGGACCTGCTGACGTCGGCGTACAACGACGGCAGCCGCGTCGACGGCGTCCTGTCGCCCTACGACGGCATCTCGCGCGGCATCATCACCGCGCTGACCAACGCCGGGTACGGCGGTGCGGACCGTCCGCTGCCGACCGTCACCGGTCAGGACGCCGAGATCGCCTCCGTCAAGCTCATCAACGACGGCGTGCAGTACTCGACCATCTTCAAGGACACCCGCCAGCTGGCCGAGCAGGCCGTCACCGCGGCCCAGGCGTACGTGGACGGCGAGGAGCCGGAGGCGAACGACACCGAGACGTACGACAACGGCGTCAAGGTCGTCCCCTCCTACCTGCTCGAGTCGCAGATCGTCACGCGCGACAACGTCACCTCCGCGCTCGTCGACACCGGGTACTACACCCAGGCCCAGGTCGACGCCGGCCAGGCCTGACCCGCAGCGCCCCGCGCCCGCCCACCCGGCCCCCGGGTGGGCGGGCGCTCCCCGCGGGTCCCGCACCCGCACCCCCGCCCCACCCCTGCTCACCCCTTGAGGACGACGGTGCGTCGATGACCGACAACATCCTGGAGATGCGCTCCATCACGAAGACGTTCCCCGGCGTGAAGGCGCTCTCGGACGTCTCGCTCTCGGTGCGCCGCGGCGAGGTCCACGCCATCTGCGGCGAGAACGGCGCCGGCAAGTCGACGCTGATGAAGGTCCTCTCGGGCGTGTACCCGCACGGCACCTACGAGGGGGAGATCCACTTCGACGGCCGCCTGAGCGAGTTCCAGGGCATCAACGACTCCGAGCGCGCCGGCATCGCGATCATCCACCAGGAACTGGCGCTCGTGCCGTTCCTGTCGATCGCCGAGAACCTGTTCCTCGGCAACGAGCGCCGGGGCCGCGGCGGGCTCATCGACTGGCACCGCGCCAACGGCGAGGCCTCCAAGCTGCTGGCCCGCGTCGGCCTGGACGAGAACCCGACGACCCCCATCGGCCAGCTCGGCGTCGGCAAGCAGCAGCTCGTCGAGATCGCCAAGGCCCTGAGCAAGGACGTCAAGCTCCTCATCCTCGACGAGCCGACGGCCGCGCTGAACGACACCGACTCCGAGCACCTGCTGGGCCTGCTGCGCCAGCTGCGCACCGAGGGCATGACCAGCATCATGATCTCGCACAAGCTCAACGAGATCGAGTCGATCGCCGACTCCACGACCATCATCCGCGACGGTCGCACCATCGAGACGATGGACATGCGCGCCGACGCGGTGACGCAGGAGCGCATCATCCGCGGCATGGTCGGCCGCGACCTGGACAGCCGCTACCCCGAGCGCGAGTCGCACCCGGGCGAGGAGGTCCTGCGGATCGAGGACTGGACCGTCGGGCACCCCGTGCAGGACCGCCTCGTCGTCGACGGCGCCTCGCTGTCCGTGCGGGCCGGTGAGGTCGTCGGCATCGCCGGGCTGATGGGTGCAGGGCGCACCGAGCTGGCGATGAGCGTGTTCGGCCGCTCCTACGGCCGCTACCTGGGCGGGCAGCTGTACAAGCGGGGGAAGCCGGTCCGGGCGCGCTCGGTGCAGGAGGCCATCGGCCTCGGCCTGGCGTACGCCACCGAGGACCGCAAGAAGTACGGCCTGAACCTCATCGACGACATCAAGCGCAACGTGTCGGCCGCCGCCCTCGGCAAGCTGTCGCGCGTCGGCCTCGTCAACGCGCACGAGGAGATCCGCGTCGCCGAGGGCAGCAAGCGCAGCATGAACATCAAGGCCCCGACCGTGATGGCGCTGACCGGCAAGCTGTCCGGCGGCAACCAGCAGAAGGTCGTCCTGTCGAAGTGGATCTACGCCGACCCGGACGTCCTCATCCTCGACGAGCCCACCCGCGGGATCGACGTGGGCGCCAAGTACGAGATCTACACGATCATCAACCGGCTGGTCGCCGCCGGCAAGGCCGTCATCGTCATCTCCTCGGAACTGCCCGAGCTGCTGGGCATCTGCGACCGCATCTACACGCTGTCGGCCGGGCGCATCACCGGTGAGGTGCCGCGCAGCGAGGCCACCCAGGAGAGCCTCATGGCCCTCATGACCCGCGAGAAGGTCGCCGCACCCGCCGGTGCGGCCACCACGGACCCCGCGCCCGTCTCCCCGCCGGCCGCCGTCGCGGCCGACCGCGTCCCGAACCCGTCCCAGGAGGACCCGCGATGAGCACCAACGTCGTCAAGAGCCCGCCGGGCAGCACCCCGCCCAAGCACGAGGTGCACACCGGCACCGCGAACCCCTTGCGCGCCATCGCCGGGAACCTGCGCACCAGCGGCATCTACATCGCCTTCGTGGTCGTCGTGCTGCTGTTCGCGGTGCTCACCGACGGCCTGTCGCTGAGCCCGGGCAACATCACCAACATCGTCCTGCAGTACTCCTACGTGCTGGTGCTGGCCATCGGCATGGTGATGGTCATCATCGCCGGGCACATCGACCTGTCCGTCGGCTCGGTCGTGGCGCTCACGGGCGCGGTCTCGGCCCAGCTCGTCATCGGTTCCGGTCAGCCGTGGTGGGTCGGGATCCTCGCGGCGATCGCCGTCGGGCTCGCCATCGGCGCCTGGCAGGGCTTCTGGGTCGCGTTCGTCGGCATCCCCGCGTTCATCGTCACCCTGGCCGGCATGCTGCTGTTCCGCGGCCTGACGTACTACGTCCTGGACAACGTCTCCCTGTCGCCGTTCCCGGCGGAGTACGGCCGCGTCGCGACCGGTTTCCTCAACGGCCTGTTCGGCGGGTACGGCTACGACGCGTTCACCCTGTTCATCGGCGCCTTCGCCGTCGTCGGCTACGCCGCCCAGCAGATCCGCACCCGCCGCGCCCGCATCCGCTACGAGCAGGTCGTCGACGCGATGCCGCTGTTCGTGGCGCGCATCGCGATCGTCGCGCTGGTCGTCATGGCCTTCGCCTGGCAGCTGGCGCACAGCCGCGGCCTGCCGATCGTCCTGATCATCCTGGCCGTGCTCATCCTCGTGTACTCGGTCGTCACCAAGTCCTCGGTGTTCGGCCGGCAGGTCTACGCCATCGGCGGCAACCTGTCCGCCGCCCAGCTGTCCGGCGTGAACGTGCGCCGCGTGAACTTCTGGCTGTTCGTCAACATGGGCTTCCTGGCGGCCATCGCGGGCATCATCTTCTCCTCGCGCTCCAACGGCGCCCAGCCCGGCGCGGGCACCGGCTTCGAGCTCGACGCCATCGCGGCCGTCTTCATCGGCGGAGCCGCGGTCACCGGCGGCATCGGCACCGTGACCGGCGCGATGGTCGGCGGTCTGCTCGTGGGTGTCATCTCCAACGGCATGCAGCTGCTGAACGTCGACCAGTCCCTGCAGTCGGTCATCAAGGGCCTGGTGCTGCTGCTGGCCGTCGCCTTCGACGTGTGGAACAAGCGCCGCGGCGGCGTCCGCTGACGCGCTGCTGACCTCCCGAGGTCGCGAGGGGCCCCGGCCGGGGGACGGCCGGGGCCCCTCGCGCGTGCGGCCCGCCGCGCGCGCCCGCGGTGCGGGCCGGGACTACGGTGCCGGTGTGCTGCGCGTGGGGCTGACCGGGGGCATCGGGGCCGGCAAGTCGACCGCCGCCCGGCGCCTGGCCGGGCGGGGGGCCGTCCTCGTGGACGCCGACGTGCTGGCCCGCGAGGTCGTCGCGCCCGGCACCGAGGGCTTGGCGCAGGTCCTCGCCGCCTTCGGGCCGGAGGTCCTGACGGCGGCCGGGGAGCTGGACCGCCCCGCCCTCGGCCGCCGGGTCTTCGGCGACGAGGACGCCCGGCGGACCCTCAACGCGATCGTGCACCCGCGGGTGGCCGCCCGCCGCGCCGAGCTGGCCGCGGCCGCCCCGGCCGACGCCGTCGTCGTCGAGGACGTCCCCCTGCTCGTGGAGACGCACCTGGGCGCCACCTACCACCTCGTCGTCGTCGTCCACGCCGACGTGGAGGAGCGCGTGCGCCGCCTGGTCGACGAGCGCGGCAGCAGCGAGGCCGACGCCCGCGCCCGCGTGGCCGCCCAGGCCGGCGACGCCGAGCGCCGCGCGGCCGCCGACGTGTGGCTGGAGAACCCCCGCCGCACCGGCCCGCCGGGGGCGGACGACCCGCTGCTCGCGGCCGTCGACGCGCTGTGGGACGAGCGGCTCGTCCCGTTCGAGGCGGCCGTGCGCGCGGGCCGCCCGCCCGCCCGGGCCGCCGCCACCACGACCGGCGGCCGCACCGGCCCGGACCCCTCCTGGCCGCAGCAGGCCGCGCGCCTGGCGGCGCGGGTCGCGCGCGCGGCCGGGACCGCCGGGCGGGGGGTCGAGCACGTCGGCCCCACCGCGGTGCCCGGCCTGCCGGCCGAGGACGTCCTGCGGCTGCAGCTGGCCGTCCCCGACATGGCCGCCGCCGACGCCGTCGCCCCGGCACTGGCCGCCGCCGGGTGGCCGCGAGCGCTCCGGGAGGCCGGGGTCGAGGGCGACGGGGACGCGGGGACCCGCCGGCACGCCTCGGCCGATCCCGGCCGTCCCGCGGACCTGCACGTGCGGGTGCTCGGCTCGCCGGCCTGGCGCCGGGCCCTGCTCGAGCGCGACCACCTGCGCGCCGACGCGGACGCGCGCGCGGCGTGGTCCGCGGGGCGGCGGGCCGGGGACCGGGCCGAGGAGTGGGCCGCCGAGCGCGGCTGGGTGCCCCCGCTGCCCGGCGTGCCCTGAGGCCCGCGCTCGCCGGGCGCCCGTGTCGGAGGGGCGACCTAGCATGAGCGCATGCGGCCGACGACAGACATCCAGCGGCGCGTGGCGCCCTTCGAGGTGGTCTCCGAGTTCTCCCCCTCCGGGGACCAGCCGGCGGCCATCGCGGAGCTGGCCCGCCGCGTGCGCGCGGGGGAGCAGGACGTCGTCCTCCTGGGTGCCACGGGCACCGGCAAGTCGGCCACGACGGCCTGGCTCATCGAGCAGGTGCAGCGCCCGACCCTGGTCATGGCCCCGAACAAGACGCTCGCCGCCCAGCTGGCCAACGAGTTCCGCGAGCTGCTGCCGAACAACGCCGTCGAGTACTTCGTCTCCTACTACGACTACTACCAGCCCGAGGCCTACGTGCCGCAGTCGGACACGTACATCGAGAAGGACTCCTCGATCAACGACGAGGTGGAGCGCCTGCGGCACTCGGCGACCAACTCGCTGCTGACCCGCCGCGACGTCGTGGTCGTCGCCACCGTCTCCTGCATCTACGGCCTGGGCACGCCGCAGGAGTACGTCGACCGCATGGTGACGCTGAAGAAGGGCGACACCATGGACCGCGACGACCTGCTGCGCCGCTTCGTCGCCGAGCAGTACACCCGCAACGACCTGGCGTTCACCCGCGGCACGTTCCGGGTGCGCGGGGACACCGTGGAGATCATCCCGCAGTACGAGGAGCACGCGATCCGCGTGGAGTTCTTCGGCGACGAGATCGACGCGCTGTACACGCTGAACCCGCTGACGGGGGAGGTGCTGCGCGAGGAGGAGCTCGTCTACGTCTTCCCCGCCTCGCACTACGTCGCCGGCCCCGAGCGCCTGGAGCGGGCCGTGGCCTCGATCGAGGCCGAGCTGGCCGAGCGCCTGGCCGAGCTGGAGCAGCAGGGCAAGCTGCTGGAGGCGCAGCGCCTGCGCATGCGCACCACCTACGACGTGGAGATGCTGCGCCAGGTCGGCACGTGCTCGGGCGTGGAGAACTACTCCCGGCACATGGACGGCCGCGAGCCGGGGTCGGCGTCCAACACGCTGCTGGACTACTTCCCCGACGACTTCCTGCTGGTCGTCGACGAGTCGCACGTCACCGTGCCGCAGATCGGCGCCATGTACGAGGGGGACGCCTCCCGCAAGCGGACCCTGGTCGACTTCGGGTTCCGCCTGCCCAGCGCGATGGACAACCGGCCGCTGCGCTGGGAGGAGTTCCTCGAGCGGATCGGGCAGACCGTCTACCTGTCGGCCACCCCCGGCGACTACGAGCTGTCCCGCAGCGACGGGGTGGTCGAGCAGATCATCCGGCCGACCGGCCTGGTCGACCCGGAGGTCGTCGTCAAGCCGACCAAGGGGCAGATCGACGACCTGCTGCACGAGGTCCGGGCGCGCGCCGAGCGCGGTGAGCGCGCCCTGGTGACGACCCTGACCAAGAAGATGGCCGAGGACCTCACCGACTACCTGCTGGAGCAGGGCGTGCGCGTGCGCTACCTGCACTCCGAGGTCGACACCCTGCGCCGGGTGGAGCTGCTGCGCGAGCTGCGCCAGGGCGAGTTCGACGTCCTCGTCGGGATCAACCTGCTGCGCGAGGGCCTGGACCTGCCCGAGGTGTCGCTCGTGGCGATCCTCGACGCGGACAAGGAGGGGTTCCTGCGCTCGGCGACCTCGCTCATCCAGACGATCGGGCGCGCCGCCCGCAACGTCTCCGGGCAGGTGCACATGTACGCCGACACCGTCACCCCGTCGATGGCCAAGGCCATCGAGGAGACCAACCGCCGCCGCGCCAAGCAGGTCGCCCACAACCGCGAGCGCGGGGTGGACCCGACGCCGCTGCGCAAGCGGATCGGCGACATCACCGACCTCATCGCCCGCGAGGACGCCGACACGGCCGCCCTGCTCGGCGGTGGCGGGCGCACGCAGTCGCGCGGCAAGGCGCCCGTGCCCGGCGGTGGGCGGGGGGCCGCGATCGGCCGCGACGTCGGCCCGGGCCCGCGGGCCGGCTCGCTGGCGCAGGCGGACCTGGCCGACCTCGTGCAGCAGCTGACCGACCAGATGCACTCGGCGGCCGAGGAGCTGCAGTTCGAGCTGGCCGCCCGCCTGCGCGACGAGATCGGCGACCTGAAGAAGGAGCTGCGGGGGATGCGCGCGGCGCAGGGCGCCTGAGGGACGGGGCGCCCGTCAGCTCGCGCGGCCGGCGGCGCCGTCACGCCCCGGGACGGCGTCCTCCTGCGGTGCGGCGTCCAGCGGGCGCAGCAGGGGCACGGGGGAGACGCTGCCCGTGGCCGTCAGGTAGGCCAGCAGGGTCTCGCTGACGTCGCGCAGCTGCTCCTGCTGCTCGGGCGTCAGCTGGTCGAAGACCGTCCGCCGGACGGTCTCCACGTGCGAGGGGGCCGCGGCCTCCAGGGCCGCCATCCCGGCGTCGGTGAGCACGGCGTTGAAGCCGCGGCCGTCGGTGGCGCACGGCTCGCGCCGGATCCAGCCGCGGTCCTCCAGGCGGGAGACGGCGTGCGAGACGCGGCTGCGCGAGGACAGCGAGCTCTCCGCCAGCTCGCTCATGCGCAGCGTGCGCCCGGGGGCCTCGGACAGGCGCACCAGCATCTCGTAGTAGGTGTGCGGCACCCCGGCCTCCTGGTGCAGCTGCCGGTCCACGCGCTCGGTCAGCAGCTGCGTCATCGACAGGAACGCCCGCCACGTCCGCTGCTCGCCGTCGTCCAGCCAGCGCACGGCGCCGGGCGCGTCCCCCGTCCCGGGGTCCGCGTCCGTGGTCGAGGGTGTACGCGCCGTCATGTCGCCATGGTACGCAGCGCGTTCAACCACCTGCGTCCCCCGACCGGTGGACCCCGGCCCGGTCGTGCGCGGTCCGGGGACCGGCCGCCCGCCCCCGCGCGCGGACGACCGTGTCGGGAGCGGGACCTAGGGTTGGGGGGTGGCTCCTCGCAACCCCTCCAGCAGTGCGCCGCGGACCGCCGCACCCCAGCCCGCCGCCGCACCCGCCGCCGCCCCGCCGGCCCCCCGGGGCCGCTCCGGCGGCGGCGCCCGGCGCACCTCCGCGGCCGCCTCCGCGCCCGTCCAGGTCCGCCGCGGCGCGCCCGTCGCCTCCGACCGCCTCGTCGTGCGCGGCGCGCGCGAGCACAACCTCAAGGACGTCTCGGTCGACCTGCCGCGCGACAGCCTCGTCGTCTTCACGGGGCTGTCCGGCTCGGGCAAGTCCTCCCTGGCCTTCGACACGGTCTTCGCCGAGGGCCAGCGCCGCTACGTGGAGTCGCTGTCCGCCTACGCCCGCCAGTTCCTCGGGCAGATGGACAAGCCGGACGTCGACTTCATCGAGGGGCTGTCACCGGCCGTCTCCATCGACCAGAAGTCCACCTCGCGCAACCCGCGCTCGACCGTCGGCACGATCACCGAGGTCTACGACTACCTGCGCCTGCTCTTCGCCCGCGCCGGCCGCCCGCACTGCCCCGTGTGCGGCGAGCCCGTGGGCCGCCAGACGCCCCAGCAGATCGTCGACCAGCTGCTCGAGCTGCCCGCCGGCACCCGCTTCCAGGTCCTCGCGCCCGTCGTGCGCGACCGCAAGGGCGAGTACGCCGAGCTCTTCCGCGAGCTGCAGTCCAAGGGCTTCGCCCGCGCCCGCGTCGACGGCGAGGTCGTCCCGCTGGACGCCCCGCCGACGCTGGAGAAGAAGCTCAAGCACACCATCGAGGTCGTCGTCGACCGCCTCGTCGCCAAGGACGGCGTCAAGCGCCGCCTCACCGACTCCGTCGAGACGGCCCTCGTCCTCTCCGGCGGCCTCGTCGTGGCCGACCTGGTCGGCGTCGAGGGCCCCGAGGGCGAGCGCCGCTTCAGCGAGAAGATGGCCTGCCCCAACGAGCACCCCCTCGACATCGACGAGGTGGAGCCGCGCTCGTTCTCCTTCAACTCCCCGTTCGGCGCCTGCCCCGTGTGCACGGGCATCGGCACCCAGCTGGAGGTCGACCCCGAGCTCGTCGTGCCCGACGAGGACCTCTCCCTGGCGCAGGGCGCCGTCGCCCCCTGGGCGTCCGGCTCCTCCGACTACTTCCAGCGCCTGCTGACGGCGCTGGCCGAGGACCTGTCCTTCAGCGTCGACGTGCCGTGGCGGGCGCTGCCCAAGCGCGCCAAGGACGCCGTGCTGCACGGCAAGGACCACGAGGTCCACGTGCGCTACCGCAACCGGTGGGGCCGCGAGCGCTCCTACTCCACGGGCTTCGAGGGCGTCATCCCCTTCGTCAAGCGCCGGCACGAGGAGACCGACTCCGACTGGAGCAAGGAGCGCTACGAGGGCTACATGCGCGAGACGCCCTGCCCGGCGTGCCGCGGCGCGCGCCTGAAGCCGTCGTCGCTGGCCGTGCGGGTGGGGGACAAGTCGATCTCCGAGGTCTGCGCCCTGCCGATCGACGAGTGCTCGCGGTTCCTGAACGCCCTGGCCCTGTCCCCGCGGGAGAAGCGGATCGCCGCGCAGGTCCTCAAGGAGGTGCAGGCGCGGCTGGGCTTCCTGCTCGACGTCGGCCTGGACTACCTGTCCCTGGACCGCCCCGCCGGCACCCTGTCCGGCGGCGAGGCCCAGCGCATCCGCCTGGCCACCCAGATCGGCTCCGGGCTGGTGGGCGTGCTGTACGTCCTGGACGAGCCGAGCATCGGCCTGCACCAGCGCGACAACCGCCGGCTCATCGACACGCTGACCCGGCTGCGCGACCTCGGCAACACCCTCATCGTCGTCGAGCACGACGAGGACACCGTCCGCGTCGCCGACCACATCGTCGACTTCGGCCCCGGCGCCGGCGAGCACGGCGGGGAGGTCGTCCACTCCGGCGACCTGGCCGGGCTGATGGCCAACCCCCGCTCGCTGACCGGGCAGTACCTGTCGGGCCAGCGCCGCATCGAGGTGCCCGCCCAGCGGCGCCCCGTGGACCCGGCCCGCCAGCTGACGGTGACCGGCGCGCGCGAGCACAACCTCAAGGGCGTCGACGTCTCGTTCCCGCTCGGCTGCCTCGTGGCCGTCACCGGGGTGTCCGGCTCGGGCAAGTCCACCCTGGTCAACGACATCCTCTACACGGTGCTGGCCAACAAGCTCAACGGCGCCCGCCGGGTGCCCGGCCGGCACAAGTCCGTGCAGGGCCTGGAGCACCTCGACAAGGTCGTGCACGTCGACCAGGGGCCCATCGGCCGCACCCCGCGCTCGAACCCGGCCACGTACACGGGCGTCTTCGACCACATCCGCAAGCTGTTCGCCTCCGCGCCGGAGTCGAAGCTGCGCGGGTACCAGCCCGGGCGGTTCTCCTTCAACGTCAAGGGCGGGCGCTGCGAGGCGTGCTCCGGCGACGGCACCCTGAAGATCGAGATGAACTTCCTGCCCGACGTCTACGTGCCGTGCGAGGTGTGCCACGGCGCCCGCTACAACCGCGAGACGCTCGAGGTGCACTTCAAGGGCAGGACGATCGCCGAGGTCCTCGACATGCCGATCGAGGAGGCCGCGGAGTTCTTCGCCGCCGTGCCGGCCATCGCCCGGTACATGACGACGCTGACCGAGGTGGGCCTGGGGTACGTGCGCCTGGGCCAGCCCGCGACGACCCTGTCCGGCGGGGAGGCCCAGCGCGTCAAGCTGGCCACCGAGCTGCAGCGGCGCTCCAACGGGCGCACCGTCTACGTGCTGGACGAGCCCACCACGGGCCTGCACTTCGAGGACATCCGCAAGCTGCTGGGCGTCGTGCAGGGCCTGGTGGACAAGGGCAACAGCGTCCTGGTCATCGAGCACAACCTCGACGTCGTCAAGAGCGCGGACTGGATCGTCGACATGGGTCCCGAGGGCGGCGGCGGTGGCGGCACCGTCGTGGCCTGCGGCACCCCCGAGGAGGTCGCCGCGGTGCCGGCCAGCTACACCGGCCGGTTCCTGGCCGAGGTGCTCGGCACCCCGGCCGCCCCGCGCCGCAAGCGCGCCCGCGCCAGCTGACCCGGCCCCGCCCCCGGGCGGGGTCGGCGGGGCGGATCACGGCGCGTGGTCGACCACGCGCTGCGCCGTGACCGCTGCCCAGCAGGAGGATCGACGCAGCGTCGAGGCCGTGCGACCGTCCGTACGTCGTGTTCCGCCGTTGCGGGAAAGGCCGGGCCCGGGCGGCCCGGGCGGTGCCACACTCCCCGAGGCCCAGGCCGCGGCGCCCCGCGGTGGTCGGAACTCACCGAGGGAGCGTCGCGTGGACGCAGCACGTGCAGGGACCCCCGTCAGCGCGTCCGGCGCGTCCGTGGCGACCGGTCCGTCGGGCGGCGCCGCCCTCCCGCGGCAGCGCTCCGCGCAGGTCGCGCCGTCGGTGCGGGCCGCGGACCGCGCCGTGCGGTGGCTGCGCACGTCGGGCATCCAGGGGGCCTCGGGCGGGTACCGCTCGTGGTTCGACCGCACCAGCGGGCAGTACCCCTTCGAGTACGCCGAGGTGACGGGGTACCAGGTGACCCTCGCCGCGTGGCTGGCCGCCCGCGGCGACACCGGTTCCCTGCCGGACGCGGACCGGGCCGTGGCCTGGCTCGCCGGGGCGGTGCAGGCCGAACCCGGCGCGTTCCGCTGCCTGGAGGCCGGGCACGCCGTGGGCCGGTTCCGCGCCAAGGCCGACCGGCTCTACACCTTCGACGCCGGGATCATCCTGCAGGGCCTGCTGGCCCACCACCGCGCCACCGGCAGCGACCTCGCCCGGCGCACCGCGCTGGCCACGGGGCGCTGGCTGCTGCGCCACGTCGCGGCCGACGGCACGCTCGACCCCTGGCCCGCCACGCCCACCGCCGGGCGCTGGCAGGACGCCCCCGCCGACTGGTCCACCCGCCCGGGCGTCCACCACGCCAAGGTCGCCATCGGCCTGGCCGCCCTGGCCGAGCTGACCGGCGACGGCGACGCCCGCCGCGCCGCCGTCGCGCTCTGCGAGGACGCCCTGCGCCACCAGCTGCCCTCCGGGCGGTTCGTCACGAACCCGGTCGCCGGCTCCACCAACCTGCACCCGCACAGCTACGCCGCCGAGGCGCTGTGGGCCGTGGGCGCCGCCACCGGCCGCGGCGACCTGCGGGAGGCCTCGGAGCGGGCGACCCTGTGGGCGCTGGCGGCCGTCGACGCGGACGGCCTGCCGCCGCGCCGCTGGGCCGACGGCGCCCACGGCGGCGTCGTGCGCCACCCCCGCGTCGACGCCGTCGCCCAGGTGCTGCGCCTGGCCGCCCTGCACTCCCTGCACACCACGGCCGCCGCGCGGCGCCTGACCGCCGCCCTGCTGGCCCACCAGGTCGACGACCCCGCCGACCCGCGCGCCGACGGCGCCTTCGCCTTCGGCGCCTCCACGGCCGGCGAGCCGCTGCCGCACGCCAACGTGTGGGTGAGCGCCTTCGCCGCGCAGGCGCTCCTGCTGGCCGCCGACGACCGGCGCGGCGCACCCGGCCTGGACTGGCGGCACCTTGTCTGAGCCGTCGCCCCAGCCGTCGCCCCAGCCGTCGTCCCGGACGGGTGGGCCCGCGCGCACCGTCCTGCTGCTCATGACCCGCCCCCTGGCGGGCGCGGGCGGACGCGGGGCCGTCCTGCGCACGGTGGTGGACAGCCTCGTCGCGGCCGGTCACGTCGTGCGCTGCGCCGTCGTCGGCGGCCCCGCCGTCCCGGACCCGGTGACCGGCGCGGCGTCGGTGCACCGCCTGCCCGACGTCGCGCTGCTCGACGTCCTGACCGGTGGGCACGCCCGGCGGCGGGGGCTGCGCAGCTGGAACGAGCGGCTGTACTGGTCCCCGGCGGCCGCCGCCGCCGTCCGCCGCCTCGTCGCCGAGCACGCCGTGGACCTCGTCGTCGCCGACGGCGTGCGCCTGGCCGCCCACGCGGAGGACTCCGGCGCCCCGTGGTTCGTCGACCTGGACGACCTGCTGTCCGAGCGCTACGACCTGTGGCGCACCCGCCGCATGGACCTGCACCAGCTCCTGGGGCACCGCCGGCCCGCCGGCCCGGCCGCGACCGTCCTGCGCGCCGTGCCCGTGCGGCGGCTGCTGCGGGCCGAGGCGCGCGCGCTGCGCGCCCGGGAGGTCGACCTCGCCCGCCGCGCGCCCGGCGTCTCGCTGGTCTCGCCGGTCGAGGCCGCGCGCCTGGCCGAGCGCTCCGGCACCGCCGTCCGCGCCCTGCCGATGGCCGTGTCCACCGCCGTCCACCGCGACTGGCGTCCCGGCGGCCTCCCGGCCCCGCTGGACCGCCGCCTCGTCTTCCCCGGCAGCCTGACGGCCTTCGCCAACGAGGAGGCCGTGCGCTGGTGGATCGAGGAGCTGGAGCCGGCGCTGCGCGCCCACGGCCTGCGCGGCTGGCAGCTGCACGTCTTCGGCGAGGTCCCCGCGCAGGCCGCCGCCCGCGTGCGGGCCCCCTCGGTGGTGCTGCGCGGCGCGCTGCCCCGCGAGCGCCTGCACGCCGAGCTCGTCCGGCACGCCCTGCTCCTGGCCCCCCAGCGCGAGGCGCTGGGGCTGACCGTCAAGGTCGTCGAGGCCGCCGCCCTGGGCCTGGTGCCCGTGACCACCCCGCAGGGCGCCTCCGGCCTCGGCGCCGAGCCCGGCCGGGACCTGCTCCTGTTCGGCGGCGGCGACGACCTCGCGCGCGTCCTGGCCGACGTGGAGCGGTGGGCGCGCGAGGACCCCGCCGCCCTGCCCGCGATCGCGGCCCGGGCCCGCGCCTGGGCGGGGTCGTCGTTCTCGCCCGCGGTGCTGACCGGCCGCTGGGCCCGCGTCGTCGAGGACCTCGTGCCCGGGCCCACCGCCACCGCCACCGCCACCGCCCGCGACGCCGTCCCCGCCGTCCCCGCCGCCCGGCGCACCCCGCACCCGACCCGAGGAGGTACCCGGTGAGCGCACCCGCCGCCGAGGACGCCCGCGAGAGCACCCGGCCCGGCGACGGCGGCGACCCCGTCGTCGTCGTGGGCGCCGGCCCCGCCGGCCTGGCCGCCGCCGAGCACCTGCTCGACGCGGGCCTGGACGTCGTCGTGCTGGAGGCCGCCGGCCAGGTGGGCGGCCTGTCGCGCTCCCGCACCCTGTGGGGGCGGCGCTACGACCTCGGCCCGCACAGCTTCTGGTCCACCTCCCACCCCGAGTCGGTCGCCCGCTGGCTGGACCTGACGGGCGGGCGCGTCGAGCGCACCGCCGTGCGCCGCGCCGGCGTCTGGCGCGGGCAGGTGGTCGGCTTCCCGCCCGGTCCGCGCGACGTGCTGCGCGTGGCGGGGCCGGCGGGCGCGGCCCGGCTGGCCGCCTCCCGCGCCGCGGCGCGCGCCGGAGCCCCCGGCGCCCGTCCCGGCTCCGCGCCCGGCGGCCCGCGCACCGCCGAGGACGCGCTCGTGGCCCACCACGGCCGCGCGCTCGTCGAGGAGCTGTTCGCCCCGTACACGCGCAAGTACCTGGGCCGCTCCCCGGCCGAGCTGTCCCCGTCCTTCGCCGCCCGGCTGCTCGGCAGCCGCACCGGCTGGAGGGGTCCCGTGGAGCTGCTGACCCCCGTCGACGGCACGGGCGGCGTGTGGGAGGAGCTGGCCCGGCGCCTCGAGCGGCGCGGCGCGCGCGTGCGCCTGGGCGCCGCCGTCACCGGGCTGGACACCGCGCCCGGCCCGGACGGCACCGGCCGCGTCACCGCGGTCCGCCTGGCCCGCCCCGGGCACCCGGACGGCGAGGAGGTGCTGCGCTGCCGCGCCGTGGTGAGCACCCTGCCGCCCGGCCCGCTGCTGCGCTGGCTGACCGGCGCGGCGGACGCGGCTCCCGCCGCGCCGCCCGCGCCCGCGCCCGCGCTACGCAGCCGCGACACGCTGCTGGTGCACCTGCTCGTCGAGGGCCGGGTCGGCCAGGACGCCCACTACGTGACCGCCTACGACCCGTCCGTGCGCACCGGCCGCCTGACCAACACGCGGGTGTGGCGGCCGGAGACCTTCCGCGGCGCCGGGCGCACCGTCCTGTGCGCGGAGTTCTGGAGCTCCGGCGACGACGACCTCGCCGCCGCCGGGGACGCCGACCTCGTCACCCTCGCCACCTCCGAGCTGCACCTCTTCGGGGTGCGCCCTCAGGTGCGCATCCTCGACGCCGACGTGCTGCGCCTGCCGCGCAGCGTCCCCGTGCCGGCGCTCGGGCTGGAGGACGCGCGCGCCGCGCTGGACGCCCGCCTGGACCGCTGGGCCAACCTGGCCCGGGTCGGCCGGCACGGCACCCACACGTGGGACGGGCAGGAGGACTCCCTGCTCGTCGGGCGCAGCATCGGCCGCCACGTCCTCGACCTGCCCGCCTGAGCGGGTCCGGCCCCGCGGCGCCACCCGGCGCCGCGGGGTCCCGCGCTCAGGCGAGCGCGGTGACGAGCTTGACGACGGACTCGACGACGACGCGGCTGGCCGAGCCGTCGCCGTAGGGCGAGGGCACCTCGCGCAGGGCGGCCGGGTCCTCCGCCAGCGCCTCCCGCACCGCCCGCCCCAACCGCACCCCGCCGGGGACCAGGGACGCGAAGGTGCCCAGCACCTCCGGCCGCTCGGTGGAGCGGCGCACGACGACCAGGCGCTTCTTCAGGACGCTGACCTCCTCCTGCACGCCGCCGGAGTCGGAGACGACCAGCCGGGCCAGCGCCTGCAGCGCCAGGAACCGCGCGGGCGGGACGGGGGCCAGGGCCCGCACGGGGCCCAGCAGCCCCTCCAGGCCGTGCTCGCGCAGGCTGCGCAGCGTGCGCGGGTGCGCGGGGAAGACGACGGGCAGGTCCACGGTCGCCAGCTCGGCGAACACCCGGCGCAGCACTTCGGGGTTGTCGGCGTTCTCGGGCCGGTGCAGCGTCAGCAGGAGGAACTCCTCCGGCAGGTCCAGCTCGCGGGCGGTGCGGGCGCGCTCGTCGGCGTCCGGCAGCAGGTGGTGCACGCTCTCCACGACGGTGTTCCCGGTGAGCAGGATCCGCTCGTCCGGCACGCCCTCGGCGCGCAGGTTCGCCACGGCGGTCGCGGTGGGCGCGCAGCACAGGTCGGCGAGGTGGTCGACGAGGACGCGGTGGTGCTCCTCGGGCATGCGCCGGTCGTGGCTGCGCAGCCCCGCCTCCACGTGCACCAGCGGCACCCCGGCGGTGTTGGCGGCCAGCGCACCGGCCAGCGCGGCCGTCGTGTCGCCCTGCACGAGCACGCACGAGGGCCGGCGCTCGGCGAACAGCGCGTCCAGCGCGGAGACCGCGGCGCCCAGCTGCTGCCCGCGCGAGCCGCCGCCGATCCCCAGGGGCAGCGGCTCGGTGCCCAGCCCCAGCTCGGCCGTGACGTCGGCCCACAGCTCCGGGTCCCAGTGCTGGCCGGTGTGCACGACGAGACCGGCCGCGCCCAGGCGGCGCACCACCTCCGCGAGCTTGATGGCCTCGGGGCGGGTGCCCAGCACGACGGCCACCGGGCCCGGCGCGCCCGGGCCGGCGGGGAAGCCCAGGGGCCGGCGCAGCGCGGGCGGCAGGCCCGGCGAGGGCACCACCGGCGCGGCCGCCGGGGAGCCGGGGGACGCGCTCGCGGGGGCGCCCCCGGGAGCGCTCGCGGGAGCGCTCGCGGGAGCGCCCGCAGGAGTGCTCACGGGGGTGCCCACAGGGGTGCTCACGCCCGGACGCTAGGTCCCGGCGCGTCCCGCCGCGGGGGTTTCCGCCGCCCGGACCGCCGACGTCACCCGGACGCGGACCCGGTGTCGCACAGCGTGATCGGCGGGGCACCGCGGGGGACGAGCGCGACCTGTCGGGGGCGCGACCTACCCTGACGACGTGCCCGACCCCGCCACCTACCGCCCGAAGCCGGGGGAGATCCCCGTCGAGCCGGGCGTCTACCGCTTCCGCGACCCCGGCGGCCGGGTGATCTACGTCGGCAAGGCCAAGAGCCTGCGCGCGCGGCTGTCGAACTACTTCCAGGACCTGTCCGCGCTGCACCCGCGCACGATGGCCATGGTGACCACGGCCGCGAGCGTGGAGTGGACGGTGGTGGCCAACGAGGTCGAGGCGCTGCAGCTGGAGTACTCCTGGATCAAGGAGTTCGACCCGCGGTTCAACGTCAAGTACCGCGACGACAAGTCCTACCCGTACCTGGCGGTGACCATGGGCGAGGAGGTGCCGCGCGTGCAGGTCCTGCGCGGCGCCAAGCGCAGGGGCACCCGCTACTTCGGGCCCTACACGCACGCCTGGGCGATCCGCGAGACCGTCGACCTGCTGCTGCGGGTGTTCCCCGTGCGCACGTGCTCGACCGGTGTCTACAAGCGCGCGGCGCAGGTGGGCCGCCCCTGCTTGCTCGGCTACATCGACAAGTGCTCCGCGCCCTGCGTGGGCCGGGTCTCGCCCGAGGAGCACCGCGAGCTGGCGCAGGACTTCTGCGACTTCATGGCCGGGCAGACGCAGCGCTTCGTGCGCCGCACCGAGCAGGAGATGCGCGCGGCGGCCGCGGACCTGGACTTTGAGCGCGCGGCCCGCCTGCGCGACGACCTCGGGGCGCTGCAGCGGGCGCTGGAGAAGTCCGCCGTCGTGCTGCCCGACGCCACCGACGCCGACGTCTTCGCCATCGCCGACGACGAGCTGGAGGCCGCGGTCCAGGTCTTCCACGTGCGCGGCGGGCGGGTGCGCGGCCAGCGCGGCTGGGTCGTGGAGAAGGTCGAGGACGTCGGCGCACCCGAGCTGGTGGAGCAGCTGCTGCTGCAGGTGTACGGCGGCGAGAGCGGTGAGGGCGTCCCGCGCGAGGTCCTCGTCCCGAGCCTGCCGGCCACGGTCGAGGGCGACGTGGAGGACTGGCTGAGCGAGCTGCGCGGTTCGCGCGTGGACCTGCGGGTGCCCCAGCGCGGGGACAAGCGGGCGCTCATGGAGACCGTGCAGCGCAACGCGGTGCAGGCGCTCGCGCTGCACAAGACGCGCCGCGCCGGCGACCTGACCACCCGCAGCCGGGCGCTGCAGGAGGTGCAGGAGGCCCTCGGGCTGGAGGACGCCCCGCTGCGCATCGAGTGCTTCGACGTCTCGCACACCCAGGAGACCAACGTCGTCGCCTCGATGGTCGTCTTCGAGGACGGCCTGCCCAAGAAGGGGGACTACCGCCGCTTCAGCGTGCGCGGCGACGAGGGCGGTGTGGACGACACCCGCGCGATGCGCGAGGTGCTGCTGCGCCGCTTCCGCCGCCAGCGCGCCGACGCCGCCGGCCCCGCCGACGAGGTGGGCGCGGCGGACGGGACGAGCGGCGCGGTGGAGCTCGCCGACGGCGGCCCCTCCGCGGCCGCGCCGCGGGACGTCCCGGCCGGCATCGACCCCGACACGGGCCGCCCGCGCCGCTTCGCCTACACGCCCAACCTCGTGGTCGTCGACGGCGGCCGCCCGCAGGTGGAGGCGGCCGCGCGCGCGCTGGCCGACGCCGGCGTCGTCGACGTGGCCCTGTGCGGGCTGGCCAAGCGCCTGGAGGAGGTGTGGCTGCCGGGGGAGGAGCACCCGGTGGTGCTGCCGCGCACCAGCGAGGGCCTGTACCTGCTGCAGCGGGTGCGCGACGAGGCCCACCGCTTCGCCATCACCTACCACCGCGGCAAGCGCAGCCGCGCCATGACCGCCAGCGCCCTGGACGGCGTGCCGGGTCTCGGGCAGACCCGCCGCACCGCCCTGCTCAAGCACTTCGGCTCCGTCAAGAAGCTGCGGGCGGCCTCGGAGGAGGAGGTGGCCGCCGTGCCCGGCGTGGGCCCGCGCACGGCCCGCGCCGTCGTGGCCGCGCTCGCCGGTGCGGGCGCGGGTGCGGCCGGTGCCGGGACGGGCGAGGCGGCCGACGCGCTGCCCGCGTTCGACGCGGCGACGGGCGAGCTCCTGGACTGAACCCGCCGCTGCTGTCGCAGCGTCAACGCCCGGACGCGGAACGTGGTGGTCTCGTCGCGGGCGACACGCCCGGGCTGGCAGGATGAGGGCCGTGGACGCGCAGCCTGCCCCCGAGGGCCACGAGGGTGACCAGGAGGACGGGCGGGCGGCCGGGTCCCGTGGCCCCGCCGGGCAGGTCGCGGAGGTCGCCGGTGCGCCCGAGGGGGCCACGACCGACGCCGGTGCCGACCGCCCGCGCCGCTCGGAGCTGCTCATCGTCACCGGCATGTCCGGGGCCGGCCGGTCCACGACCGGCAAGGCCCTGGAGGACCTCGGCTGGTACGTCGTGGACAACCTGCCGCCGCAGATGCTCGAGCCGCTGGCCGAGCTGACGGCCCGCGCCGGGTTGTCGATCCCGCGGATCGCCGTCGTCGTCGACGTGCGCGGGCGCACCTTCTTCCGGGAGCTGACCGGTGCCCTGGCCGCCCTCGACACGCGCTTCGTGTCCCCGCGCGTGCTGTTCCTGGACGCCACCGACGAGGTGCTCGTGCGCCGCTTCGAGTCGGTGCGCCGCCCCCACCCGCTGCAGGGGGAGGGCCGCATCGTCGACGGCATCGCCCGCGAGCGCGAGCTGACCGGCGACCTGCGCTCGCGCGCCGACGTCGTCGTGGACTCCTCCAGCTTCAACGTGCACCAGCTCGGCGCGCTGGTCGCCAGCCTGTTCGAGGGCGAGCGGGCCGAGGACCTGCGGGTGACCGTCCTCAGCTTCGGGTTCAAGTACGGCACCCCCGCCGACGCCGAGCACGTGGCGGACGTGCGCTTCCTGCCCAACCCGCACTGGGAGCCGGACCTGCGCCCGCTGACCGGCCAGGACCGGCCGGTGTCGGAGTACGTGCTGGCCGCCGAGGGCGCCGGCCGCTTCCTCGACCGCTACGCCGAGGCCCTGGAGCCGGTCCTGACCGGCTACCGGCGCGAGAACAAGCGCTACGCCACGGTCGCCTTCGGGTGCACCGGCGGCAAGCACCGGTCGGTGGCGATGGCCGAGGAGCTCGGGGCGCGGCTGCGCCGGGCCGGTGTGCCGGTGCGCGTCCTGCACCGCGACCTCGGGCGGGAGTGAGCCGCCCTGCCCCCCTCCGGCCCCCCGTCCCCCGCGCCCGTCCCGCCGGTCCCGCCCGCCCCGCCGGCCCCGGTCCCCGCGGTGGGCGCCACCGTCCCGCTGGGCGCCTCCCGCGCGCCCGCCGTGGTCGCCCTCGGCGGCGGCCACGGCCTGTCGGCCTCCCTGTCGGCGCTGCGGCACCTGACCGACCGGCTGACCGCGGTCGTGACGGTCGCCGACGACGGCGGCTCCTCCGG
The DNA here is from genome assembly GCF_041020755.1 of Kineococcus terrestris. Classification (NCBI taxonomy): domain Bacteria; kingdom Bacillati; phylum Actinomycetota; class Actinomycetes; order Kineosporiales; family Kineosporiaceae; genus Kineococcus; species Kineococcus terrestris. Next base: position 97,190 of record NZ_JBEUEI010000007.1, on the reverse strand, counting down.
GCGCCTGCGCCGCGAGCTGGGCTGCCTGCCGCCCGGGGACCTGCGGATGGCCCTGTCGGCCCTGTGCGACGACTCCGAGTGGGGCCGCACGTGGCGCGACGTGCTGCAGCACCGCTTCGCCAGCACCGGCGGGCTGGACCAGCACGCCACCGGCAACCTGCTCATCGCCACCCTGTGGCGGCTGCTGGGCGACGAGGTCGCCGGCCTGGACTGGGTCGGGCGCCTGCTGGGCGCGCGCGGGCGGGTGCTGCCGATGGCCGCCGTGCCGCTGGACATCGAGGCCGACGTCGTCGGCCTCGTCCCGGGGGAGCGGGACGCGCCGACGCCCGTGCGCGGGCAGGTGGCGGTGGCCTCCACGACCGGGCGGGTGGCCGCCGTGCGGCTCGTGCCCGCCGACCCCCCGGTGCGCCCGGAGGTGCTGTCGGCGATCTCGGCGGCCGACTGGGTCGTGCTCGGGCCGGGGTCCTGGTTCACCAGCGTCCTGCCGCACCTGATGGTCCCCGCCCTCGCCGACGCCCTCGTGCGCACCCCGGCGCGGGTGTGCCTGACGCTGAACCTGGCCGGGCAGCCGGGGGAGACCGACGGCTTCAGCGCCGAGGAGCACCTGGAGGTGCTCGCCGCCCACGCCCCCGCCCTGCGGGTGGACGCGGTGGTCGCCGACCCCGTGGCGGTGGCCGACCCGCAGGCGCTGGCGGCGGCGGCGGCCTCGCTGGGCGCCTCGCTGCTGCTGCGGCAGGTCTCGGTGGGCGACGGCAGCCCCCGCCACGACGCGCTGCGGCTGGCCGCCGCCTACCGCGACGTGTTCGCCGGCGCGTGGGGGGACCTGTCGTGAGCGACGAGCTGGGCCGCTCCCGCGGCGGGCCCGGGACCGCGCGCGGCGACGTCCGGCACGCCCCGGGCGGACCCGGCGGCGGTGGGGCGGCGCGCGCGGTGGGACGGGTGGGACCGTGGGCACCGGTGGGACGGACGGGACGATCGAGCGACGGCGGGGCGCCGGGGACGGCGCGCACCGCCCGGGGAGGAGCGCAGATGGCGATGACCGCGGCGGTCAAGGACGAGCTCAGCCGCCTGCCCGTGGGCACCACGGCGGCCCGCAAGGCCGAGGTGGCGGTGATGCTGCGCTTCGCGGGCAGCCTGCACATCGTCTCCGGGCGCATCGTCATCGAGGCCGAGCTGGACTCCGCCTCCATCGCCCGCCGGCTGCGGCGCGACATCGCCGACGTGTTCGGCCAGTCCGGGGACCTGCTGGTGATGCAGGCCGGCGGGCTGCGCAAGAGCACCCACTACGTGCTGCGGGTGGTCAAGGACGGGGAGGCGCTGGCCCGGCAGACGGGTCTGCTGGACACCCGCGGCCGCCCCGTGCGGGGACTGCCCCCGCACATCGTGTCCTCCTCCACGCAGATCGCGGAGGCGGCCTGGCGGGCCGCGTTCCTGGCCCGCGGCTCGCTGACCGAGCCGGGCCGCTCGGCCGCGCTGGAGGTCACCTGCCCCGGGCAGGAGGCCGCCCTGGCCCTCGTGGGCGCGGCCCGGCGCCTGGAGCTGCCCGTCAAGCCGCGCGAGGTGCGCGGGATCCACCGGGTGGTGCTGCGCGACGGCGACGCCATCAGCGCGCTGCTGACCCGGCTGGGCGCCCACGACGCGATGATGACGTGGGAGGAGCGCCGCATGCGGCGCGAGGTGCGCGCCACCGCCAACCGCCTGGCCAACTTCGACGACGCCAACCTGCGCCGCTCCGCGCGCGCCGCGGTGGCCGCCGGCGCGCGGGTCGAGCGGGCGCTGGAGCTGCTGGGCGACGACGTGCCCGACCACCTGCTGCAGGCGGGCCGGCTGCGCCTGGAGCACAAGCAGGCCAGCCTGGAGGAGCTGGGGCAGCTGGCCGTGCCGCCCATGACCAAGGACGCGATCGCCGGGCGCATCCGCCGCCTGCTGGGCATGGCCGACAAGAAGGCCGCCGAGCTCGGCGTGCCCGGCACCGACTCGGGCCTGACCCCCGACATGCTGGACGCCTGAGCCCCCTGGGGCACCCGGGTGCGCCTGGACGTGACGCAGGCCATAGGGTCGGGGCGACGCCGTGACGGTGCGGCGGGGTACGGCACCCCCGTCCGGCGCGCGCCGGCGGGGACCGGCACCGGACCAGTACCGCAAGCAGACGCACTAGCAGACGCAGCGGCACCCGCAACGCGCCGGGTCCCGCGAGGAGGAGAGCGCATGACCACTCGGGTCGGCATCAACGGCTTCGGCCGCATCGGACGCAACTTCTTCCGCGCCGTGATGGCCTCGGGGGCGGACGTCGAGATCGTCGCCGTGAACGACCTCACCGACGCCAAGGCCCTGGCGCACCTGCTCAAGCACGACTCGGTCCTGGGCAAGCTGTCCGAGGAGGTGCGCCCGGAGGGCGACGCCATCGTCGTCGGCTCCCGCACCATCAAGGTGCTGGCCGAGCGCGACCCGGCGAACCTGCCGTGGGGCGAGCTGGGCGTCGACGTGGTCGTCGAGTCCACCGGCTTCTTCACCGACGGCGCGAAGGCCAAGGCGCACCTGGACGCCGGCGCCAAGAAGGTCGTCATCTCGGCCCCGGCCAGCAACGACGACGTCACCGTCGTCATGGGCGTCAACGACTCCGAGTACGACGGCGCCAAGCACTCGATCATCTCCAACGCCTCGTGCACCACCAACTGCCTGGCGCCGCTGGCGAAGGTCCTCGACGACGCCTTCGGCATCGAGCGCGGCCTCATGACGACCGTGCACGCCTACACGGCCGACCAGAACCTGCAGGACGGCCCGCACAAGGACCTGCGCCGCGCCCGCGCCGCCGCGCTGAACATCGTGCCGACCTCCACCGGTGCTGCCAAGGCCATCGGCCTGGTCCTGCCGGCCCTGAAGGGCAAGCTGGACGGCTACGCGCTGCGCGTGCCCGTGCCCACCGGCTCGGCCACCGACCTGACCGTCACCCTGTCCCGCGAGGTCACCGCCGAGGAGGTCGACGCGGCGTACCGCGCGGCCGCCGAGGGCCCGCTCAAGGGCTACCTGACCTACTCGGACGAGCCGCTGGTCTCCAGCGACATCGTCACCGACCCGGCCTCGTGCATCTACGACTCGGGCCTGACCAAGGTGAACGGCGACCAGGTCAAGGTCGTCGGCTGGTACGACAACGAGTGGGGCTACTCCAACCGCCTCGTCGACCTCGTGTCGCTGGTCGGCTCCTCGCTCTGACCCGTCCCCGCCCGGGGACGGCCGCGCCCGCCGGGGCCGGTGCCGCGCGCACCGGTCCCGGCGCTCGCGCGTCCGCCCCGCCCACCGACCGCGGAGGAACCGTGCTCACCATCGACGACCTCGAAGCGCGCCTGGACGGGCTGGCCGGCCGCCGCGTCCTCGTCCGCAGCGACCTCAACGTCCCGCTGGACCACTCCGGCGAGGCCCCCCGCATCACCGACGACGGTCGCGTGCGGGCCTCGGTGCCCACGCTGCGCCGCCTGCTGGACGCCGGCGCCCGCGTCGTCGTCGTGGCCCACCTGGGCCGGCCGAAGGGCGCGCCGGAGGCGAAGTACTCCCTGGCCCCCGTGCACGCGCGGCTCGCCGAGCTGCTGGACGGCGTCGACGTGTCCTTCTGCGAGGAGACCGTCGGCCCGCGCGCCGCGGCGGCCGTCGAGGACCTGGCCGACGGCTCGCTGCTGCTGCTGGAGAACCTGCGCTTCAACCCGGGTGAGACGTCCAAGGACGACGGCGAGCGCGGCGCGTTCGCCGACGAGCTGGCCCGCCTGGCCGACGCCTACGTCTCCGACGGGTTCGGCGCGGTGCACCGCAAGCACGCCAGCGTCTACGACGTGGCCCGGCGCCTGCCGCACGCCGCGGGCGGGCTGGTCGCCTCCGAGGTGGCGGTGCTGCGCCGGCTGACCAGCGAGCCGGAGCGTCCCTACGCCGTCGTCCTGGGCGGCTCGAAGGTCTCCGACAAGCTCGGCGTCATCGACAACCTCCTCGGCTCGCTGCTGACCTCCGGCGACCGCCTGCTCGTCGGCGGCGGCATGGTCTTCACCTTCCTCAAGGCGGCCGGGCACGAGGTGGGGCGCTCGCTGCTGGAGGCCGACCAGCTCGACACGGTGACCCGCTACGTGGAGACCGCCCGCGCCAAGGGCGTCGAGGTGGTCCTGCCCACCGATGTGGTGGCGGCGGCGGAGTTCTCCGCCGACGCCGAGCACGGCGTGGTGCCCGCGGACGCCATCCCCGCCGACCGCCTGGGCCTGGACATCGGCCCGGAGTCCTCGGCGGCCTTCGCCCGGCACCTGGCCGACGCCCGCACCGTCTTCTGGAACGGCCCGATGGGCGTGTTCGAGATGGAGCCGTACTCGCACGGCACGCGCGCGGTGGCGCAGGCCCTGGCCGGCTCGCCGGCGTTCAGCGTCGTCGGCGGCGGCGACTCGGCCGCGGCCGTGCGCACGCTCGGCTTCCCCGACGACGCCTTCGGGCACATCTCCACCGGCGGCGGCGCGAGCCTGGAGTTCCTCGAGGGCAAGCACCTGCCCGGTCTGGACGTCCTGGAGGAGTGAGCCCCGCCCCGCCGGCCGGCCCCGGCACCCGCCCCGTGACCGCCCCGACCGCCCCGACCACCTGGAGCCGCTCGTGAGCACCCGCACCCCGCTGATCGCCGGGAACTGGAAGATGGTCCTGGACCACCAGCAGGGCACCCTGCTGGTGCAGAAGCTGGACTGGACGCTGAAGGACGCCAAGCACGACCACGCGGCCGTCGAGGTCGCCGTGCTGCCGCCCTTCACCAGCCTGCGCACCGTGCAGACGCTGATCGAGGGCGACAGGCTGCCGATCGCGCTGGGCGCGCAGGACGTCTCCGCGCACGAGTCCGGCGCCCACACGGGCGAGGTCTCGGCGGCCATGCTCACCAAGCTGGGCGTGCGCTACGTCGCGGTCGGGCACTCCGAGCGCCGGCAGGACCACGGCGAGGACGACGCGCTGGTGCGCGCCAAGACCGCCAAGGCGCTCGAGCACGGCCTCGTGCCGATCGTGTGCGTCGGCGAGCCCCTGGAGGTGCGCCGGGCCGGTGAGCACGTCGGGCACACCGTCGGGCAGGTGACCGCGGCCCTGGAGGGCCTGCAGCCCGCGCAGGTCGCCGGGCTGGTCCTGGCCTACGAGCCGGTGTGGGCCATCGGCACCGGCGAGGTCGCCACCCCCGAGGACGCCCAGGAGGTCTGCGGGGCGCTGCGCGCCGCGGTGGCCGGGCAGTTCGACGCCGACACCGCCGCGGCGGTGCGGATCCTGTACGGCGGCAGCGTCAAGCCCGCCAACATCGCCTCGATCATGGCGCAGCCCGACGTGGACGGCGCCCTCGTCGGCGGGGCGAGCACCGACGCGGGGGACTTCGCCGCGATCGTGCGCTACCGCGAGCACCCGGCCTGACACCGGCGGTGATCAGGTCCGACGAGCGGCGGACGCCCCGGTCCGCCCTTCGGGTGACGTACCCTGGGGACGCCCTGACAGCGCCGCGCCCGACCGGGTGCGGCCGGAGACGAGAAGGATCCGCGTGACCGCTCTGCGCATCGTGCTCCAGGTGGTGCTCGCCCTGACGAGCCTCTTCCTGGTCCTGCTGATCCTCCTCCACAAGGGCAAGGGCGGCGGCCTGTCGGACATGTTCGGCGGCGGCGTGACCACGTCCCTGTCGGGGTCGAGCATGGCGGAGCGCAACCTCAACAGGTTCACCGTCGTCATGGCCCTGACCTGGGCCGCGTCCATCGTGCTGCTCGGCCTGGTCGAGCGCTTCACCAACGAGTTCTGAGACCAGGACAGGCAGGGAGGATCTCCTCGTGGCAGGTGGCAACGCCATCCGCGGCAGCCGTGTCGGCGCGGGCCCCATGGGCGAGGCGGAGCGGGGCGACACCGCGCCCCGCGTCCGCATCTCCTACTGGTGCGCGAACGGGCACGAGACGCGCCCCAGCTTCGCCGAGGAGTCGGGGGTCGAGCCGCCCGAGACGTGGGACTGCCCGCGCTGCGGCTTCCCCGCCGGCACCGACCGCGCGAACCCGCCGGCCCCGCCGCGCAACGAGCCGTACAAGACGCACCTGGCGTACGTGAAGGAGCGGCGCAGCGACGCCGACGGCGAGGCCATCCTCAACGAGGCCCTCGCCGGGCTGCGCGCCCGCGGCCTCATCCGCTGACACCCCGGGCCGGTCCGCCGGCCTCGACGAGAGCCCCCTCCCGGGACACCGGGAGGGGGCTCTCGTCGTCGTGCGGGGACCGCTGGTCAGCGGCTCAGAGGTCGGCGGCCGCCGCCCGGTCGACCAGCCACAGCGTGGCGTCGGTGCCGCGCACCCCGGCGGCCGGGGTGGCTGCCACGTCGTCGCCGCCGACCCCGCGGGCCACCGCGGGAGCCTTCTCGGCGCCGGCGGCCACCACCCACACCTGCCGGGCCCGGGCGAGGGCGCCGAAGGTGAAGGACACGCGCAGCGGCGGCGGCTTGGGCGACTCGCGCACCCCGACCACGCTGGACTCGTCGCGGCCCAGGCCGGGGTGGTGCGGGAACAGCGAAGCCACGTGCCCGTCCGGTCCCATGCCCAGCAGCAGGACGTCGAAGGCGGGGACCTCGGCCCCGCCGGCGTGCGCGGCCAGCTCGGCGGCGTAGCGGGCGGCGGCGGCGTCCAGGTCGTCCCCGTCCGGCCCGTCCGCGGCCGGTGGCAGGTGCACGTGGGCGTCCGGCAGCGGCAGGTGCCGCAGCAGGGCGTCCTGCGCCTGGGTGGCGTTGCGCTCGGGGTCCCCGGCGGGCAGGAACCGCTCGTCGCTCCACCACAGGTGCACCCGCGACCAGTCGACGGCGTCGCGGGCGGGGGAGGAGGCCACCGCGGCGAGCGTCTTCACGCCCACCGTGCCGCCGGTCAGCGACACGTGCGCCGTGCCCCGGCGCGCCTGGGCGTCGGTGACGGCGGCCAGCAGGCGCCCCGCCGTCGCGTGCGCGAGCACGTCGGCGTCGGGGTGCACGACGACCAGCCGGTCGCCGCTCACGCCCGCGACCCCGCGGTGCTCTTCGCAGCGCTCTTGGCAGCGCTCTTCGCGGTGCTCTTCGCGGTGCCCCTGGCCGCGGTCCCCTTCGCGGCGGCCTCCTTCGCCGGAGCGGCCTTCGCCGGAGCGGCCTTCGCCGCGGTGCCCCTCGCCGCCGACGTCCTCGCCGCGGTCTTCTTCGCCGCGGCCTTCTTCGCCGGCGCGGGCGCCTGCTCGGTCTCCTCGGCGGCGGGCACGGCCGCGCTGCGCGAGCGCTGCGTCGTCCCCTCCGGGCGGGCCCGCTTCATCGCGCGCGACGTGCGGGCGGCCTGGGCTTCGGCGTCGGCCTGCCCGCGGGCGGCCCGGTCCGGCGGGGACAGCTTCCCGGCGGCCTGGGCGGCGCGCACGGTCACCGTCGAGGTGCCGATGAGCGGCAGCCCCTGCACGAGGGTCTCGCCGTACACGTCGTCCGGGTCGAGGCGGCGCAGCTCCTCGGTCAGGCAGTCGCGCACGGGCCGGCGCGCGAGCGCGATGCGCCGGTCCGGCTGGCCCGGCTGGGTCAGCGTGGCGACGTTCTGGTCGGGGCGCACCAGCTCGACCGCCCCGGACTTGCGCTCCAGGCGCACGCTCTGCACGCCGGTGCCGCGCTTGGTGCGCACCCGCACCACGGGCGCCTTGAGCTTGACGGCCAGCCACGCCGCCAGCAGCTCGGTGCTCGGGCTGTCGGGCGCACCGGCCACGGTGACGGCCGTGACGGGCTCGTACGGGGGCTGGTCCAGCGCCGCGGCCAGCAGGGCCCGCCAGTTCGTCAGGCGCGTCCACGCGAAGTCGGTGTCACCGGCCCGGTAGGAGGCCCGCCGCTGCTCCAGCGCCTTCGCGGGGTTGGACACCTCCGCGGAGTCGGTGATGCGCCGCTGGGCGATGCGCCCGATCGGGTCGGTGCGCAGGTCCTCCGGCGCCGCGCCGACCCACCACGCCACGATCGGCGCGTCCGGCAGCAGCAGGGAGACGACGGTGGTCTGGCCGTGCTCGACGAGCGGGCCGTACGCGCGCAGCACGACGACCTCGCTGGCGCCCGCGTCGCCGCCGACGCGGATCTGCGCGTCCAGGCGCGCCACACCGCGCTTGTTGCCGCGGGCCAGGACCAGCACGCGGCACGGGTGCTCGCGGCTGGCCTCGTTCGCGGCCTGGATGGCGTCCTCGGCGTGCGCGTCGTCGGTGACGACGACGAGGGTGAGGACCCGGCCCAGCGCCACGGCGCCGCCGGAGTCGCGCAGGTCGACCAGCGCCTTGTTGATGGCGCTGGTGGACGTGCTCGGCAGGTCGATGATCATGCTGCTGGCTCCCGCGTGCAGGTCGTCGGGCTGGGGGTCGTCACCGCGCGCCGCCGGGCGGCGCGCACGGGGGGCGCGGCGGGCCGGCGGGCGGGGCCGCTCACGGGCGCCGCCAGGCGCGGCCCGTGCGGGCCAGCATCTCGGTGGCCGACGCGGGGCCCCACGTGCCGGAGTCGTACGGCTCCGGCTGGCCGTTGCGGGCCCAGAACGCGGTGATCGGGTCGAGGATCTTCCACGACAGCTCGACCTCCTCGTGCCGGGGGAACAGCGGCGGGTCGCCCAGCAGGACGTCGAGGATGAGGCGCTCGTAGGCCTCCGGGCTGGACTCGGTGAAGGCGTGGCCGTACCCGAAGTCCATCGTGACGTCGCGCACCTCCATCGCCGTGCCGGGCACCTTGGAGCCGAAGCGCAGGGTCACGCCCTCGTCGGGCTGCACGCGCACCACGAGCGCGTTCTGCCCGAGCTCCTCGGTGGCGGTGGACTCGAACGGCAGGTGCGGGGCGCGCTTGAAGACGACCGCGATCTCGGTGACGCGCCGGCCCAGGCGCTTGCCGGCGCGCAGGTAGAACGGCACCCCGGCCCAGCGGCGGGTGTCGATCTCCAGCTCGATGGCGGCGAACGTCTCGGTGGTGCTGTCGGGGGAGATGCCGTCCTCGTCCAGGTAGCCCTTGACGAGCTCGGAGCCCTGCCAGCCGGCGGCGTACTGCCCGCGCGCGGTGCTGCGCGCCAGGTCCTTGGGCAGGCGCACCGCCGAGAGGACCTTGGCCTTCTCGGCGCGCAGGTCGGCGGCCTCGAAGGAGACCGGCTCCTCCATGGCGGTCAGCGCCAGCAGCTGCAGCAGGTGGTTCTGGATGACGTCGCGGGCGGCGCCGATGCCGTCGTAGTAGCCGGCGCGGCCGCCGATGCCGATGTCCTCGGCCATCGTGATCTGCACGTGGTCGACGTGGTTGGCGTTCCACAGCGGCTCGAACATCTGGTTGGCGAAGCGCAGCGCCAGGATGTTCTGGACCGTCTCCTTGCCCAGGTAGTGGTCGATGCGGAACACCGAGTCCGGCGGGAAGACCTGCTCGACGACGTCGTTGAGCTCGCGGGCGGACTTCAGGTCGTGGCCGAAGGGCTTCTCGATGACCACGCGGCGCCACTGGTCGCCGTGCTGGGCCGACAGGCCGGAGCGGGCCAGCTGCTTGGCGACCACGGGGAAGAAGCGCGGCGGGATCGACATGTAGAAGGCGTGGTTGCCGCCCGTGCCGCGCACGCGGTCCAGGTCGGCGACCGTGGAGGCCAGCTGGTCGAAGGCCGCGTCGTCGTCGAAGTCGCCGGGCACGAAGCGGAAGCCCTCGGCCAGCTGCGCCCACACCGACTCGCGGAAGGGCGTGCGCGCGTGCTGGCGCACCGCGTCGTAGACGACCTTGCCGAAGTCCTGGTCGGCCCAGTCGCGGCGGGCGAAGCCGGTCAGCGCGAAGCCGGGCGGCAGCAGACCGCGGTTGGCCAGGTCGTAGATGGCCGGCATGAGCTTCTTGCGGGCCAGGTCGCCGGTGACGCCGAACATCACGAGGCCGCACGGACCGGCGATGCGCGGCAGGCGCCGGTCGCTGGGGTCGCGCAGCGGGTTCTCGCCGCGGGCGACGCGGGTGGGGCTCACGCGGCCACCTCCCCGTGCAGCACCGGGTGACGCTCCTGGTGGTCCGTCGGTGTCGAGCGCACGCTCGCATCTCTCGTGCTCGGGGTGCGCGCGGGGCGGCACGGGGTCGGTCGCCCGGCCGGGACGCGACCCGGCCGGGGGGCCGCCGCCGGGCGCGGGGCCCGGCGGCGGCGTGGGCTCAGCGGCCCGGGGGCCTCACTGGCCCTCGGTCTGGGTGCGCACCCGCTCCAGCTCGTCGGTGACGGTCTGCAGCAGCTCGCCCCAGCTCTTCTCGAACTTGTCGACGCCCTCGCGCTCCAGCAGGTCGGTGACCTCCGTGTAGCTGACACCGAGGCGCTCGAGGTCGTCCAGGACCTGCTGGGCCTCCCCGTAGCGGCCGCGGACCGTGTCGCCGGAGACCTCGGCGTGGTCGATCGTCGCGTCCAGGGTCTTGCCGGGCATGGTGTTCACGGTGCCCGGGGCGACCAGCTCCGTCACGTACAGCGTGTCGGGCAGGTTCGGGTCCTTGACGCCGGTGGAGGCCCACAGCGGCCGCTGCGGGCGGGCACCGGCCTCGGCGAGCACCTGCCAGCGCGGGGTCGCGAAGACCTCCTCGTAGGCCTGGTAGGCAAGCCGGGCGTTGGCCAGGCCGGCCTTGCTGCGCAGCGCGCGGGCCTCGTCGCCCTCCAGCGCGTCGAGGCGCTTGTCGACCTCGCTGTCCACGCGCGAGACGAAGAACGAGGCGACGCTGGCGATGCGCGACAGGTCGTGCCCGTTCTGCCGGGCCTGCTCCAGGCCGGTCAGGAACGCCTGCATGACGGCGCGGTAGCGGTCCAGGGAGAAGATCAGCGTCACGTTGACGCTGATGCCCTCGGACAGCGCGGTGCTGATGGCCGGCAGGCCCTCCACCGTCGCGGGGATCTTGATGTAGAGGTTCTCGCGGTCCACGGCCTGCCACAGCTGGCGGGCCGAGGCCTCGGTGGCGGCGGTGTCGCGGGCCATGCGGGGGTCGACCTCGAGGGAGACGCGGCCGTCCAGGCCCCCGGTGCGGTCGTAGACCGGCTTCAGCACGTCGCAGGCGCGGCGCACGTCCTCGGTGGTGATCTGGAAGACCGCCTCCTCGGTGTCCGCGCCGGCGCGCACCAGCTCGCGCACCTGCTCGGTGTAGGCGTCGCCCTTCGCCAGCGCGCTGGCGAAGATCGTCGGGTTCGACGTCACGCCGAGCACGCCGGCGTCCACCAGGCGCTGCAGCTCACCGGAGTCGGTCAGCTCGCGCGACAGGTCGTCCAGCCACACGGACACGCCGTGCTGCTGCAGGTCGTCGAGGTTGGTCATGGGTTCTCCTCCGTCGTTCGTCCGGGCGGGTGCCGGCGGACGGCACCCGGAGCGTGCACCGGCGCGCTGCGCCGGGGTGGCGGGGGCGGGCCCGTCGCGGCGCCCGCCCCCGCACGGGCCTCAGGACAGGCCCGCGAGGCTCTCCTTCGCGGCGGTCACGACGACCTCGTCCGTCAGGCCGAACTCCCGGTACAGGTCCTGGTAGTCCGCCGAGGCGCCGAAGTGCTCGATGCTCACGGTGCGGCCGGCGTCGCCGACCAGGTCGTGCCAGCCCTGCGCGATGCCCGCCTCGACCGACACGCGCGCCTTGACCTGCGGCAGCAGGACGGTGTCGCGGTACGACTGCGGCTGGGCGTCGAACCACTCGCGGCACGGCAGCGAGACCACGCGGGTGGGCACGCCCTGCTCCTCGAGCTTCTCCGCGGCGGCCACGGCGATCTGCACCTCGGAGCCGGTGCCGATGAGGATGACCTGCGGCGTGGCGGCCGAGGCCTCCACGAGCACGTACCCGCCCCTGGCCACGCCCTCGGCCGCGCCCCAGCGCGGCTGGGAGCGGTCGAACGTCGGCAGGTTCTGGCGCGAGAGCGCGATGCCCGCCGGGCGGTCGGTCGTCTCCAGGATCGTGCGCCACGCCCAGGCGGTCTCGTTGGCGTCGGCCGGGCGGACGACGTCCAGGCCCGGGATCGCGCGCAGCGAGGCCAGGTGCTCGACCGGCTGGTGCGTGGGGCCGTCCTCGCCCAGGCCGATGGAGTCGTGCGTCCACACGAACGTCACCGGCAGGCGCATGATCGAGGCCAGCCGCACGGCCGGGCGCATGTAGTCGCTGAAGACGAGGAAGGTGCCGCCGTAGGGGCGGGTGCCGCCGTGCAGCGCGATGCCGTTGAGGATCGAGCCCATCGCGTGCTCGCGGATCCCGAAGTGCAGGGTGCGCCCGTACGGGTTGCCGTCCCAGGTCTTCGTGGTGCGGGACTCCGGCAGGAAGGACGGCTCGCCCTTCATCGACGTCAGGTTCGACTCGGCCAGGTCCGCCGAGCCGCCCCACAGCTCCGGCAGCGTGGAGGCCAGCGCGTTGAGGACCTCGCCGGAGGCCTTGCGGGTGGCCACGGCCTTGCCGGCCTCGAACTCCGGCAGCGCCGACGTCCAGCCCTCGGGCAGCGTGCGGGTGGACATGCGGTCGAAGAGCGCGGCGCGCTCGCCGGCGCTCTTGCGCCACTCCTCGAAGCGGGCCTGCCACGCCTCGTGCGCGGCGCGGCCGCGGTCGCGGGCCTGGCGGGCGTGCGCCAGCACGTCGTCGTCCACCTGGAAGGCGCGCTCGGGGTCGAAGCCCATGACCTGCTTGGTGGCGCGGACCTCGTCCTCGCCCAGGGCGGAGCCGTGCGACTTGCCGGTGTTCTGCAGGTTCGGCGCCGGCCAGGCGATCGTGGTGCGCAGGATGACGATGGACGGCTTGCCCGTCTCGGCCTTCGCGGCCTCCAGCGCGGCGTGCAGGCCCTGCACGTCCTCGGTGTAGGGGCCCTCGCCGCCGTTGGTCCAGTCCAGCGTCTGCACGTGCCAGCCGTAGGCCTCGTACCGCTTGCCGGTGTCCTCGGCCAGCGCGATCGCCGTGTCGTCCTCGATGGAGATGTGGTTGGCGTCGTAGACGACGACCAGGTTGCCCAGCTCCTGCACGCCGGCGATGGCCGAGGCCTCGCTGGAGACGCCCTCCTGGATGTCGCCGTCGGAGGCCAGCACCCAGATGGTGTGGTCGAACGGGCTGGTGCCGGGGGCGGCGTCGGGGTCGAACAGGCCCCGCTCGCGGCGGGCGGCCATCGCCATCCCGACCGCGGAGGAGATGCCCTGGCCCAGCGGGCCGGTCGTCATCTCCACGCCGGCGGTGTGCCCGTGCTCGGGGTGGCCCGGCGTCTTGGAGCCCCACTTGCGCAGCGCCTTGAGGTCGTCCAGCTCCAGGCCGTACCCGGCCAGGTACAGCTGGATGTAGAGCGTGAGGCTGGAGTGCCCGCAGGAGAGCACGAACCGGTCGCGGCCGACCCAGTCCGGGTCGCTGGGGTCGTGCTGGATCATCTTCTGGAACAGCAGGTGCGCCACGGGCGCCAGGCTCATCGCCGTGCCCGGGTGGCCGTTGCCGGCCCGCTGCACCGCGTCCATGGCGAGCACGCGGACGGTGTCGACCGTCCGGGCGTCCAGGTCGCTCCACTCGAGGCTCTGCTGGCTCACGTGTCTCCTCCCGTGCGAACCAGCCACCGCCGCCGCCCGCGGGCTCGGGGCGGGGACCGGTCGTGGTCCGCTCTCGTCTGACGTCCCTGGCGACCGTCCGGCCCGGCCCGGCCGCCGCGCCCCTGCCGGGGTGCGGCACCCGTGGTGCCGGTGCCGGCGCGGGCGCGTCGTCGGGGTGCGTGCTCGGCTGTGTCACTCGCTGCGACCCGCCGCGCGCAGCACGCGCGGATCACCGCGGAGCCGAGCCTACTCGTCCGCCGTCCCGGCGGTCCCCGCGGTGCCCGGGGGCCCTCCCCGAGGGCTCCCCGACGACGGCGCCGACCCCGTGGCGCGAGCCGGTCAACGACGTGGCGTAGCAGCGGCGTAGCATCGAGGCGCCCGCCGTCGCCTCGCCCTGAGGACACTGTGACTGTCGTCGACCCGCGTCCCTCGGACGCCTCCGCGCACTCGCGGCTCTCGCTGGGCCGCCGGCGCGGACGCCGCCGTCCCTCCCGGTTCCCGCGCGCGCGGGCGTACGTGGCGCTGACCAAGCCGCGCATCATCGAGCTGCTGCTCATCACGACGGTCCCGGTGATGCTGTTCGCCGCCGGCGGGCTGCCGCCGCTGGGGCTGGTGGCCGCCACCTTCGTCGGCGGTGCGCTCGCCGCCGGCTGCGCCAACACCCTCAACTGCTACTTCGACCGCGACATCGACGCGCTGATGCAGCGCACCGCCAAGCGGCCGCTGGTCACCGGCGAGGTCACCCCGCGCCAGGCGCTCGTCTTCGCCGCGGCGCTCGGCGCCGGGTCGGTGGCCCTGTTCCTGACGTTCGTCAACGCGCTGTCGGCCGCCCTCGCGGTCGCCGCGATCGTCCTGTACGTCGTGGGCTACACGCTGCTGCTCAAGCGCCGCACCTCGCAGAACATCGTCTGGGGCGGCGTCGCCGGCTGTATGCAGGTCCTCATCGGCTGGACGGCGGTCACCGGCCGGCTGGACTGGGCGCCGTTCGTGCTGTTCGGCGTCATCTTCCTGTGGACGCCGCCGCACTACTGGCCGCTGTCGGTGCGCTACCGCGAGGACTACGCCAACGCGGGGGTGCCGATGCTGCCCGTGGTCGCCCGCCCGACGACCGTGACGCGGCAGGTGGTCGCCTACACGGTGGCGATGGTGCTGTGCTCGCTGCTGCTGGTGCCCGTGGGCGGGGCCGGCCTCGTCTACGGCGTCGCCGCGCTGGTGCTCGGCGGCGGCTTCCTGGCCCAGACCCTGGCCCTGCACGGACGCGCCCGCCGCTTCGAGCGGGAGACCGGCGGCCGCGACGCCGGGACGGCCGAGCAGCTGCGCCGCATCGGTCCGATGGGCGTCTTCCACGGCTCCATCACCTACCTGACGCTGCTGTCGGCGGCGGTGGCCGTGGACCCGTTCCTGCGGGTGGCGCTGCCCCTCTGAGCCCCTCCCCGGACCGCGGGGGACCCCGCACCGAGAGCCCCGCCGGCGACGCGCCGGCGGGGCTCTCCGCGTCCGGGACCGGCTGCACCGGCGCAGCCGACGGGCGGCCGACGAGCTGCTGGGGGAGGCCGGTGACCGAGGTGCGTGCCCAGCAGGGGATTTTCACATACTATAGCCTATGGCTCGACCGCCCCGGACCACGCCGACCTCCAGCGGTGCTTCGAGGAACGAAGACCGGAGACGTCCGGGTCCACCGGGCGCCCCCGGAAGACCCTGGCGAACCTCGGGCGGGCCGGACCCCTCCGGCGCACCGCGCCGTCGGCACCGCGACCGGGCCGGGTGCCCGCCCGCGACGACCGGCGCGCACGCGCCGAGGGCCCCGCACCCTGGCGGGGTGCGGGGCCCTCGGGAGGTCCGGCGGGGTGCGGCGGGGTGCGGCGGGGTCTCAGGCGGGCTGGGCGGCGCGCTCGCCGACGGGAGCGGGAGCGGCCACGACGGGCTCGGTGAGCACGCACAGCTGGCGGGCCATCGCCACCACCATGAGGCACGCACCGGCCATGTGGACGGCCACCACGGCCCACGGCAACCCGGTGAAGTACTGCGCGTAGCCCACGGCGCCCTGGGCCAGCGTGGCGGCCATCAGCTGCCAGGCCAGACGGCGGGTCCGCGCCGGGGAGGCCGTCACCCGCAGCGCGACGATGAGGCCCACGAGCAGGCCCACGAAGACCATGACGAGGTCGGCGTGCAGCCAGCTGACCGACTGCGGGTCCAGCGGGAAGCGCGCCGGCTCCTCCGCGTCGCCGGAGTGCGGGCCGGAGCCGGTGACGACGGTGCCGACGACGAGGACGGCGGCCAGCACGACGGCGGCGGCCCAGGCCAGGCCCCGGATGTCGCGGCGCACCACCGGCCGCCGCGGGCCGGGGGCCTCCTTGCCGCGCATCCACAGGACGGTCGAGGCGGTGATGAGCAGCATCGAGACGAGGAAGTGCGTCATGACGAACGCCGGGTGCAGCGCCGTGTGCACGGTGATCCCGCCGATGACGGCCTGGGCGAGGATGCCGAACAGCACCAGGCCCACGAAGGGCAGCAGGTCCCAGCGGCGCTTGCGCCAGACGACGACGAGGGCGGCCAGGGCCGCCAGCCCGACCAGCCCGGTCAGGGTGCGGTTGCCGAACTCGATCCACTTGTGGAAGCCCTCGGCCTGCACGACCGTCGGGGTGAACGAGCCGGGGGTGCACTCGGGCCAGGTGGGGCAGCCCAGGCCGGAGCCGGTGAGCCGGACGAGGCCGCCGGTGACGACGATGAGGCACTCGGCGAAGACGTTGAATGCGAGGACGCGCGACCACCAGCCCGTCAGCGGGCCGCCGCGGCCTCGCGCGGCGCCGGGGGCGGTGGCGGTGGGGCGACCGGCGGTGACGCTCACGAGCGGATCCTAAGCGCCGGGCGGGCGGTGCCCCCCGCGCGCGCGGGCGCCGCGGGGTGTGACCTCACTCCCACCGGAACCAGCGGGCGCAGGCCGCGGAGGCGGCCAGCGCCCACACGAGCAGCACCAGCAGCGGGCCGGCGGCCACGGCGTGCCCGGTGACGGCCGCGCGCAGCGCCTCGCCCAGCGCTCCCGAGGGCAGCAGGTCCGTCAGCCACGGCACCGGGGAGGGCAGCACGAGCCCGCCGCCGGCCAGCAGGAGCACCCAGGCGAAGTTCGCGGCGGCCAGGGTGGCCTCGGCGCGCACGGTGCCCGCCAGCAGCAGCCCCAGGGCCGTGAACGCGGCCGCGCCCAGCAGCAGGGCGGGCAGCGCGGCCAGCGCGGCCGCGGCGTCGGGGCGCCAGCCGACGAGCGCGGCGACCGCGCCGAGCACGAGCACCTGCACGGCCACGAGGGCCAGGACGGCGCCGACCTTGCCCGCCAGCAGCCCGCCGCGGCCCAGCGGCGTGGTGGCCAGCAGCCGCAGCACGCCGTTGCGGCGGTCGAAGCCGGTGGCGATGGCCTGGCCGGTGAAGGCCGTCGAGACCACCGCCAGCGCCAGGACGCCCGCCAGGGCCAGGCCCGGGCGCTGGCCGGCGGCCGTCTCGCCCAGCGACACGGAGGTCGTGCGGGCGGCGGCCACGAGGACGATGACGGGCAGGACGAGGGTCAGCAGCAGCTGCTCGCCGTTGCGCAGCGCGATCCGCGCCTCCAGCCCGGCCTGGCGGGCCACGCGCCGCGGCCCGGGGGCCGCCCCGCCGGCGGGGGACAGGTCCAGCGCGGGGCCGCCGGGCGCCGCGGGCTGCTCGCTCGCGCTCACCGCAGGCTCCGTCCGGTCAGGTCGAGGAAGACGTCCTCCAGCGTGCGGCGCTGGCTGCCCAGCCCCTCGGGCCAGGCGTCGTGGGTTGCGCACCAGGAGGTGACGGTGGCGGCGACCTGGGGGCCGGGGGCCACGCCGGAGACGACGTAGCGCCCCGGCTCGGGCTCGGCGACCTCCGCGCCGGCCGGCAGGGCCAGCGCCAGGGTGCGCACGGGCAGTCCGGGCGGTGCGGTGAAGGTCAGCGCCGCTGGACCGCGGGTCAGCTCCTCGGGGGTGCCGGTGGCCACGACCCGGCCGCGGTCGACGACGACCACGGTGTCGGCCAGGCGCTCGGCCTCCTCCATGAGGTGGGTGGTCAGCAGCACCGCGACCCCCGCCGCGCGCGCCTCGCGCACGACGTCCCAGACGGCCAGGCGCGCCTGCGGGTCCAGGCCCGCGCTGGGCTCGTCGAGGAAGACCAGCTCCGGGCGGCCCACGAGGGCGCAGGCCAGGGCCAGGCGCTGGCGCTGCCCGCCGGACAGGCGGCGCACCCGGGTGCGGGCGAAGGAGGTCAGCCCCAGCCGCTCGGCCAGCGCGCCGACGTCGAGGGGGGCCTCGTGCAGCCCGGCCACGTGCCGCAGCGCCTCCAGCGCCCCGACCCCGGTGGGCAGCCCGCCGTCCTGCAGCAGGACGCCCACCCGCGGGCGCAGGGCGGCGCCGTCGCGGTGCGGGTCCAGGCCCAGCACGCGCACGGTGCCGCTGTCGGCGCGGCGCAGGCCCTCGCAGCAGGCCACCGTCGTCGTCTTGCCGGCCCCGTTGGGGCCCAGCAGGGCGGTGACGCGCCCGCGCGCGGCGGTGAAGGAGACGCCGTCCAGGACGGGGCGGCCCTGGTAGCGCTTGCGCAGGTCGGCGACCTCGAGCGCGGGCGCGCCGCGGGGGACGACCTCGCGCAGGTCGGGGGAGGTCGAGCCGACTGCCACGGTCGCCGAGTCTACGAGCCGCCCCCGCGCCCGCCGGTCCCGAGCCCGCTGAGCGGACCCGGGGTGGACCGGCGGGGGGCCGGGTGGGAGCGGCCGGGCCAATTAGGTAACATGAGTGTTGTGGAATTGGTGAGGTCAGCCTCACCTCGTGCGGCGGCTCCCGGCGGGAGCGCCGGCGGGGCGGAGGTCGAGGAGCGCACCCGCACGCGGGTGCGCACCGCCGTGGCCGAGCTGGGCCCGGTCACCGCCGCCCGCCTGGCCGAGCTGCTCGGCCTGACGGGCGCGGCCGTGCGCCGCCACCTGGACGCCATGACCGCCGCCGGCGTCCTGGAGGCCCGCGAGGCGGCCCCGGGCCGCCGCCGCGGCCGCGGGCGCCCCGCGCGCGAGTACGTGGTCTCCAGCGCCGGGCACGACGCCCTGCCCTCCGGCTACGACGACCTGGCCCTGGCGGCGCTGGACCACCTGGCCCGCACGGGCGGGGGGGCCGCCGTGGAGGACTTCGCGCGCCGCTTCGCCGAGCAGCGCTCGCGCGCCGTGCGCGAGCGCCTCGCACGGCACGACGGCAGCGGCCCGGGCGGCCCGGGCGGACCGGCCGGACCCGGCGCGGACGGCGTGGCCGGTCGCGTGGCCGCCCTCGCGGCCGCCCTGGCCGAGCAGGGCTACGCGGCCTCGGTGCGACCCGTGGGGGAGGGAACACCCGCGGAGGGCACGCAGTTGTGCCAGGGGCACTGCCCGGTCCGCCGGGTGGCCGAGGCCTACCCCCAGCTGTGCGAGGCGGAGGCGCGGGTGTTCGAGCAGGTGCTCGGCACGCGCGTGCAGCGCCTGGCGACGCTGGCGCAGGGCGACCACGTGTGCACGACCTTCGTGGCCCACCCCCGCGCCGCCCACCCCGGCGCGCACCCCGACGCGCACCTGGACCTGGAGCCCGGGGTCCCGCCCCGGACCCGCCCCGACGGCCACCCGGCCGCCCCCGAGCACGCTCCCCGGGACGCCAGCGCGCGCCCCCCGGCGGAGGGATCGACGCCGACGGAAGGACGACGACGATGACCAGCACACCGGAGATCACCACCAGCGGGGTCGAGCACCCCGAGCTGGAGGGCCTGGACAAGTACCGCTACGGCTGGGCCGACTCCGACGCCGCCGGCGCCTCCGCCCGCCGCGGGCTGTCCGAGGAGGTCGTGCGCGACATCTCGGCGAAGAAGTCCGAGCCGGAGTGGATGCTCGCCCAGCGCCTGAAGGCGCTGAAGATGTTCGACCGCAAGCCCATGCCGGACTGGGGCTCGGACCTGTCGGGCATCAACTTCGACAACATCAAGTACTTCGTGCGCTCCACGGAGAAGCAGGCCACCAGCTGGGACGAGCTGCCCGAGGACATCAGGAACACCTACGACCGCCTGGGCATCCCGGAGGCGGAGAAGCAGCGCCTCATCGCGGGCGTGGCCGCCCAGTACGAGTCCGAGGTCGTCTACCACCAGATCCGCGAGGACCTGGAGGAGAAGGGCGTCGTCTTCGTCGACACCGACACGGGCCTGCGCGAGCACGAGGAGCTCTTCAAGGAGTACTTCGGCACCGTCATCCCGGCCGGCGACAACAAGTTCGCCTCGCTGAACACGGCGGTGTGGTCGGGCGGCTCCTTCATCTACGTGCCCCCGGGCGTGCACGTCGACATCCCGCTGCAGGCCTACTTCCGGATCAACACCGAGAACATGGGCCAGTTCGAGCGGACGCTGATCATCGCCGACGAGGGCTCCTACGTGCACTACGTCGAGGGCTGCACCGCGCCGATCTACCAGAGCGACTCGCTGCACTCGGCGGTCGTGGAGATCATCGTCAAGAAGAACGCCCGCGTGCGGTACACGACCATCCAGAACTGGTCGAACAACGTCTACAACCTGGTGACCAAGCGCGCCACGGCCGCCGAGGGCGCCACCATGGAGTGGATCGACGGCAACATCGGCTCCAAGGTGACGATGAAGTACCCGGCGGTCTACCTCATGGGCGAGCACGCCAAGGGCGAGACGCTGTCCATCGCGATGGCCGGCGAGGGCCAGCACCAGGACGCGGGCGCCAAGATGGTCCACGCCGCCCCGCACACCGCCAGCTCCATCGTGTCCAAGTCCATCGCCCGCGGCGGCGGGCGCACCTCCTACCGCGGTCTCATCCAGGTCCTGGAGGGCGCGCACCACTCCGCCTCCACGGTGCGCTGCGACGCGCTGCTGGTGGACACGATCTCCCGCTCGGACACGTACCCCTACAACGACATCCGCGAGGACGACGTCGTCATGGGGCACGAGGCGACCGTGTCGAAGGTGAGCGACGACCAGCTCTTCTACCTGATGAGCCGCGGGATGGCCGAGGACGAGGCCATGGCGATGATCGTGCGCGGGTTCATCGAGCCCGTCGCGCGCGAGCTGCCCATGGAGTACGCGCTGGAACTGAACCGCCTGATCGAGCTGCAGATGGAAGGGGCCGTCGGCTGATGACCGCCGTCGACGAGACGAGGACCGACCCGGCCGCGGGCTCGCCCGCGAACACCGCCCGGGCGCACAGCCACGGCGCCGGCTCGGTGCCCGACGCCAGCCGCGCCGAGCGGCGCACCTCCTTCGAGGTCGCCGACTTCGCCGTCCCCGGCGGGCGCGAGGAGGAGTGGAAGTTCTCCCCGCTGCGCGACCTGGCGCCGCTGTTCGCCGAGGCCGCCGGCCCGGCACCGGCCGTCGAGGTGCGCGCGCCGGAGGGCGTGGAGCACCGCACGGGCACCCCGGCCGAGGTCGGCGCGGGCACCGGGTTCGTCCCCGGCGACCGCGCCGCGGCCGCCGGCTGGGCGACCACGGCCGAGGCGCACCTGGTGCGCGTGCCCGCCGAGGCCGAGCTGGACGAGCCGGTGGTGGTCACCGTCCGCGGCACCGCGGGCGCCACCACCTCCGGGCACGTCGTCGTGGAGGCCGGCCACCACGCGCGCGCCCTCGTCGTCCTCTCCCACCTGGGCTCGGGCGCGCACCGCGGCAACGTGGAGGTCCGCGCCGGCGACGGCGCGCAGCTGACCGTCGTGTCGCTGCAGGAGTGGGAGCCCGACGCCGTCCACAGCGGCCAGCACGACGTCGTCGTGGGCCGCGACGCCACGGTGCGGCACATCGCCGTCTCCCTGGGCGGCAAGGTCGTGCGCCTGTCGGTGAACCTGCGCTACGCGGCCCCCGGCGGGGACGCGACCGCGCTGGGCGTCTACTTCGCCGACTCCGGCCAGCACCTGGAGCACCGCCAGTTCGTCGACCACGAGGTCCCGAACTGCCGCAGCTACGTGGAGTACCGCGGGGCGCTGCAGGGCGAGAGCGCCCGCGCCGTGTGGATCGGCGACGTCCTCATCCGCGCCGCGGCCGAGGGCACCGAGACGTACGAGCTGAACCGCAACCTCGTCCTCACCGACGGCGCCCGCGCCGACTCCGTGCCCAACCTGGAGATCGAGACCGGCGAGATCGTCGGCGCCGGCCACGCCTCCGCGACCGGGCGCTTCGACGACGAGCAGCTGTTCTACCTGCAGGCCCGGGGCATCCCGGAGGAGGAGGCCCGCCGCCTGGTGGTGCGCGGCTTCTTCGCCAGCATCGTCGAGCGCATCGGCGTGCCGGAGATCTCCGAGCGCCTCATGGCCACCATCGAGACCGAACTGGCCGGCACCCCGGCCCCGACGACCGTGGCACCGAGCGTGCTGGAGGAGAACCGATGAGCACCCTGGAGATCCGCGACCTGCACGTGACCGTCGACGAGGCCGACGGCGGCGTGAAGGAGATCCTGCGCGGGGTGGACCTCACCATCCGCTCCGGCGAGGTCCACGCGATCATGGGCCCGAACGGGTCGGGCAAGTCGACGCTGGCCTACTCGATCGCCGGGCACCCCAAGTACACCGTCACCGGCGGCTCGGTCACCCTGGACGGCGAGGACGTCCTGGAGATGTCCGTGGACGAGCGCGCTCGCGCTGGCCTGTTCCTGGCCATGCAGTACCCCGTCGAGGTCCCCGGCGTGACGGTGTCCAACTTCCTGCGCACCGCCAAGACCGCGATCGACGGCGAGGCCCCGAAGCTGCGCACCTGGGTCAAGGACGTCAAGCAGGCGATGGACGACCTGCGCATGGACTCCGCCTTCGCCGAGCGCAACGTCAACGAGCACTTCTCCGGCGGTGAGAAGAAGCGCCACGAGATCCTGCAGATGCAGCTGCTCAAGCCGAAGTTCGCCGTCCTGGACGAGACCGACTCCGGTCTGGACGTGGACGCGCTGAAGGTCGTCTCGGAGGGCGTGAACAAGGCGCTGGCGGGGGAGAACAACCCCGGCGTGCTGCTCATCACGCACTACACGCGCATCCTGCGGTACATCACCCCGCAGTTCGTCCACGTCTTCGTGGACGGCAAGGTCGCCGAGGAGGGCGGCCCGGAGCTGGCCGAGTCCCTCGAGGAGACCGGCTACGACCGCTTCCTCGCCCGCGCCTGAGCGGCGCACCCGCGCAGCAGATCGGAGACCACCCGTGAGCGACACGACCGAGACGACACCCCCGGCGACCGCCCCGGCCGCCGGTCCCACCCCCGCCGCGGTGGCGGAGGTCGAGGAGGCCCTCAAGGACGTCGTCGACCCCGAGCTGGGCATCAACGTCGTCGACCTGGGCCTCATCTACGGCCTGTCGGTCTCCGAGGACAACGTCGCGACGATCGACATGACGCTGACGAGCGCCGCGTGCCCCCTGACCGACGTCATCGAGGACCAGACCCAGCAGGCCCTCGTGGACGTCGTGGCCGGCCACCGCATCAACTGGGTGTGGATGCCGCCGTGGGGCCCGGAGAAGATCACCGACGACGGCCGCGAGCAGCTGCGAGCCCTCGGCTTCAACGTCTGAGGTCCCGCGGGGGCGTCGCGGGACGTCCCGCCCGAGGGGGCGGCCACCGGTACCGGTGGCCGCCCCCTCCGCGCGTCCGGGGCCCTCACGCGGGGGCGGGACCCGCGCGCTCCCCGGCCTGCTCGTCCCGCTCGTCCGGGCCGGGGGCGTCCAGGCCCCGCGCCGCCAGCGCCTCGCCCAGCGCGTGCGCGTGGGCGACGGTGCGCAGCAGCGCGGGCACGAGCAGGGCGCGGGGGTCGCGGCCCAGGCCCCGGGCGGCGGCCGCGGCGCGCGACTGCTCCAGCAGCCCCAGGACCACCGGCACGCTCGTCAGCACTAGCACGAGCGCCAGGCCCACCCGGTCGGCGTCGACGCCCACCCGTGCGAGCGGCCGCACCGCGCGCACCACGGCGTCCAGGAGCACCGGCAGCGGCGTGGTGGCGCTCAGCAGCGCCGCGCCCCACAGGGTCGCCACCAGCGCGGCCGGGACGGCCACGGCGTGCCAGGGCCGGCCCAGCCACAGCTGCGCGGCGGCCAGCAGCAGCGGCAGCCACCACACCGCCCGCACCCGGCGCAGCGCCCAGCCGCGCGGCAGCCCGCAGCGGCGGGCCACCACGGCGACGAGCGCGGCCAGCACCAGGGTGCCGCCGGCGGCGGCCGGCCCGGGGACCGCCAGCCGCAGCACGCCCAGCAGCACGCCCAGCAGCGCCAGGGCCGCCAGCTTGCGGCCGGCGGGGGCGCGGTGCAGGGCCGAGGAGCCGGGCACGTGGTGGCCCAGCAGGCTCGGGGCCGCGTCCAGGCCCCGGCGCCGGGCGCGCCACCGGGACCGCCGCCGGGGTCGCCGCCGGGGCCGCTGCCCGCTCACGCGCCCGCGGTGGCCGCGTAGGCGGCGCACACCTCGTCCGCGGGCCCGTCGGCCACCACGCGGCCCTGCTCCAGCCACAGGGCCCGCTCGGTGCGGGCGGCCAGGGCGAGGTCGTGGGTGGCCAGCACGAGGCGGGCCGGGCCGGCCAGGAGCAGGTCGGCCACGCGGCGGGCGGCGCGCAGGTCCAGCAGCGTCGTCGGCTCGTCGCAGGCCAGCACGGCCGGGCCCACCGCCAGGACGGCCGTCACGGCCAGCAGCTGCCGCTGCCCGGAGGACAGCTCGCGCACCGGGGCGTCGGCGTGGTCGCCCAGCCCCGCCCGGGCCAGCAGCTCGCGCGCCCGGGCGTCGCGCTCGCGCCGCGGCACCCCCGCCCGGCGCAGCGACAGCGCGAGGTCCTCGACGGCGGTGGGCATCACCAGCTGGGCGTCGGGGTCGGGGAAGACGAACCCGACGTGCCGGCGCAGCGCTGCCAGGTCCGTCTCCGGGGACAGCCCGTCGACCTCGACGGTCCCCGACGAGGGCAGCACCAGCCCGTCCAGCAGCCGCAGCAGCGTCGACTTGCCGGAGCCGTTCGGGCCGACGAGCGCCACCGAGCGCTCGGCGACCTCCAGCGTCGTCGGGTGCAGCACCACGCGGTCCCCCGCGCGGACCGCGGCGGCCTCCAGCCGGATCACGGGTGCGCCGGGGCCGGGTGCCCGCGCCGGCTCAGCGGTGCGGTCAGCGGTCCAGCAGGTGCGGGAAGGCGCGGTGCACGGGGGCGGCCACCAGCACCGTCAGCGCGACCTTGACGAGGTCGCCGGGCAGGAACGTCAGCGACAGGCGGGCGGCCACGTCCAGCGGCATCGCGCCGTTGAGGGCCAGGCCGGGGATCCCGCCGGCGTAGACGACGGCGATCCCGCCGAGCAGGCAGCCGGCCACCAGCGACACCGGCACCAGGACGCCGCGGCCGGTGCGGTGGGCGGCGCGCACCCCGGCGCGCACGAGCGCCCCGATGACCAGCGCCGCCAGCGGCATCGCCAGCAGGAACCCGGCGCTGGGCGCGGCCAGGACGCCCAGGCCGCTGGCGCCCTGGGCGAAGACGGGGGCGCCCGCGAAGCCGAGGACCAGGTACAGCAGCACGGCCAGCGCGCCGCGCCAGGGGCCCAGCACGGCCCCGCACAGCATGATCCCGAGCGTCTGCAGGGTGATCGGCACGCCCGAGCCGCCGACCTGCAGCGCCGGGGTGATCGCCAGGGCGCACACCAGGGCGGCGAAGACGGCCACCAGGGCCACGTCGGTGCCGGGGGAGCTGGGCCGCCGCACACCGGGGGAGGCGGGGCCGGTGGCGGGGCTGGTGTCGCGGCGCGCCGCGCGGCGCAGCAGGGGGCTCACGGGCGCCGAACCTATCCGACGGGGCCGCCCCCTCGGCCGTCCTAGACTGGAGCACCGTGTCCCCCACCCCCACCACGTGCCGCTGGAGCTTGCCCTCGTGATCGTCGCGTCCAGCCTCGAACTGCGGGCGGGTGCCCGGCTCCTCATGGAGGGCGTCGACTTCCGCGTCGCGCCCGGTGACCGCGTGGGCCTCGTCGGCCGCAACGGCGCGGGCAAGACCACCCTGACCCGCGTGCTGGCGGGCGAGACCCAGCCGGCCGCCGGGACCGTCACCCGCAGCGGCGAGATCGGCTACCTGCCGCAGGACCCGCGCGCCGGCGATCCCGACACCCTGGCCCGCGACCGGATCCTGTCCGCGCGCGGCCTGGACGACGTCCTGACCCGCCTGCGCCGCGCCGAGCAGGAGATGGCCTCCGACGACGAGCGGGTGCGCGAGCGCGCGATGGACCGCTACGCCAGGGCGGACGCGCGGTTCGTGGCGCTGGGCGGCTACACCGCCGAGAGCGAGGCCGCGCGCATCTGCAGCAACCTCAACCTGCCCGAGCGGGTCCTGGACCAGCCGCTGCGCACGCTGTCCGGCGGGCAGCGCCGGCGCGTGGAGCTGGCCCGCATCCTGTTCTCGGCCAGCGAGACGCTGCTGCTGGACGAGCCGACCAACCACCTGGACGCCGACTCGATCACCTGGCTGCGCGAGCACCTGAAGGGGTACGGCGGCGGCCTGGTCGTCATCAGCCACGACGTCGAGCTGCTCGAGGTCGTCGTCAACCGCGTCTTCCACCTGGACGCGAACCGCGCCCGCATCGACGTCTACAACGTCGGGTGGAAGAACTACCTCAAGCAGCGCGACACGGACGAGAAGCGCCGCCAGCGCGAGCGCGCCAACGCCGAGAAGAAGGCCGGCGCCCTCATGGCGCAGGCGGACAAGATGCGCGCCAAGGCCACCAAGGCGGTCGCGGCGCAGAACATGGCCAAGCGCGCCGAGCGGCTGGTCAGCGGGCTGGAGGAGGCCCGCGTGCAGGACAAGGTCGCCAAGCTGCGCTTCCCGAAGCCCGCCCCGTGCGGGAGGACGCCGCTGACGGCCAAGGGCCTGTCGAAGTCCTACGGCTCGCTGGAGATCTTCACCAGCGTCGACCTGGCCATCGACCGCGGCAGCCGGGTCGTGATCCTCGGCCTCAACGGCGCCGGCAAGACCACGCTGCTGCGCATGCTCGGCGGGGTGGAGGACCCCGACACCGGCGAGCTGGTGCCCGGGCACGGCCTCAAGGTCGGCTACTACGCGCAGGAGCACGAGACGCTCGACCACGAGCGCACCGTGCTGGAGAACATGCGCTCGGCCTCCCCGGACCTGGACGACACGCGCGTGCGCACCGTGCTGGGCTCGTTCCTCTTCTCCGGCGACGACGTCGACAAGCCGGCCGGGGTCCTGTCCGGCGGGGAGAAGACGCGCCTGGCGCTGGCCACCCTCGTCGTCTCCAGCGCCAACGTGCTGCTGCTGGACGAGCCGACGAACAACCTGGACCCGGCCAGCCGTGCGGAGATCCTCGACGCGCTGCGCCACTACGAGGGCGCCGTCGTCCTCGTCACCCACGACGAGGGGGCCGTGGAGGCCCTCTCGCCCGAGCGCGTCGTGCTGCTGCCCGACGGGGTCGAGGACCTGTGGAACGACGACTACGCGGAGCTGGTGGCGCTGGCCTGAGCCGCGCGCTCCCGGGGCCCTCCCGGTCCCGCCGCCGGGCCGTCCGACGTGTCGAGTGGCCGATGTGGCCCGTGGTGGTGACCATGGTCGTGGCCGGACGACGGGTCGGACGGCACGAGGGAGGTCACGGTGGCCGAGACGGTCAAGAGGGGAACCCGGCTGAGCGGTGCCGAGCGCGAGCAGCTCGCCGCGGAGCTGACGAAGGGCTACTCGGAGGGCAAGAGCATCAGGGCGCTCGCCGAGGAGTCCGGACGCTCGTACGGGTTCGTGCACCGGTTGCTCAGCGAGAGCGACGTGGCGCTGCGCAGCAGGGGCGGGGCGACCCGCGGGCGGCGGGCAGCGAGCAGCTGACCGCCGACCGCGGGCCGCTCGGCCCGCGGGCACGGGGACCCGGCCGCTCGTCGCCGACGGCCGGGTCCTCCGGGCCGGCCGCTCACAGCGAGCGGCCGGCCCCACCGTCGACGCTGAGCGACGTCCCCGTGACGTAGGAGGCGGCGGGGGACAGCAGGAAGACGGCCGCCCGCGCGAACTCGTCGGGCAGTCCGGCGCGGCGCAGCGGCACGGCCTCCAGGGCGCCGGCGTCCTCGGCCGGCGTCTCCTCCAGCTCCAGCGGGCTGGAGGCCTCGACGTGCCCGGCCAGCAGGGAGTTGATCCGCACCCCGCGCGGGCCGAGCTCGTCGGCCAGCGCCTTGGCGGCCATCGCCAGGCCGGGGCGCAGCCCGTTGGCCACCCCGGCGCCCGCCTCCGGCGCGCGCACGCCGGCCGACAGCAGCAGCACCATCGAGGCGCCCTCACCGGTGGCCGCGCGCCCCACGGAGCGCGCCAGCCGCAGCGGCCCGAGCAGGCCGGACTCGAACCCCGCGCGCCAGGCGGCGTCGTCGGCCTCCAGCACGCTGGAGCTGGGCGGGGCCCCGCAGGAGACCACGGCGCCGTCCAGCCGGCCGAAGCGGGCGTTGGCGGCGGCGACCAGGCGGGTCTCGGTGCCGGGCTCGGAGATGTCGCCGGGCACCAGCAGCACCCGGTCGGGGTGGCCGATGGACGGGGCGGCCGCGGCCAGCTCGTCCTCGTCCACGGCGTGCAGGACCAGCAGGGCCCCCTCGTCGGCGAGCAGGCGCGCGCACGAGAGCCCCAGGCCGGTCGAGGCTCCGGAGACGATGTACACGCGGTCGCTGAGGCCCAAGTCCATGCGGACATTGTTGCGCAGAGTGGCTGGTGATACACACAGCATGATCGGCGCTGCGCCGATCAGGTGAGGCAGGTCCTCAGCGCACCGGCCGCGAGGCCTGCTCGACCTCCGCGTCCTCCGCCTCCTCGTCGACGCCCCGCCGCTCGCGGCGGCCCGGCCGGCCCCCGGCGCGCTCGCCGGGGCGGGTCCCACCGCCGTCCCGCGGCCCGGCGGGCGCGCCCGTCAGGGCCCGCGCCCGCTGCTCGCGGCGCCCGGCCACCACCCACACCACCAGCGCCGTGAGCGCGAAGCCGTACCACTGGAACGTGTAGGCCAGGTGCGGTCCCTCGTCGACCTGCGGGCGCGCCGGCGGCAGCGGTGCCGCGCCGCCGGGGGAGGGTGACTCCGAGGCCAGCAGCGCGTACCCGCCGCGCAGGCCCCCCGCCCCCGCCGCACCGACCTGCTCGGCCACCGGACCGGCCGCGATGGTCGCCACCTGGCCCGGCGGCGCGGCGCGGTCGCGCGGCTCCTCCCAGGCGCGCACCCGCGCCACCACCTCCACGCGCCCGGCCGGCGGGGCGGGCACGGCGTCGGGCGCCTCGCTCGTGCTGCCGGCCGGCAGCCAGCCGCGGTCCACGACCAGGACCGTGCCGTCGTCCAGGACCAGCGGCACCAGCACCTCGTAGCCGGCGGCCTCCTCGCGCGGGCGGTTGCGCACCAGCACCGTCGAGCCGGCCGCGTACTCGCCGCGCACCCGCACCGGGGTCCACGTGTCCGCCGCGGCCAGCGGCGCGCCGTCCGCGGGCAGCACCTCGTCCACGGCGACGGGGTCGCGGTCGTAGTTGCCCACCAGCGGGGCGTTGCGCTCGGTGCGCTCGGCGCGCCGGTGCCACTGCCACTGCCCCAGCACCACGCAGGCCACGGCCACGACGAGGGCCAGGACCAGCCCGCGCACCCAGCGCGGCTCGCGCAGCAGCGCCAGCACGGGCCGCGGAGCGGGCGGCCGCGCGCCGGGCGCGCTCGTGCGGCCGGTGGGGGGACCGGCGGGGGTGGTGCTCGCGCTCACGTCAGGTCGGTCACGTCCACGACCTCGCGCAGGAACCCGCGCGCGCCCAGGAAGCGCGACAGGTGCTCGCGGTGCTCCCCGCACGCCAGCCACGTCTTGCGGCGCTCGGGCGTGTGCAGGCTGGGGTTGTTCCACTGCAGGCCGAAGGCGGCACCGGCGGTGCACCCCTTCGCGCTGCACACCAGGTCGGACGGCGGCTCGTGACCGGGCTCACCGGCGCCGGCGTAGCGCCGGGTCGTGGGCCGGGGGAGCACCTCGGGAGCGCGCGGCGTGTCCACCGGCCCAGTCTCGCACCGCGCGGGCGCGGTGGACACCGTCGCCACGGCCCGGCGGGGGGCCGGGTTCAGGTGCCCGTGGGGCGCTGCGCCCACGGCGCGCGCCCGTCGTCACCGCGCGCGCCGCCGGGGTCACCCGCGGTGCGCCCGCCGGGGTGCGCGTCGCCAGGCTCGCGGGGGCGCACCTCGGTGATGCGCGCCTCGATCGCCGGCAGGTCCAGCGGTCGCGGCGGGGTGATGTCGAAGGACTCCGGCCGCGGACCGCGGCTCTCGCGGCCCGCGTTGGCCAGCACGACGGCCACGTAGGGCAGGAACACCGCGCCCGCCACGAACAGCCAGCGGGTCCAGTGCTCGAGGAAGACGAAGATCAGGAAGCACGCCGTCCGGATGACCATCGAGATGACGTACTTGCGGTAGCGGACACCCAGGTCGTCCGTGAGCGAGGTGGGTGCTGCGGTGATGCGGTAGACGCCGTCACCGTGTCCGGTGCTGTGGGCGTGGTCCGCGGGGCGCCCGGTCGGGCGGGGGTGCGCAGGCACCGGACTACGGTACGTCGTACTCGCGCGGTGCGCGCCCGCTGGGAAGGGTCCGGGGTCCCGGTGTGACGCACCAGACGCCCGCCGGGCCGGTCGCCGCGCGCGATGCGTTAGCTTTCGTCCCCGTGCCCGACGCCGCTGACGCCCCGCAGACCACCGACGCTCCGACGGGACGGCCCGCGGCCACGGGCCGCAGCGTCCTCGTGACGGGCGGCAACCGCGGGATCGGCCTGGCCGTCGCGCGCGCCTTCGCCGCCGCCGGTGACCGCGTCGCCGTCACCACCCGCTCCGGCGAGGCCCCCGAGGGCCTGCTCGGCGTGCGCGCCGACGTCACCGACCCCGCCTCCCTCGACGCGGCCTTCGCGGCCGTCGAGGAGGCCCACGGGCCCGTCGAGGTGCTCGTCGCCAACGCCGGCGCCACCCGCGACCAGCTGCTCATGCGGATGAGCGACGAGGAGTTCGACGCCGTCGTCGACACCAACCTGGCCGGTGCGTGGCGCTGCGCCCGCCGCGCCGTGCGCGGCATGGTGCGCGCCAAGCGGGGCCGCATCGTCTTCGTCTCCAGCGTCGTGGGCCTCTACGGCTCGCCCGGGCAGACCAACTACGCCGCCAGCAAGTCCGGCATGGTCGGCCTGGCCCGCTCCATCGCCCGCGAGCTGGGCGGGCGCGGCATCACCGCCAACGTCGTGGCCCCCGGCTTCATCGACACCGACATGACCCGCGCCCTGCCCGAGGCCACCGCCGCCGACTACCGGGCGCGCATCCCCGCCGGCACCTTCGGCACCGCCGAGGACGTCGCCTCCGCCGTGCTGTTCCTGGCCGGCGCGGGGTACGTCAACGGCGCCGTGCTGCCCGTCGACGGCGGCCTGGGCATGGGCCACTGAGCCGGGCCCGGACCGCCCGCCACGACCGCACCACGACCGCACCACGCCCCACCCCCGACCCCGAGGAGACACCCATGGGCCTGCTGGACGGCAAGCGACTGCTCGTCACCGGTGTGCTGACCGACCGCTCGATCGCCTTCGGCGTCGCCCGGGTGGCCCAGGAGGAGGGCGCGCAGGTCGTGCTGTCCTCCTTCGGCCGGCAGATGAAGATCACCCAGACGATCGCCCGGCGGCTGCCGCAGCCCGCGCCCGTCGTCGAGCTCGACGTCACCAGCGACGGGGACCTCGCCGCCCTGCCCGAGCGCGTGCGCGAGCACGTGGACGGCCTCGACGGCGTGCTGCACTCCATCGGCTTCGCCCCCCAGGACGCCCTGGGCGGCAACTTCCTCAAGACCGAGTGGTCCTCGGTGGCCACGGCCGTGCAGGTCTCCGCGTTCTCGCTGAAGTCCCTCAGCGTGGCCGCCCTGCCGCTGATGCAGGACGGCGGCAGCGTCGTGGGCCTGACGTTCGACGCCCGCGTCGCCTGGCCGGTCTACGACTGGATGGGCGTGGCCAAGGCCGCCTTCGAGTCCACCGCCCGCTACCTGGCCCGCGACCTGGGACCGAAGGGCGTGCGCGTCAACGTCGTCTCCGCCGGCCCGCTGCGCACCACGGCCGCCACCTCGATCCCCGGGTTCGAGACCCTGGAGAGCACCTGGGGCGAGCGCTCCCCGCTGGGCTGGGACGTCACGGACACCGAGCCGCCGGCGCGCGCCGCGCTGGCGCTGATGTCGGACTGGTTCCCGGCCACGACGGGCGAGATGATCCACGTCGACGGCGGCTTCCACGCCATGGGGTCCTGAGACCGTGAGCGCACCGGCGGGCGGCCCCGACGGCCGGCGGGGGTCCGGTGGCGGGCGGGGCGTGCGGCTGGCGCTGGTGATGATGGCCGTCATCCTCGCCTTCGCGGCCCTGGCCAGCTGGGCCGCCGGCCGCGGCTGAGCGACCGGCGCACCCGCCGGCGCGGCGTGCGCACGGGCCGCACCCCCGCCGGGGTGCGGCCCGTCGCCGTGCGTGCCGCGGGCTCAGCCCTCCGACAGCAGGCCCTCGGCGGCGTCGGCGTCCTCCACGTCCTCGCGGGTGATCCCCAGCAGCGGCAGCACCGCGTCCAGGTAGGGCACGTTGAGCGCGGCGTCGGCCTGCTCGCGCACGACCGGCTTGGCGTTGAAGGCGATGCCCAGCCCGGCCGCGTCGATCATGTCCAGGTCGTTGGCGCCGTCGCCGATCGCCACGGTGCGCGCCAGCGGCACGCCCTCCGCGGCGGCGAACTCGCGCAGCGCCGCGGCCTTGGCGGCGCGGTCCACCACGGGCCCCAGGACCCGGCCGGTGAACGTGCCGTGCACCACCTGCAGCCGGTTGGCCCGCACGTGCGCGATGCCCAGCGAGGCGGCCAGCGGCCCCACGACCTCCAGGAACCCGCCGGAGACCAGCGCCAGGGTGAAGCCGAGCCGGTGCAGGGTGCGGCACAGGGTGCGCGCCCCCGGGGTCAGCTGGACGGCGCGGCGCACCTCCTCCACCACGTCCACCGACAGGCCCTCCAGGCACGCCACCCGCTCGCGCAGCGAGGCGGCGAAGTCCAGCTCCCCGCGCATGGCGCGCTCGGTGACGGCGGCCACCTCCGCCTCGCGCCCGGCGTGGGCGGCCAGCAGCTCGATGACCTCCTGGCGGATGAGGGTGGAGTCCACGTCCATCACGACCAGGCGCCGGCCCAGGCGCGCCAGGCCGCCGGGGGAGACGGCCGCGTCCAGGCCGTGCCGGCCCGCCTCGCGCGCCAGCGTGCGGCGCAGGTCGCGCAGGTCGGCGGCGGTGCCGTCGGTGGACACGTCCAGCTCCACGCTGGTGACGGGGTGGCGGCCCATCCGCCGGATGCGGTCCACGTTCGCGCCGCGCTCGGCCAGCACGGCCGTCACGTGCGCCACGGCCGCTGGCAGCAGCGGCGCGCCCAGCAGCGTCACGTGCAGGCGCTGCGGCCGGCGCGGCGGCTCGCCGGGCGAGGCGGTCGCGCTGACGGCCAGGCCGGCACCGGCCAGGTCCGCCACGGCCGCCTCCACGACCCCCTCGCCGGGGCAGGTCACCAGCGCCGACAGGGTCAGGTGGCCGCCGACGACGACCTGCTCGACGTCCAGGACCTCGGCCCCCGTGGGGGTCAGCGCCCGGAACAGCGCCGAGGTCACCCCGGGGCGGTCCGCGCCGGTGACGGTGACCAGGACGGTGCGCGCGGTGCCCGGCGCGGTGCCGGGGGAGGGCGCGGTCGCGGGGGACGGGGGGGTGGTCGCCGGCACGCGGTCACCGTACCGGCGACGCGCCCGCCGCCCGCCCGCGCTCAGCCGCGGTTCTTCTCGTCCCGCCAGGCCAGCCAGTCGCGCACCGCGCCCATGTCGAAGTCCGGCCCACCCGTCGAGACGGTGATGAACCGGGCACCGGCCGCGTGGTAGGCGTCGCCCACCTGCGCCGGGTCGGCGCCGGAGTCCAGGCCGATCGAGCGCTCCACCTCCAGCGGGTCGCGGCCGATCTCGGCGCACCGCTCGTCCAGGACGGCGCACTTGCGGGCGAAGGTGTCCACGTCGCCGAAGCCGTGCCACACGTCGGCGTGCCGGGCGACGATGCGCAGCGTCTTCTGCTCCCCGCCGCCGCCGATGAGGACGGGGATGTCGCGGGTGGGCGCCGGGTTCAGCTTCGCCCAGCGCGCCTCGATGCGCGGCAGGTCCTCGCGCAGCTTGTCCAGGCGGCCGCCGGCGGTGCCGAACTCGTAGCCGTACTCGTCGTAGTCCTTCTGGAACCAGCCCGAACCGATGCCGAGGATGAGGCGCCCGGTGCCGCTGTCGTGGGCGGAGACGTGGTCCACCGTGCGGGCCATGTCGGCCAGCAGCTCGGGGTTGCGGTAGCTGTTGCAGGTCACCAGGGCGCCCAGCTCCACGCGCTCGGTGGCCTCGGCCCAGGCGGCGAGCATCGTCCAGCACTCGAAGTGCAGGCCCTCGGGCTCGCCGTACAGCGGGTAGAAGTGGTCCCAGTTCAGCAGGACGTCCACGCCGAGCTCCTCGGCGCGCGCGGCGGCGGCGCGGATGGCCGGGTAGTCGGCGTGCTGGGGCTGCACCTGCACCCCGATCCGCACCGGGCGCGGGTCGGCGGCGGCGGCGCTGGCGGCGGTCGAGCTGGCGGAGGACGTGTCGGTCCCCGCGGTGTCGGAGGTCATGGCGCCGACTCTGCCGCACGGCGCGCCCGCCCGCGAGGGGCCGGGCGCGACGCGCGGGTGCGACGGGTGGGGGCGCCGCCTCAGGGGCGCACGACCTGCCCCTTGCCGACGACGGTGATGCCGGACTCGGTGACGGTGAACCCGCGGGCGCGGTCCTCCTCCGGGTCCACCCCGATGCGGGCGTCGTCGGGGACCTCGACGAACTTGTCGACGATGGCCCGCTGCACCACGGCGTGCCGGCCGATCCGCACCCCGTCCATCAGCACCGACTCGCTGACGTGCCCCCAGGAGTCCAGCCGCACGTTCGGCGAGACCACCGACTTCTCCACCAGCGCACCGGAGACGACGGTGCCGCCGGAGATGATGGAGTTCACCGCGTGCCCGTAGGTGCCCTGCCAGCCGTGCACGAACTTCGCCGGCGGGAAGAAGTCCTGCGCGGCGATGATCGGCCAGTCGTAGTTGTAGAGGTTGAAGACCGGCATCACCGAGATGAGGTCCATCTGGGCCTCGAAGTAGCTGTCGATCGTCCCCACGTCGCGCCAGTACGCGCGGTCGCGGTCGGTGGCGCCGGGGACGTCGTTGTCCTTGAAGTCGTAGACGTTCGCCAGCCCCCGCTCGACGAAGTCGGGGACGATGTCGCCGCCCATGTCGTGCTTGGAGTCCTGCTCGTCCGCGTCGCGCGTGACCGCGTCCACGAGCGCCTCGGCGTCGAAGACGTAGTTGCCCATCGAGGCCAGCACCTGGTCGGGCGCGTCGTCCAGGCCCTGCGGGTTCTTCGGCTTCTCCAGGAACTGCTCGATGCGGCCGCTGCCGTCGTGGGCGGTCTGGATGACCCCGAACTGGTCGGCCAGCGAGATCGGCTGGCGGATCGCCGCGACCGTGCAGGGGGCGCCGGAGGCCACGTGCGCCTCGACCATCTGCGAGAAGTCCATCCGGTACACGTGGTCGGCGCCGACCACGACGACGATGTCGGGGCGCTCGTCGCTGATGAGGTTCATCGACTGGTAGATGGCGTCGGCGCTGCCCAGGTACCAGCGCTTGCCGACGCGCTGCTGCGCGGGCACCGAGGCGATGTAGCTGCCGAACAGGTTCGACATCCGCCACGACTGGGAGATGTGCCGGTCCAGGCTGTGCGACTTGTACTGCGTCAGCACGACGATCTTGCGGTACCCCGCGTTGACCAGGTTGGACAGCGCGAAGTCGATGAGCCGGTACGTGCCGCCGAAGGGCACGGCCGGCTTGGCGCGGTCGGCGGTCAGCGGCATGAGCCGCTTGCCCTCCCCGCCGGCGAGGACGATCGCGAGGACCTTCGGAGCAGCCACCCTCCGCACCATAGGGCCGCGGGGCCCCGCGCACACGCGGCGCGCGCGATCTCCCGCGATCTCCCCCGACCGGGCGCCGCGGCGCCCCGGCGGTACGGTGACCGCCCCACCGGCGGGACGCGCGACAGGAGCCACGATGCGGATCGACCTGATGACCAAGGAGTACCCGCCGGAGGTGTACGGCGGTGCCGGCGTGCACGTGGCCGAGCTCGTGCGGGCGCTGCGCGCCAGCGCGGCCGCCCCCGACGTGCGGGTGCGCTGCTTCGGCGCCCCCCGCGACGAGGCCGGGGTCACCGCCTACGCCGAGCCGGCCGAGCTGGCCGGCGCCAACGCGGCGCTGCGCACCCTGGGCGCGGACCTGCCGATGGCCTCCGACGCGGCCGGCGCCGACCTGGTGCACTCGCACACCTGGTACGCCAACACCGCCGGGCACCTGGCCTCCCTGCTGCACGGCGTCCCGCACGTGGTCACCGCGCACAGCCTGGAACCGCTGCGGCCGTGGAAGGCCGAGCAGCTGGGCGGCGGGTACGCGCTGTCCAGCTGGGCCGAGCGCACCGCCTACGAGGCCGCCGCGGCCGTCGTGGCCGTCAGCGCCGGCATGCGCGCGGACATCCTGCGCAGCTACCCGGCGCTTGACCCGCAGCGCGTGCACGTCGTCCACAACGGCATCGACGCCGAGCAGTGGACGCCCGTGGCCGGCCGCGACCTCGTGCGCGCCAACGGCGTGGACCCCGACCGGCCCAGCGTCGTCTTCGTCGGGCGCATCACCCGCCAGAAGGGCCTGCCGCACCTGCTGCGCGCCGCGGCCCAGCTGCCGCCGGAGGTCCAGCTGGTGCTGTGCGCCGGCGCCCCCGACACCCCGGAGATCGCCGCGGAGGTCGCCGGGCTGG
This sequence comes from Kineococcus terrestris, assembly GCF_041020755.1. NCBI lineage: Bacteria > Bacillati > Actinomycetota > Actinomycetes > Kineosporiales > Kineosporiaceae > Kineococcus > Kineococcus terrestris. The sequence continues at coordinate 60,885 of NZ_JBEUEI010000007.1, read as the reverse complement.
TCGCCGACCTGCGCGCCACCCGCAGCGGCGTCGTGCACCTGGACCGGCACCTGTCGCGCGCGGAGCTGCTGGAGCACCTGTCGCAGGCCACCGTCTTCGTGTGCCCCTCGGTGTACGAGCCGCTGGGCATCGTCAACCTCGAGGCGATGGCCTGCGGGGCGGCGGTCGTGGGCACCGCCACCGGCGGCATCCCCGAGGTCGTCGAGGACGGCGTCACCGGCTGGCTCGTGCCCATCGAGCAGGTCGACGACGGCACGGGCGCGCCCGTGGACCCCGACCGGTTCGTCGCCGACCTGGCCGCTGCCCTGACCGAGGCCGTCGCCGACCCCGACCGCGCCCGCGAGCGCGGCGCCGCCGGCCGCCGGCGCGCCGTGGAGCGCTTCGCGTGGACGGCGATCGCCGAGCGCACCCTGGAGGTCTACCGCTCGGTGCTGCCCGGCTGAGGGCACCGGCGGCCGGGGGCGGGCCGTGGTCACCGGGCGGGGTCGGCGGGCGGGTGACAGCATCGCGACGTGCCCAGGATCACCGCGGTCGAGCCCGTCCTCCCGCCGCACACCTACCCGCAGGAGCGGATCACCGACGCCCTGGCGCCCCTGCTGGCGCGCGAGGAGGGCGCCGAGCGGCTGATGCGCCGCCTGCACGCCGCCAGCGGCGTCGAGCAGCGGTCGCTGGCGCTGCCGCTGGAGCGCTACGCCGAGACGCGCTCCTTCGACACCAGCAACGGCCTGTTCGCCGAGCTGGCCCTGGACCTGGCCGAGCGGGCCCTCAAGGGCGCCCTGGCCCGCGCCGGCCTGCACCCGGAGGACGTGGACTTCCTGCTGTTCACCACCGTCACCGGGGTGACCGCCCCCTCGGTGGACGCCCTGCTCGTCCAGCGCGCCGGACTGCGCCCCGACGTCACCCGGCTGCCCTCCTTCGGGCTGGGCTGCGTGGCCGGGGCCGCCGGCCTGGCCCGCGTGCACGACCACCTCGTCGGCCACCCCGACCAGGTGGGGGTGCTGCTGTCGGTGGAGCTGTGCTCGCTGACCCTGCAGCACGACGACCCCTCCACCGCCAACCTCGTCGCCAGCGGCCTGTTCGGCGACGGGGCGGCCGCCGTCGTCGTCCTGGGCGACGAGCGGGCCCGCGCGCACCGGCCGCCGCCCGCGGCCCCCGGCGGCTCCGAGGGCCTGGACGTGCTGGCCACCCGCAGCCGCGTGCACCCGGACTCGGCCGACGCCCTGGGCTGGCACGTGGGCAGCACCGGCTTCCGCATCGTGCTGTCGGCCGACCTGCCGCGCCTGGTGGCCGGCGCCCTGCCCGCCGACGTGCACGCCCTGCTGGCCGGGCACGGGCTCGCGGTGGGCGACGTGGCGCACTGGCTGGTGCACGCCGGCGGGCCGAAGGTCCTCGACGGCGTCGCGGAGTGCCTGGGCCTGGCCGCCGGCGACCTGGACCGCTCGCGCCGCGCGCTGGCCGAGACGGGGAACCTGTCCAGCTCCTCGGTGCTGCACCAGCTGGCCGACCTGCTGGAGGCCGGCCCGCGCGGGGACACCGTGCTGCTGGCCGTGGGCCCCGGGGTGAGCACCGAGGTCCTGCTGCTGCGCCCCGCCGCCGCGCGCGCGGCCGCGGCCGTGGGGGAGGCCGCGTGACCTCGGTGCTCTGGTTCACGGCCCTGGTCGTGGCCACGGGCCTGGAGCGGCTGGCCGAGCTGGTCGTGTCCACCCGCAACGCCCGCTGGTCCTTCGCCCGCGGCGGCGTGGAGAGCGGGCGCCGGCACTTCGGGCCGATGGTCCTCCTGCACACCGGCCTGCTGGCCGCGTGCGTGGCCGAGGTCGTCCTCCTGGACCGCCCGTTCCTGCCCCTGCTCGGCTGGAGCGCGCTGGTGCTGGCGCTGGCCAGCCAGGGGCTGCGCTGGTGGTGCATCACGGCCCTGGGGCCGCGCTGGAACACCCGCGTCATCGTCGTGCCGGGCCTGCCGCCGGTCACCCGCGGGCCGTACCGGCTGCCGTGGCTGCGCCACCCCAACTACGTGGCCGTCGTCGTGGAGGGCGTCGCGCTGCCGCTGGTGCACACCGCGTGGCTGACCGCGCTGGTCTTCAGCGTCCTCAACGCGGTGCTGCTGCTCGGCTTCCGGCTGCCGGCCGAGGAGCGGGCCCTAGCGACCCTGCCGCCGGCGGGCGTCCCGGCCCGCTGAAGCTCAGGGGCGCACCGGCTCGACGTGGGCGTTGACCGCGGCGGTCACCGCCCGGCGGGCCACGGCGCCCACCTCGCGCAGCGCCCGCGCCCGCGAGGCCGCCTCGTGGCTGGTGATCGCCGCGCCGTCGTCCTCGGTGGCCAGCTCCACGATCGCCAGCACCCGCGCGGCCGTCTGCAGCACGCGCGCGGCCCGCGGCGGCAGCCCGGGCGGCACCGCGTCCGGCGCCAGCGCGCCGTCGCGCACCGCGGCGATGCGGTCGGCGGCGTCCTCGCGCCAGCGGGCCACGTCCAGCGAGGCCAGCGCCTGCGTGGCCGTGCCCAGCGCCAGGCGCAGCTCGCGCTCGGAGTCGGCCACGCTGGAGGACTCCGGCGCCCGGCGCGGCGCGGCCGCCAGCACCTGCCAGGTGACGTGCGCGCCCGGTTCCCACACCGACCCGAACTCGGCGACCTCGGGCAGCAGCGCCCACCGCTGCGCGCTGCCCGCGACCTCGGCCACGACGCACTCGCCGGCCTCCAGCGCGGCCACGTTCACCGGCGGCGGGCCCGGCAGGCCCCGCGGGTCGCCCGGCACCGGCAGCACCACCAGCAGCTGCGCGCCGGGGCACTCGGCCAGGGCGGCCAGCAGCAGCGCCAGGTCGCCGTCGCGGGCGGCGGGCAGCCCCGGCAGGTCGGGGGCCGTGGCGTCCCAGCGCACCGCGTGCGGCTCGTCGTCGCGCACGACGGCGGCCACCGCGGCCTGCAGGCCGGCGGTCCCGGCGAGCACCCCGGTGCCCCAGGCGGCCAGGCGCGCGGAGCGTGGCAGGTCCAGCACGCGCAGGAGCCTACGACCGCCCCGGCGCGGCACGCGCGGGTGCGGGCCGGGCGGGCGCGTGCCGGCGCCGGCCGCTGGCTAGGGTCGCGGCCATGAGCGACGTGCTGGACCTGCAGGCCGTGACCGTCCGCCGCAGCGGGAACGTCCTGCTCGACGCCGTCGACCTGCAGGTGGCCGACGGCGAGCGCTGGGTCGTGCTGGGCCCCAACGGCGCCGGCAAGTCCACCCTGCTGTCCGTGGCCGCCGGCCGGTTCTTCCCCACCAGCGGCACCGCCGCGGTGCTGGGGGAGGTCCTCGGCCGCGTCGACGTGTTCGAGCTGCGCCCGCGCATCGGCCTGGCCAGCACCGACCTGGCGCGCGCCGTGCCCGGCGGCGAGCGGGTGCGCGACGTCGTCGTCACCGCCGCCTACGGCGTCACCGGCCGCTGGCAGGAGGCCTACGACCCCGGCGACGAGGAGCGCGCCGCCGACCTGCTCGGGCTGCTGGGCGTCGGCCACCTGGGCGAGCGGCGCTTCGGCACCCTGTCCGACGGCGAGCGCAAGCGCGTGCAGATCGCCCGCGCCCTCATGACCGACCCCGAGCTGCTGCTGCTGGACGAGCCCGCCGGCGGCCTCGACCTCGGCGGGCGCGAGGACCTGCTGCGGCGCCTGACCCGGCTGGCCGCCGACCCGGCCGCCCCCGCGTCGGTGATGGTCACCCACCACGTCGAGGAGGTCCCGGTGGGCACCACGCACGCGCTGCTGCTGCGCGGCGGCGGTGTGGTCGCCGCCGGCCCGCTGGAGGAGGTCCTCACCGCCGGCCGGCTGGGCGAGACGTTCGGGCTGGCGCTGCGCCTGGAGCGCCGCGACGGCCGCTTCAGCGCCCGCGCGGCCTGAGGCCCCCGCGGCCCCCGCGGCCCCCGCGGCCCGCGCGGTGCCGGGCGCTCACGGCCACAGGCGCGTCTGCCGGTGCCCGCCGTCCTCGTCCCGGTCGTAGCGCACCCGCAGGTGCTGGCCGTCGGGGGAGGCCTGCCAGAACTCCAGCCGGCTGGCGTCCACGCCCCACAGCCGCCACGTGGGCGCCACCACGTGCGGCTCCACCCGCAGCAGGTCGGTGGCGTCGCCCAGCTCGTCGGCCAGCTCCCCCTCGTGGCGCAGCGCCTCGCTCTGGCGGGCCACCAGCGCGTCGGCGCGCACCTGCGCGGGCCGGCCGAGGAAGTCCGCGGCCGTGCGCTCGGGGTCGGCCAGCCGCACCCCGCCGCGCACCCGCACCTGCCGGCCGCGCTGGGGCCAGTGGAAGACCAGCGCCGCCACCGGCACCCGGTCCAGCTGCCGGCCCTTGGGGCTGACCGCCGAGGAGGCCACCCACAGCGCGGACTCGTCGACGTCGCGCAGCACCACCACGCGCGCGTCCGGGCGCCCGGCCGGGTCCACCGTGGCCAGCGTCAGCGCGTGCGGGTCGGGCACGCCCGCGGCCACCGCGTCGCCCAGCCACGCCAGGAACAGCTCCAGCGGGTCGGCGGGGACGTCCTCGGGGTCGAACGGCGGCGGGTCCGCGCGCAGCAGCGGCAGGCCCTCCAGCCAGTCGCGCACCGAGCCTCCCGGCCCGTCCACCCCGGGCGCGGGCGGGTGCGGCTGCGGGCGCGAGGTCGTGCTGGACACGAGCCGACGGTACTGCCGCCCCGCGGCCCCCGCCGCCCGCACCGCGGGCCGCCCGCTCAGGGGCCGACGTCCCACAGGGCGCGGTAGAACGCGGTGCGCGCCGCCCGCGCGGGGTCGGCCGGGTCGACGCCGTAGGAGGTCAGCAGCAGGTCCTCCCAGCCGGGCCCGTAGTTCCACGTCGTCGCCAGGGTGGCCACGGCCAGGTCGGCCCAGCGGTCGGCCACGCCCAGCGCGCCGAGGTCCACGTGCCCGGCGACCAGGGCACCGCCCCGGCCGTCGTCGCGCAGCAGCGTGTTCGGCGAGCAGGCGTCGCCGTGGCAGACGACCAGCCGGTCCACCGGCGGCTCGGGCGGCAGGGAGCCCACGTCGCCCACCGCGGCGGCCCGCCGCCGCGCCACCGACCAGTCGAAGGGGCAGGAGGCCACCGGCAGGGCCTCGTGCAGCGCCCGCAGCCCGCGCCCCAGCGCCGCCACGGCCGCCGCCGGGCGCGCCCGCCAGCGCGGGACCACGGCGCTCTCGCCGTCCAGCGCCCGCGTCACCAGCCACGCCTCCCCGGCGGCGGTGCGGCCCGCGTCCAGCACCCGCGGCACCGGCGTCCAGCGCACCGCCCACGCCAGCCTGCGCGCCTCCGCCAGCAGGTCCAGCGGCGCCCCGGGCGGGGCGTGCTTGACGTAGCGCGCGGGCGCGCCGCCCGTCGCGGCGACGCGGAAGGTCGTCCCGCCCACCTCGTTGCGCCACACCGGCTCCACCGCGGCCCCGCCGGCCAGGCGGCGCACCACGGCCGGGACCGCCAGACCGTCCACGCGCAGGCCCGCCACGTCCACCGGACCCGCGGGAGCGGGGGTGCCGGGTGCGCGCGCGCCGTCGTCGGTCACCGGGCGAGGGTAGTCAGCCCGTGGAGCCGGCGGCCGCGCTCGTCGCGTCCAGCTCGTCGGCCAGGCGCTGCACCATGTCCACGTACCACCCGGCGCGGTTGTAGCGGTACAGCGCGCGCCGCTCGCCCTCGCGGCCCTGCCCGCCGCCGTTGGCGCACAGGTAGTTGGCGGCCGAGCGCACCGCGTCCGCCGGCGACCACACGTCCACGACGCCGTCGCCGTCGCCGTCCACGCCGTAGGCGGCGAACGTCGCGGGCATGAACTGCATGGGGCCCTGCGCCCCGGCCGAGGAGGGACCGTTGTTCCGCCCGTGCCCGCTCTCCACCTGCCCGACCGCGGTCAGCAGCGCCGTCCGCATCCCCGGGCAGGTGGCCGCGCCCGCGGCGTAGAGCGCGCCCCAGTCCGCCGGGGCGGGGCGGGCGTGCACGGCCGCGGCCCCGGCGCTGGCCCGGGCCGCCAGCTCCGCGGCCGCGGCCCGCGCCCGCTCCAGCTCCCGGGCGGCGTCCTCGGCGGCCTGCAGGCGGCCCGCCTCCTCGTCCAGCGCCGCGACCTGCTGCTGCGCGCGGGCCAGGGCGTCGGCCATCCGCACCGACTCCTCGGCGACGTCCCGCAGGCCCGCCACGGCGGCCAGCGCGTCGGCGTCGGCCTCGTCGGCGGCGGTGCCGCCGGTGACCGCGACCTGCTCGGCGGCCCGCTGCTCGCGCAGTCCGCGCCGGCCGGCGGCCTGGACCGCGAGGTCGCGCCCGCGCACGGCGGCGACGGGGTCACCGCCCTCGGCCAGCGAGCGCAGCGCCGTCCAGGCGCGCGAGCGCGTCACCGGGGCGCCGCCGGCCATGTAGAGGGAGCGGACGCGGCGGGTCGCGGCCCCGGCGGCCTCGTCGGCCTCGGCGGCGGCCCGGGAGGCGGCGACCTCGGCGCGGATCCCGGCCGAGACGGCGTCGGTGACCGCCTGCCGCTGGCGCTCCAGGGCCGCGCGCACGTCCTCCACGCGGGCGGTGGCCTCGCGCGCGGCGTCCCGGGCGCGAGCGGCCTCCGCGCGCGCCTGCGCCGCGGTGCGGGCCGAGCCCGACGAGCCCGACGAGCCCGCGGTGGGCGAGGCGTCCGCCGGAGCGCACAGCACGACGGCACCGGTCAGGACGGCGGTCACCGCGGTCAGCGCCCTCGCGGTGACGCTGCTCCGGGACGTCCGGCGACGGGTGCGGGCCACGCCGGGGCATCGACGCCCGCGCCGCCGGCCTTGAGCCCGCCGACCGTTCCGGCGCCACCCGCCCGGCGGGGCGATGTCACGCAACGTGCTCAGCTGGCTGCACAGGTGGACGTGGGCGGACTATGCTCACCGGACCGCCGGGAGGACCGGCGGCGCTCCGCACCACCCGGCAGCACGCCCGCACCACCACGACCCGCGGCGTCGCAGGCCCGTGCGCACCCGCTGCGGCGGGACCGGACCCGTCGCCCGGCACCGCAGCAGGAGGAGCCACCCGTGAGCGACCCCCGGCTCCGCCACCGGCGCGCACCCGCGGCCCGGCCGGGCCTCGCCGTCGCGGACCTCCCCGCCGACGCCGCCCGCGCCGCCGACAGCGCCGACGCGGACCTCCCCGCCGACGCCGCCCGCGCCGCCGACAGCGCCGACGCGGCGGGCTGGTCGCAGCGCCTGGACGCCCTGCGGGCCGCGCCGGAGGCGCTGCGGCTGGTGCTGCACCCCCTCGTCGACCTGGCCGCCGCGCGGGTGGCCGGGCACGAGGTGCTCTCCCGCGTCGACCTGCCCGCCCCGGTGCCGCCCGGCGCCGGGCCGCACGACGTGCCGGCCCCGGCCGGTCCCGAGCGCTGGTTCGACGCCGCGCGGGCGCTGGGCCGCGCCGCCGAGCTGGACGCGCTGGTCCTGCGCCGCGCGCTGGGCCTGCGGGCCCGCACCCCCCACGGGCAGTTCCTCACCGTCAACGCCAGCCCCACCTCGCTGCTCGACGGCCGCGTCCTGGACGTCCTGCTCGGCGCCGGGGACCTGGCCGGCGTCGTGCTGGAGGTCACCGAGCACGCCGACTGCGCCCCGGAGGCGCTGCTGGAACCGCTGCGCGCGCTGCGGGCCCGCGGGGCTGTCGTCGCGCTGGACGACGTGGGCACCGCCCACTCCGGGCTGCTGCGGATGGCGGTCCTGCGCCCGGAGGTCGTCAAGGTCGACCTGCAGCTGGTGCGCGGCCTGGGGGGCGACGTCGTGCGGCGCACCCTCGTGCAGCTGCTGGGCGAGTGCGCCGGCCGCCTGGACGCCTGGGTGGTCGCCGAGGGCGTGGAGACCCCGGCCGAGCTGGACGTGCTGCGCGGCATGGGCGTGCCGCTCGTCCAGGGGCACCTGCTGGCCCGCCCGGAGCCGCGCTTCCAGTCCCTGTCCGCGCGGGCGCTGGAGCACCTGCGCCGCGGCGCCGTCCCGGGCCGGCGCGGCGGTCCCGGGGCCCCCGGCGAGCGCCGGGCCGGGGACCTGGCGCGGCGCACCAAGACGAGCCGCTCGCTGCCCGAGGCGGCCGGGGTGGCCGGCACCGAGCGCACCACCGTGGTCGTCGTGGACGTGCGCGACGTGCCCGTGGCGCTCGTCGTGCCCGACGAGCGCGCCCCCTCGGGGGTGCGCTCGCTGCCCGTGGACGTGACCTTCGCGCCGGAGGACACTGTCCACGACGTCGCCGTGCGCGCCGTCGCCCGCGCCGCCGCGGCCCGCTTCGACCCGCTGGTGTGCACCGACGCCACCGGCCGGTTCGTCGGGGTCCTGGGCGTGGAGGACGTCGTGCTCGACCTGGCGTCGGACAGCCGCTCCAGCACCGGGGCGGTCAGCCGCAGCGCCGCCCGGTGGCAGCCGGGCGCCGCTGCCCGAGCGCGAGGAGGTGCCCGGTGAAGGCGTTCCGCTGCGGGGACGTGCTGCCCGGCTGCCACGAGGAGTTCGTCGGCGCCGACCGCGACAGCGTCGTGGCGCAGGTGGCCCGCCACGCCCGCGAGGTCCACGGCCTGGACGCCGTGCCGCCGGCGGTGCTGGCGCAGGTCGACGCCCAGCTGCGCGACGTCGGGCCCGCGCCCCGCGCCTGAGGGAGCGCGTGCGGCCCGGGCTCAGCCGGCCAGGTGCGCGGGGAAGCCGCCCGTGGCCACCGGGCCCCAGCGCTGCGGGGTGATGCGCAGCAGGCACTTGCCCTGCGCCCGCATCGCCTCGCGGTACTCGTCCCAGTCCGGGTGCTCGCCGGAGATGGACCGGAAGTACTCCACCAGCGGCTCCAGCGCCTCCGGCAGGTCCAGCACCTCCGCCGTGCCGTCCACCTGCACCCACGCGTCGCCGAAGTCGTCGGACAGCGTGAGCAGGCTCACGCGCGGGTCGCGGCGCGCGTTGACCACCTTCGCGCGCGCGGGGTAGGTGGAGACGACGACGCGGCCGGCGGCGTCGACGCCCGCGGTGACGGGCGACAGCTGCGGCGAGCCGTCGGCGCGGTGGGTGAGGAGGACGACGTGGTGGCGGGGACGCAGGAACTCCAGCAGGCCCTCGCGGTCGACGCGGGTGGTGGTGGCGATGGTCCGGGGCACGGTCGGGCACGCTACCGGTGCCCGGCGCGCGCGTGAGCGGCGCGCGGGTGAGCGGTCCCGGGGCGGGCGCCGCCGGAGCGCGGCGGGTCGGCGTGGAGGAGGAGTTCCTGCTCGTCGACCCGGCCACCGGGGCGGCCAGCCCCAGCGCCCCCGGGCTCGTGGCCGCCGCGCCCGGCGCCCTGGAGCCGGAGCTGCAGCGCGAGCAGGTGGAGACCGGCAGCGCCCCGCACCGCGACGCCGACGCGCTGCTCGCCGACCTGCGCGCCCGTCGCCGGCGCGCCGCCGCCGCGGCCGCCCGGGCGGGCGCGCAGCTGGTCGCCCTGGGCACCCACCCGCAGCGGGTGCGGCCGCGGACGACGCCGGGGGAGCGCTACGAGCGCATCGTGGAGCGCTTCGGCGCCCTGGCCGCCGAGCAGCTGACCTGCGGCTGCCACGTCCACGTCGAGATCGGCGACCGGGAGGAGGGCGTGGGCGTCCTGGACCGGATCGGCCCGTGGCTGCCGGTGCTGCTGGCGCTGAGCGCCAACTCGCCGTTCTGGCGCGGCGAGGACACCGGCTACGCCAGCTGGCGCTCGCAGGTGTGGGGCCGCTGGCCCAGCGCCGGGCCCGCCGGCCCCGTCGGCACCGCGGCCCGCCACGACGAGCTGCGCGCGCGCCTGCTGGCCACCGGCGTCCTGCTGGACGAGGGGATGGTCTACGCCGACGCGCGCCTGTCGGCCGCCCACCCGACGGTGGAGGTGCGGGTGGCCGACGTGTGCCTGCGCGCCGAGGACGCCGCGCTGCTGGCCCGCCTGGTGCGCGCCCTGGTCGAGCGCGCCGCCGCCGACGCCCGCGCCGGCCTGCCCGTGCCCGACGACCCGCCGCAGCTGCTGCGGCTGACGTCCTGGCGCGCCGCCCGCGACGGCGTGGACGGGCAGCTGGTCTCCCCGGCCACCGGGCGCCCGGCCCCGGCCGCCGCCGTGGTCGCCGAGCTCGTGGAGCACGTGCGCGGCCCGCTGGCCGGCGCCGGGGACCTGGACGCCGTCCGCGCGGGCACGGCCGCCGTCCTGGCCCGCGGCTCCGGCGCCCGCTGGCAGCGCCAGACCGCCCGCGGGGCGGGGCTGGCGGGCCTGGTGCGGGCGGCCGCGGAGGTGACCCTGGCCTGAGCCCGGGGAGGGGGTGAGCGCGCCCGGACCCGCACCGCGGGTCCGGGCGGGTCCGGGCGGGTCCACGCGGGTCCGGCGCGCGCCCGCGCACCGGCGCGCGCACCCTGGTGCCGTGAGCGCACCCGCCCGCGAGTCCGTCTGGGACTACCCCCGCCCCCCGCGCCTGGAGACGGCCGCCCGCCGCGTGCGGGTCCTCGTCGACGGCGTCCCCCTGGCCGACGCCCCCGCCGGTTCCGGTCTGGCGCTCCGGGTCCTGGAGACCTCCCACCCGCCGACGTACTACGTCGCCGCGGCGGCGCTGGACGCCCGGCTGCTGCGCCCGGCGGCGGGCAGCAGCTGGTGCGAGTGGAAGGGCCGCGCCTCCTACCTGGACGTCCTGGACGCCGACGGTGCCGTGGTCGCCGCCGGCGCCGCGTGGACGTACCCGGACCCCGTGCCCGCCTACCGCGCGCTGGCGGGGGCGGTCGCCGTGCCCGCCGGCTGCGCGCCGGGGCGGGTGGTGTGCCTGCTGGACGAGGAGGAGGTGCGCCCGCAGCCCGGCGGCTTCTACGGCGGGTGGGTCAGCGACGAGCTCGACGGCCCCTTCAAGGGCGGGCCCGGCACCGCTGGCTGGTGAGCGCCCGCCGGTGAGCGCGGGCCGGTCGTCGCGGGCCGCGGCATAGCCGCCGCGCGCGCGGTGTTGGCCCCGGCGTGAGCATGGAGAGCGTCGCGTGGTCGGCCGTGTGGCGCAGCAGCGTCCAGCAGCAGGGCCGGGCGTTCTCCCGCGACACGGTGCGCCGAGTCCTGGCGCTGGCCCGCGAGCGCTCCGGGCGCCTGGGCGTCTTCGTCGCCGGCAGCGTCCTGGCCGCCGTCCTGGCGGTGGCCACCCCGGTCCTGGCCGGGCGGGCCGTGGACGCCGTCACCGCCGGCGACGGCGACCTCGTCGTGCGCCTGGCGCTGCTCATCGCGGCGGTGGCGCTGGCCGAGGCCGCGCTCGGGCTGGGCGTGCGCTGGCTGTCCGCGACGCTGGGCGAGGACCTCATCCTCGACCTGCGCCGGCGCGTGTTCGACCACGTGCAGCGCATGCCGGTGGCCTTCTTCACCCGCACCCGCACCGGCGCCCTCGTCAGCCGCCTCAACAGCGACGTCCTGGGCGCCCAGCGCGCCTTCAGCGGCACCCTGTCCGGGATCGTCAGCAACGTCGTCGCGGTCGCCCTGACCGCCGCCGTCATGGTCGGCATCTCCTGGCAGGTCACCGCCCTGGCGCTGGTGCTGCTGCCGGTGTTCGTGCTGCCGGTGCGCCGCGTCGGCCGGCGCCTGGCCGCCCTCTCCCGCGACGCCGCGCAGCTGAACGCGGCCATGACCAACCAGAGCACCGAGCGCTTCTCCGCCCCCGGCGCCACCCTCGTGAAGCTGTTCGGGCGCCCGGAGGAGGAGTCGCGCGCCTTCGCCGCGGCGGCCCGCCGGGTGCGCGACATCGGTGTGCGCACCGCGATGCTGCAGACGGTGTTCGTCACGGCGCTGACGCTGGTCTCGGCGTTGGCGCTGGCGCTGGTCTACGGCGTGGGCGGCCTGGCCGCCGTCGCGGGGCAGCTGGACGCCGGCAGCATCGTCACCCTGGCGCTGCTGCTGACCCGCCTGTACGCGCCGCTGACAGCGCTGGCCAGCGCCCGCACCGACCTGTCCAGCGCGATGGTCAGCTTCGAGCGCGTCTTCGAGGTCCTCGACCTGGAGCCGGCCGTCAAGGAGCGCCCGGGCGCGGTGCCGGCCCCGGCCGGGCCGCTGTCGGTGGAGTTCGACGGCGTGAGCTTCGCCTACCCCTCGGCGACGGAGGTGTCCCTGGCCTCGCTGGAGGACGTCGCCGTCCTGGACCCGCGCGGCGGCGCGACCGTCCTGCACGACGTGTCCTTCCGCGTCGAGCCCGGCCAGGTGGTGGCGCTGGTCGGCTCCTCCGGCGCCGGCAAGTCGACCCTGGCCTCGCTGGTGGCCCGCCTGTACGACGTCGGCTCCGGCGCGGTGCGCCTGGGCGGGGTGGACGTGCGCGACCTGACCGCGGAGTCGGTGCGGCGCAGCGTCGGTGTCGTCACCCAGGACGGGCACCTGTTCCACGAGTCGCTGCGCGCCAACCTGCGCCTGGCCGCCCCGGACGCCACCGACGCCGAGATCCACGAGGCGCTGCGCCGCGCCCGCCTCGGCGAGCTGGTCGCCGCCCTGCCCGACGGCCTGGACACCGTCGTCGGCGAGCGCGGCTACCGCTTCTCCGGCGGCGAGCGCCAGCGGCTGACCATCGCCCGGCTGCTGCTGGCCCACCCGCGCGTCGTCGTCCTCGACGAGGCCACGGCCTCCCTGGACTCCGACTCCGAGGCGCGCGTGCAGGAGGCGCTGGACGAGGCGCTGGAGGGGCGCACCGCGATCGTCATCGCCCACCGGCTGTCCACCGTCCGCGGCGCCGACCAGATCTTCGTGGTGGAGGGCGGGCGGATCGTCGAGCGCGGCACCCACGCCGAGCTGCTGGCCCTGGGCGGGCGCTACGCCGAGCTGCACGCCACCCAGTTCGCCACCGCCTGACGCGTCCCCGTCCCCGTCCTCGCGGGCGGTCGTCGGGCGCGCGGGCGCTCCTCAGGCGGTGCGGGCGACCCGGATGATCCGGCGGCGCAGCCACACCTTGCGGGCACCGCCCAGGTACAGGCGCACGCGGGCCAGCTCCCAGCGGCCGTACTCGGCCTCCTCGGTGAGCAGGCGGCGCGCGTCGGCCCGGGAGGTCTCGCGGGGGATGGTGAGGACCCGGTACTCGTACTGCTCGTCGGCGGCGCGGTCGCGGGTGCGCGTGGTGTGAGGAGCCATCGCTGCCATTGTGCGCCTGCTCCGCTACGGTCGTGGTCATGACGACGGATCCGCGTGCCGCGCTCGCGCGACTGGTCTCCGCCCTCGAGCGGCACCTCGAGGTGGCCTCCAGCCGTCGCAGCGAGGCGGACCCGGCCGTCGCCGGCGCCTACCAGCAGCTGGCCGAGGCGTTCGAGGTCTACGACGACGCCCTGTACTCCGCCTACGACGAGGTCACGCCCTTCGTCCTCTACGACGACGTGGAGGACGAGCGCGAGGACGACGAGGACGACGAGGACGACGAGGACTCCGACGAGGACGACGACCTCGACGACGAGGACGACGACGACTCGGACGACGACTCGGACGACGACTCGGATGACGACGACGAGGACGACGACGAGCTCGAGGACGACCTCGACGAGGACGCCGACGAGCCGGCCGGCGGGACGCCCCGGCGCTGACGACGGCCGCCCGGGCGGCGCGCGCCCGAGCGGTGCGTGAACATCCGGTGATCGTGCGCCGGGGCTGGCGTGCGCTCGTCCCGTCGGCACCCGGCCGGAGGGCGCCCACCCGTTAGGGTCCCGAGCGTGCTCACCGATCGCTCCCGGCTGACGACCCTGCGCATCGACGCGGGGGGTGCCCGCGCGTGCTGACGGACACCGCCGCCGGGACCGTGACGGGCGTCATGTCCTGGTGGGAGGCCGTCGTCCTGGGCCTGGTCCAGGGGTTGACGGAGTTCATCCCGGTCTCCTCCAGCGGGCACCTGGCGGTCGTCGGCACCCTCCTCGGGGCGCAGGACCCGGGCGCGGGCTTCACCGCCATCACCCAGCTGGGCACCGAGCTGGCCGTCCTCATCTACTTCCGCAGGGACATCGGGCGCATCATCGCCCGCTGGTGCCAGGCGCTGGCCGGGCGGGTGCCGCGCGACGACCCGGACGCGCGGATGGGCTGGCTGGTCATCCTCGGCAGCGTGCCGATCGTCGTGCTCGGCCTGCTGTTCCAGGACCAGATCGAGAACACGCTGCGCGGGTTCGTCGTCATCGGCACCACGCTGTGGGTGTTCGCGCTGCTGCTGGGCCTGGCCGACCGCTTCGGCAGGCACGAGCGCACCCTGGACCGGCTGACGTGGAAGCACGGCCTGCTCTTCGGCCTGGCGCAGGCCGCCGCCCTCGTGCCGGGCGTCTCCCGCTCGGGCGGCACCATCACCATGGGCCTGCTGCTGGGGTACACCCGCGAGGCGGCCGCCCGGTACTCCTTCCTGCTGGCCGTGCCCGCCGTCGTCGGCTCCGGCTTCTTCCAGCTGTTCGACGAGCTGCGCGGCGGGGCCGTCGTCCCGTGGGGGGCCACGGCCCTGGCCACCGTCGTCGCGTTCTTCGTGGGCTACGCCGTCATCGCCTGGCTCATGCGGTTCATCACCACGCACAGCTACACGGTCTTCGTCGTCTACCGGCTCGTGGCGGCGCTGGCGGTGTACGCGCTCGTCCTGGCCGGCCTGCTGCCGGCCTTCAACGACGGCTACCCCGGCTGAGCCGCCCGGGCGCCGGTGCCGCACCGGCGCCCGGGGGCGTCAGACCCACCCGGAGCGCTTGAACGCCCGGTACAGGACCAGGCAGGTGCCGGCCATGAGCGCCAGCGCCATCGGGTAGCCGAACGTCCAGTGCAGTTCGGGCATCCGCTCGAAGTTCATCCCGTACACGCCGGCGATGAGCGTGGGCACCGCGAACATCGCCGCCCACGCGGAGATCTTGCGCGCGTCGTCGTTCTGCTGCACCGACACCCGCGCCAGGTGGGCGTTGAGGACGTCGGTGAGCAGCCGCTCGTGGCCCTCGACCTGCTCCACGGTGCGCTGCAGCACGTCCAGGACGTCGCGCAGCAGGAACTGCGCGTGGTCCGACAGGTCCGACCAGTCGCGGTCCTCGCGCTCGACCAGCGCGCGCAGCGGCAACAGCAGCGGCGCGGCCGCGCGCCGCACCTCCAACACCTCCCGCTTGAGGGAGTAGATGCGCTGCGCGTCGTCCGCGCCGCTGGAACGGGTGGGGGAGAAGACCTGCTCCTCGACCTCCTCCACGTCGCGCTCCAGCTCGTCGGCGATGCGCGCGTAGTCGTCCACCAGCTCCGACATCAGCGCGTGCAGCACCACCTTCGGCCCGCGCGCCAGGCGCTGCGGGTCCGCCTCCAGCTCCGCGCGCACCGCGGGCACCGGGCCGGGGCGGCCGCCCTCCCCGGCGCGCACCCCCTCGCGCGGCTCCTGCCCGCCGACGGTGAGGACGAACCCCTCGCCGACCACGACGAGCAGCTCGGAGGTCTCCACCGCGCTGCGGTCGTCGAAGTACGCCAGCGCCTTGAGCACCACGAACGTGGTGTCCCCGTAGCGCTCCAGCTTGGGCCGCTGGTGGCCCTCCACGGCGTCCTCGACGAGCAGGTGGTGCAGCCGCAGGCGCTCGCCGAGGTCCTGCACGTCGGCGGCCGCCGCCCCGCGCAGCGCGATCCACGAGAAGTCGCCGGGCCCGCCCCCGGCGCGCACCCGCTCCAGCGCGGCGGCCACCGGCGCCGGGGTGCCGGACGCGCCGGGCGCGTCCGGGGAGGCGTGCGCGGTCCCGTCCGGGCGGCCCGCCCGGTAGCTGACGACGTCGGCGATCACGCGGGCCATCGTGCCCGCCGCCGCGGCGGCCGTCGCGCCGGGCGGCACCCCGTGGCGGGCAGCGCCTACGCTCGCCCCCGTGCCGACAGTGCTCCTCGTCCGCCACGGCCGCAGCACGGCCAACACCTCCGGGGTCCTCGCCGGCTGGACGCCCGGCGTGAGGCTCGACGAGACCGGAGAGCGGCAGGCCGCCGACCTGGGCGCCCGGATGGCGCCGGTCGCGCTGGCCCGCCTCGTCGTCTCGCCGCTGGAGCGCTGCCGGCAGACCGCCGAGGCGCTGCGCGCCGTGGACGGGCCCACCGGCGCGCGTCCCGACCCGCTGGTCGACGAGCGCGTCGGGGAGGCCCGCTACGGCGACTGGACCGGCCGGCCGCTGAGCGCGCTGGCCAAGGAACCGGCCTGGCGCACCGTGCAGGCGCACCCGTCGGCGGCCGTCTTCCCCGGCGAGGGCGGGGAGTCGATGGCCGCGATGGCCGCCCGGGTCGTGGCGGCCGTGCGCGAGCACGACGCGCAGGTGGCCGCCGAGCACGGCGACGACGCCGTCTGGGCGGCCGTCACCCACGGCGACCTCGTCAAGGCCGTCCTGGCCGACGCGCTGGGCATGCACCTGGACCTCTTCCAGCGCCTGAGCGCCGACCCGTGCTCGGTCTCGGCGGTGCGCTACACGCCGCTGCGCCCCTTCGTGCTGCGCGTCAACGACACCGGCGGGGACCTGTCCGCCTTCGCCCCGCCCGCGCGCAAGCGCCGCCGGCGGCGCCCGGCCTCCTCCGACGCCGTCGTCGGCGGCGGGACCGGCGCGTGAGGGCGCCCGCGGCCCGCCGGGGCGGTCCGGACGGTCCGGCGGCCCGTCCGACGGCCTCGGCGTAGGGTCGGGACCATGCCGGTCTTCGACTACGACCCGCCCGAGCGCTTCGTGGCCGGGACCGTCGGTGAACCCGGGTCGCGCACGTTCTTCCTGCAGGCCCGCGGCGACGGACGGCTCACCTCGGTGGCCCTGGAGAAGACCCAGGTCGCCGCGCTGGCCGAGCGCGTGGGCGAGCTGCTCGACGAGATCGTGCGCCGCTCCGGCGGGCAGGCGCCCGTACCCGCCGCCCCCACCACCGCCAGCCGCGACACCGCCCCCCTCGACGTGCCCATCGAGGAGGAGTTCCGCGTCGGCACCATGAGCCTGGCCTGGGACGGCGAGCGCGAGGTCGTCGTCATCGAGTGCTTCGAGGTCGACGAGGCCGAGTCCGAGCAGGACCTGCCCGAGCCCGACCCCTCCCGCGGGGTGCTGCGCGTCAGCCTCGACGGCACCGCGGCGCGCGCGTTCGCCGCCCGCGCGCTGGCGCTCGTGGCCGCCGGCCGCCCGCCGTGCCCGTTCTGCGCCGGGCCGCTGGACCCCGGCGGGCACGTGTGCCCCCGCGCGAACGGCTACCGGCGCTGAGCCGGCGCGTCCCGCCGCCCGGCGTGTTCGCCGGGCTGGAGGAGCAGGAGGCGCTGGCGCGCCTGGCCGGCGGGGAGCTGGAGGTCCGCGGCCGCCTGGCCGACGCCTCCAACGCCACCCTGTACGCCGTCGTGCGCGAGGACGGGGCCGGCGCGCAGGAGGGGCGCGAGGTCGCGTGCGTGTACAAGCCGGTCGCGGGGGAGCGGCCGCTGTGGGACTTCCCCGACGACACCCTGGCCCGCCGCGAAGTCGCCTCCTACGCCGTCTCGGCCGCCACCGGCTGGGACGTCGTGCCCCCCACCGTACTGCGCGACGGGCCGCTGGGGCCGGGCAGCGTGCAGCTGTGGCTGACGGACGAGTCCTCCCGCGGGCCGGGCGGTCGCGCGCGGGGGCCCGAGGACCCGCAGGACCCCGTCGAGGAGGAGCCGGAGGACGCGGACGAGGTCGTCCTGCCCGACCCCGGCGCGGGACTGGTCGACATCACCGCGCTGCGCACCGTGCGCGAGGGCTGGTTCACGGTGCTGCGCGCCGAGGACGGCATGGGCCGGCCCGTCGCGCTCGTGCACGCCGACGACGAGCGGCTGCGCCGCGTGGCCGTGCTGGACGTCGTGCTCAACAACGCCGACCGCAAGGGCGGGCACGTGCTGCCCGGCTGGGGCGGCGCCGTCCACGGCGTCGACCACGGCCTGACCTTCCACGTCGAGCCCAAGCTGCGCACCGTGCTGTGGGGGTGGGCCGGGGACCGGCTGCGCCCTGGCGAGCGCGAGGTCCTGGCGCGCCTGGCCGCCGAGCTGGACGGCGGGCGCCTCGGCGAGCTGCTGAGCGACCTGCTCACCGTCGAGGAGGCCGTCGCCACCCTCGAGCGCGTGGCCGCCCTCCTGGAGGCCGACCGCCTGCCCCGCCCCCGGGGCTCGCGCACCATCCCCTGGCCGCCCTTCTGAGGGGCCGCGGGTAGGTTCCTCCCGTGCGTTCCTGGCCCGCCCCCGACCCCCACGACCTCCCGGGAGCCGGCCGACTGCCCGGCCGCGGCCTGCCCGTGCGCCTGCACGACACCGCCACCGGCGCCCTGGCCGCGGCCGGTCCGGCGGCCCCGGGCCGGGCCGCCCTGTACGTGTGCGGGATCACCCCCTACGACGCCACCCACCTCGGGCACGCCAACACCTACGTCGCCTTCGACCTGCTGGGCCGCGCCTGGCGCGACGCCGGCCACGACGTGACCTACGTGCAGAACGTCACCGACGTGGACGACCCGCTGCTGGAGCGCGCCACCGCCACCGGCGTGGACTGGCGCGAGCTGGCCGCCGAGCAGGTGCAGCTGTTCCGCGACGACATGACCGCCCTGTCCGTCGTGCCGCCGCAGGAGTACCTGGGCGTCGTGGAGG
This sequence comes from Kineococcus terrestris, assembly GCF_041020755.1. Lineage (NCBI taxonomy): Bacteria > Bacillati > Actinomycetota > Actinomycetes > Kineosporiales > Kineosporiaceae > Kineococcus > Kineococcus terrestris. Next base: position 42,430 of record NZ_JBEUEI010000007.1, on the reverse strand, counting down.
CCGTCGACCTCGTCGCCGCGGCCGTGCGCGACCTGCTGGACGCCGGTGCCGCCTACCGCGTGCCCGGCACCGGCGGCGGCCCCGACGGCGACGTGTACTTCCCCGTGGCCGCCGACCCCGCCTTCGGGCAGGTCTCCGGCCTGCACGCGGCCGCGATGCGCGCCCTGTCCGCCGAGCGCGGCGGCGACCCGGACCGCCCCGGCAAGCGCGACCCCCTGGACCCGCTGCTGTGGCGGGTGGCGCGGCCCGGCGAGCCGTCCTGGGACGCCGCCGGCCTGGGCGCCGGGCGCCCCGGCTGGCACGTGGAGTGCACCGCCATCGCCCTGCAGCACCTGGGGATGCCGGTGGACGTGCAGGGCGGCGGCAGCGACCTGGTCTTCCCCCACCACGAGATGGGCGCCTCCCACGCGCAGGTGCTGCGCCCGCACGCGGGCCCGTTTGCGCGCCTGTACGCGCACTCGGGGATGGTCGCCCTCGACGGGGAGAAGATGAGCAAGTCCCGCGGCAACCTCGTCCTCGTCTCGCGGTTGCGCGCCGCCGGCGAGGACCCCGCCGCGGTGCGCCTGGCGATCGTCTCGCAGCACTGGCGCGAGGACTGGGAGTGGACCGGCGCGCTGCTGGCGGACTCCCGCGAGCGGCTGGCGCGCTGGCGCGCGGCCGTCGCCCGGCCCGCCGGTCCCGACGGCGCCGCCGTCCTGGCGCGGGTGCGCGAGCGGCTGGCCGAGGACCTGGACGCCCCCGGCGCCGTGCGCGCCGTCGACGCGTGGGCCGACGCCGCCCTGGCCGGCGCCGGGCAGGACCCGGACGCCGGGGACCTGGTCCGCCGCACCGTCACCGCCCTGCTCGGCGTCGCGGTCTGAACCCCACCTCCACGACCGGCGCCGCGGGTCAGCGCCGGGCGCGGGCCCGGGCGGCCGAGGCGGCCCGGAAGCGGCGCCGGGCCGCGCGGTGCGAGCGGGTGGCGCGCGCGTACACCACCGACCCGACGAGGAAGGCGCCGCTGAGCACCAGCAGCGCCGCGCTGGGCCCGGAGACCACCGGGATGCGCGCCCCCGCCAGCCCCGCGACACCGACCCCGGCCATCACCAGCCCGAAGGCCACGGGCCAGGCGCTGCGCCAGCCGCCGCGGCCCACCTCGTCGATGCCCTGCCCGGCGCGCTCACCGGCGTAGCGCAGCGGCCGCCGCGCCCACGCGTACTGGCTGGCCAGCACGGCCAGCCCGGCGGCGATCAGCACGAACCCCGGGCCCGGCAGCACCAGCAGCGCCACCCCCGTCAGGGCCAGCGCGGCGCCCACCACCGTCACCACGACGCGCCAGGCGGCACCCGCGGTGCCGCTCACGCCCGTCGTCCTCGACCTGCTCGCCCGTCCCCGCCGCACCGCGCACCTCCGCAGCGCCGCACCCGTCCCGCGGCGCGGCGCGCGGTGCGACGCCGCACATCCTGCGCCGTCCGGGCGCGAGCGCACCCGGAGCGGCGGGTCGCTCAGCCGCTGCTCAGCCGCCGCTCAGCCGCGTCGCGGCGGGTCGTCGCGCCGGCGCAGGTAGCGCTCGAACTCCCGCGCGATGGCCTCACCGCTGGCCTCGGGCAGCTCCGCGGTGTCCTTGGCCTCCTCCAGCTGCTGCACGTACTCGGCGATCTCGGCGTCCTCGCCGGCCAGCTCGTCCACGCCGCGCTCCCAGGCGCGCGCGTCCTCGGGCAGGTCGCCCAGCGGCACGGAGATGTCCAGGACCTCCTCCACCCGGTGCAGCAGCGCCAGCGTCCCCTTCGGCGAGGGCGGCTGGCCCACGTAGTGCGGCACGGCCGCCCACAGCGACACCGACGGGATGCCCGCGCGGGCGACCGCGTCCTGCACGACCCCGACGATGCCCGTGGGCCCCTCGTAGCGGGAGGGCTCCACGCCCATGCTCTCCACCAGCTCGTCGTCGTCGCTGCTGCTGGTCACCGGTAGCGGCCGCGTGTGCGGCACGTCGGCCAGCAGCGCGCCCAGCGTCAGCACCAGGCTGGCGCCGTTGTCGCGGGCCGCGCGCACCAGCTCCTGCGAGTAGGTGCGCCAGCGCATCGACGGCTCGATGCCGCGCACCAGCAGCACGTCGCGCGAGGCGTCCGGCAGCCGCGCGTAGGACACCTTCGTCGTCGGCCACGTCAGGCGCCGGCGGCCGTCCTCGTCGTAGTCGACCATCGGCCGGTTCACCTGGAAGTCGTGGTACTCCTCCGGGTCCAGCTCCAGCAGGTCCTCGGCGCCCCAGACCTCGTGCAGGTGCGCCACCGCCTGGCTGGCGGCCTCCCCGGCGTCGTTCCAGCCCTCGAAGGCGGCCACGACGACGGGGTTGCGCAGGGGGGGACCCGGCACCGCGAACGGTGCGGGGCCGGCGGGCGTCTCAGGCACCGGGTCAGCCTAGACTCGGGCCCCGATGCCGACCGACACCACGCCCCCGCCCGTGCCCGGTCCGGACGGCGCCGCACCACCCGCCGCAGCGCCCGCCGCCGTCCTGTGGGACATGGACGGCACGCTGGTGGACACCGAGCCCAGCTGGATCGCCGCCGAGCGCGCGCTGATGGGCGCGCACGGCGCCACGTGGACCCACGAGCAGGCCCTCGGCCTGGTCGGCAAGGCCCTGCCGGACTCCGGCGCGGTGCTGGCCGCGCACCTGCGCGAGAGCGCGGGCGTCGAGCGCGACCCGGCCGGCATCGTCGACGAGCTCCTGTCGGCCGTCGTGGCCTCCGTGCGCTCCGCCGTGGTGTGGCGGCCCGGCGCGCTGGAGCTGCTGCGCGCGCTCGGCACGGCCGGGGTGCCGTGCGCGCTGGTGACGATGTCGTACCGCTCGCTGGCCGACGCGGTGGCCTCCCGGGTGCCCGGCGCCTTCGCCGTCGTCGTCGCCGGGGACGAGGTCGAGCGCGGCAAGCCGGCCCCCGACCCGTACCTGCGCGCCGCCGAGCGCCTGGGGGTCGACCCGGCCGCCTGCGTGGCGCTGGAGGACTCCCCGCCGGGGGTGGCCTCGGCCGAGGCGGCCGGCTGCCGCACCGTGGCCTGCCCGCACATGGTGCCCATCCCGCCCGCCCCGGGGCGCTCGCGGGTCGCCTCCCTCACCGAGGTCGACCTGCCCCTGCTGGCCCGCCTGGCCGGCGGGGAGGTCGTCGACACCCTCGCGAGCGACGACCCCGCGAGCCCCGCCGGTCCCGCGGGCGGCGCGCTCGCCGCGCGCCCGGGTGCGGCCGGCTAGCCCACCCGCTCGGGCGCACCCGGCCCGCTCGGCGCCGCGGCGGTCACCGGCGGGACGGGCGGCACGGGCAGGAGCGGCAGCGGCGGCGGGGTGCCCCCGAACGCCGGGCAGCGGGCCTTGTGGTCGCACCAGCGGCAGGCCCGGCCGGGGTTCGGGCGCCAGTCGCCGTCGCGGCGGGCCTGCTCGATGGCCTCCCACAGCGCCCGCACCTTGCGCTCGGTGGCCCGCAGATCGTCCTCGTCGGGGCTGACCCGCAGCACCTCGCCCGAGCCCAGGTACACCAGCTGCAGCACCCGCGGCACCACCCCGCGCGAGCGCCACAGCGCCAGCGCGTAGAAGCGCAGCTGGAACAGGGCCGCGGACTCGAACGCCTCCGAGGGCGCCCGGCCGGTCTTGTAGTCGACCACCCGCAGGTCCCCGCCCGCGGTCTCGTCGACGCGGTCGACGATCCCGCGCAGCACCGGCCCGTCCTCCAGCGGCGCCTCCACCCACAGCTCGCGCCCGCTCGGCTCCAGCCGGGTGGGGTCCTCCAGGTCGAACCAGCGCTCCAGCAGCCGCCCGGCGCTCGCCAGCCACCGCTGCAGCCCCGCCTCGTCCGCCGCCTCGTCCGCCGCCTCGTCCGCCGCCTCGTCCGAGGCCGCGTCCGCCCGCTCCGGGCCGTCGTCGGTGTCGGCTGCCGGGAACAGCGCGGCCACCCGCGGCTCGCGCTCGCGCAGCGCCCGCCACTCCGGTGCCACCAGCGCCCGCGCCGCCTCGACCGTGCGCTGCGGCGCGGGCAGGTCGAACAGCCGGTCCAGCACGGCGTGCACGAGGGTGCCGCGCACCGCCGCCTCGGTGGGGGCCTCGGGCAGGCGGTCCAGCACCCGGAAGCGGTACAGCAGCGGGCAGCGGGCGAAGTCCGCCGCCCGCGACGGCGACAGGCCCCGCGCCCGGCGCGCGGCGCGCTCCTCGTCCGTCTCCGGCGCCTGCGCACCCGCAGCACCGGCGGGCCCCGCGGCGGGCGGGCCCTCCGGGGGTGCGGCGGGTTCGAGGTGCAGCGGGACCGACATGCGCGCGACTGTAGGAGCCGCCCCCGACACGGCCCCGCCGCGGCGGCCGCGCGGCGCCGGGACCCCCGGGCCCCCGCGGGGGGGACGCGGGCCGGGCGCCGCGCCGCGGCGGCTCCTACGATCGGCACGTGCCCGCCGCCCAGCAGACCGACCCCGACCGCGACGCCGTCCCCCGGCCCGGGGGCATCCGCCTGGGCCGGCCCTTCGGGGTGCCGCTGTCGCTGAGCCCGACGTGGTTCCTCTTCGCCGCCGTCATCACCCTCGTCTTCGCCCCCACCGTCGCCTTCCGCGTGCCCGGGCCCTCCGCCTACCTCGTGGCCTTCTCCTACGCGGTGCTGCTGCTGCTGTCGGTGCTGGTGCACGAGCTGGCCCACGCCCTCGTCGCCCGCGCCTGCGGCATGACGGTCACCGGGATCGTGCTCAACGTGTGGGGCGGGCACACCTCCTTCCGGGAGGAGGCCGGCGGCCCGGGCCGCAGCCTGCTGGTGGCCGTGGTGGGGCCCGTCGCCAACGGGGCGATCGCGCTGGTCGCCTGGCAGGCCACGCAGGCGGTGGCCGACGGGCCCGGCGGCGGGGGCGTGGCCGCGCTGCTGCTGTGGGCGCTGACGATCTCCAACGTCCTGCTGGCCGCCTTCAACCTGCTGCCGGGCCTGCCGCTGGACGGCGGGCACGCGCTGGAGGCCGTCGTGTGGCGGGTGCGCGGGGACCGGCTGGCCGGCACGGTGGCCGCCGCGTGGACCGGTCGCGTCCTGGCCGTCGGCGTCCTCGTGGCCGCGCTGCTCGTCCCGCGCCTGCTGGGCTGGCGCACCTCGGTCGTCGACGTGGTGTGGGGGGCGCTGGTGGGGGCGCTGCTGTGGCAGGGCGCCTCGCAGGCCCTCACCTGGGCCACCCAGCGCCGCCGCCTGCCCACCCTCAGCGCCCGCGCCCTGCAGCGCCCGGCGATCGGCGTGCCCGCGCGCGCCACCGTCGAGGAGGTCGTGCGCTCGGCGCGCGCGGCCATCGACTCCGGCGCCACCCGCGGCACCGACGCGGACCTGGAGGTCGTCCTCCTCACCGACGACGGGGTGCCCGTGGCGGTCGTCGACACCGGTGCCCTGCGCTCGGTGCCCGCCGAGCGGCGCACGTCCCTGGGCGCCGGGGCCACGGCCCGCGCGCTGCCCCCGCGCGCCTGGGTGCCGCAGGACCTGGCCGGCGAGCAGCTCCTGCGCGCCGTCACCGCCCGCCCCGGCGAGCACGTCGTCCTGGACGCCGCCGGCCGGGTGGCGGGGCTGCTGCACACCGGCGACGTGGTCGCCGTCCTGACCCGCCGCTGACCCGCCGCTGACCCGCCGCCGGCCCGCCGCGCCGCGCGGGCACCGGCGCGCGGCCCGGTAGCCTCACCCGGTCCCGCCGCGCGCGGGCCCCGCACGACCCGCGCCCGCCCCACCGCGAGCCCGAGCCCGAGCCCGAGCCCCGAGCACCAGCAGGAGACACCACGTGACGACCGACGGGGCCCACCCCGCCGCGCCCACCGGCGCCGCCACCCGCCGCGGGCCCCTGCGCGCGGGTGAGCGCGTGCAGCTGACCGACCCCCGCGGCCGCCGGCACACCATCACCCTGACGCCGGGCAAGGAGTTCCACACCCACCGCGGGCGCTTCGCCCACGACGAGCTGATCGGCCGGCCCGACGGCACCACGGTGACCAACAGCGCCGGCGTGCAGTACCTCGTGCTGCGCCCCCTGCTGGCCGACTTCGTGCTGTCCATGCCGCGCGGCGCGGCCGTGGTCTACCCCAAGGACGCCGGGCAGGTCGTGCAGATGGCCGACGTGTTCCCCGGCGCCGTCGTCGTCGAGGCCGGCGTCGGCTCCGGCGCCCTGACGATGTCCCTGCTGCGCGCCGTCGGCGACGGCGGCGCCGTGCACTCCTTCGAGCGGCGCGAGGACTTCGCCGACGTCGCCCGCGGCAACGTGGAGACGTTCTTCGGCGGCCCGCACCCGGCGTGGCGGCTGACGGTCGGCGACCTCGTCGAGGCGCTGCCGGCCGCGGGCCTGTCCGCCGCCGACGGCACCGGCGCCGACCGCGCGGTGCTCGACATGCTCGCCCCGTGGGAGTGCCTGGACGTCGTGGCCGACGCCCTGGCACCCGGCGGCGTCCTCATCTGCTACGTCGCCACCGCCACCCAGCTGTCGCGGGTGGCCGAGGCCGCCCGCGCCTCCGGTCGCTGGACCGAGCCGGAGGCCTGGGAGTCGATGGTGCGCGGCTGGCACCTGGAGGGCCTGGCGGTGCGCCCGGAGCACCGCATGGTCGGCCACACCGGCTTCCTCGTCACCACCCGCCGCCTGGCCGACGGGGTGCGCCCGCCGGTGCGCAAGCGCCGGCCGGCTCCCGGCGCCTACGCCGGCGACGTGCCCGGTGCCGCGCCCGCCGACGCCCCCGGGGCGGTCGAGGACGTCGAGGGCACCGACGCGGTCGACGAGGCCGCCGCGGCGGAGGCCGGCACCGAGTACGGGGACCGGCCGGTCTCGGACCGCAAGGTGCGCAAGGCCGCCCGCGAGGCCGCGGCCGGTGCGGCCGCCTCCCGCGGGGCCGCCGGCGCCGCCGCGGACGCTCCCGCGGACGTCCCCGCGGACCGGGAGCAGCCGGGCAGCGCGTGAGCACCTGGTCCCGCGTGCCGGTCCTGCGCCGCCTGGACCCCTTCCTGCTCGCCGTCCTGGCCGCGGTGGGCGCGGCGCTGCTGCTGCCCGCCGCCGGCGCGGTGGCCGACGGCTTCGCGGTGGGCACCAGCGCGGGCGTGGGCCTGCTGTTCCTGCTGTACGGGACGCGCCTGCGGCCCGCCGAGGCGCTCGCGGGTCTGCGCGACTGGCGCCTGCAGGGCTCGGTGGCGCTGTCCACCTACGCGCTGCTGCCGCTGCTGGGCCTGGGGCTGGCCGCGGCCGCCGGGCCGCTGCTGGAGGACGGCCTGGTGGCCGGCCTGCTGTTCCTGGCGGTCCTGCCGTGCACGGTGCAGTCGTGCGTGGTGTTCGTCTCCGTGGCCCGCGGGGACGTGCCCGCCGCGGTCGTGGCCGCCACCGCCTCCAACCTGGCCGGGATCGCCCTGACCCCGCTGCTGGCGGCGCTGCTGCTGGGCGCCACCGCCGCCGGTGCCGCGCCCGACGCCTCCGCCGTCGGCCGGATCGTGCTGCAGCTGCTCGTGCCGTTCCTGGTGGGCCTGCTGCTGGGGCGCTGGACCGGCGCGTGGGTGCGCCGGCACCGGCGGCCCCTGTCCGTGCTGGACCGCGCCGTGGTCGTCGCCGTCGTCTACGCCGCCTTCAGCCGCGGGGTGGCCGGCGGCGCGTTCGCCGAGGTCGGCAGCGGCGAGCTGGCCGTCGTGCTCGGCTGCTGCGCGCTGCTGCTGGGTGCGGCGCTCGCGCTGACGTGGTGGCTGCCGCGGCTGTGGGGCGCCGGGCGCGCGCAGCGCACGACGCTGCTGTTCTGCGGGTCGAACAAGTCCCTGGCCACGGGCCTGCCGATGGCCACGGTGCTGTTCGACCCGCACGTGGTCGGCCTGCTGGTGCTGCCGGTGATCGTCTACCACCCCCTGCAGATCGCCGTGTGCTCCGTGCTGGCGCCCCGCCTGGCGCGCCGGGCCGGCCGAGTGGACGAGGTGGACCAGGGGGACGGCGAGGACGGCGCGCGGGCGGCCGCGCCGCCCGTGCCCGGGGCGGTGCCGGGCCCGTGATGGCGCACGCGCACGCCTGCACCGGGCTCCTGGCCGGGGCGGCGACGCTGCCGCTGGCGCCCGTCACCGGCGCGGCCGGGGCGGTGGCCTGGGTGGCGGCCTGGGGCGGGGCGGCGCTGCTGCCCGACTTCGACCAGGGCGCGGTGTCCTGGCGGCGCGGCTTCCCGCGCCCGACGGGGTCCACCGCGGCGACCATGTGGGGACCGCTGTCCCTGGTGCCCGCCCGCCTGGTGGGCCGGCTGGCCGGCGGTCACCGCTGGGGCACCCACGACCCCGTCGTCGGCCCGGCCGCGTTCGCGCTGACCGCCCTGGCCGCCACCCTGCACCCGTGGGCGGCCCTGGCCGTTCTCGCGGTCACGGTCGGCGCCGCGCTGCGCGCCTGCCACGCCGTCGTCCCGGGCAGCCTGGAGACCACCGTCGTCGGCAACCTGGTGGCCTCGTGGGCGGGCGCCTGGTGGCTGACCCAGCGCGGTGACGTGGACCTGCGCTGGCTGCCGTGGGCGCTGGCCGGCGGCGCCCTGGTGCACATCGCCGGGGACTGGCTGACCCGCGGCGGCGTCCCGCGCCCGCTGGCGGTCCTGCTGCCGGGCCGCCGCCGGCGCACGTCACTGGGGCTGTTCGCGACGGGTCACCGGGTCGAGCACGCCGTCGCCGCCGTCAGCGGGGCGCTGGCCGCCGGCCTGCTGGCCGTCCACGTCGCGCAGGACCTCGTCGGGGACCTGCCCGGCGGCCTGCTCGGCGGGCTGCTCGGCGGCGGCTGACGCGCCGGGCCCGCCGTCACCCCCGCCGTCACCCCGGCCGTCACCCGCGCCGTCGCTCCCGCCCCCGCGCTCGAAGGTGACGTGCACCCGTTCGAAGCCCTTGTGCCGCTGCGCCTGCGCGTGCCCGGTGTAGGTGCGCTCGTCGGCCTCCGTCAGCTCCACCGCGTCGGTGACGGGGGTCAGCAGCGCCCGCGGGTACAGCCGGCGCACGCGCACCACGTCGGCCTCCACGCACAGCACCAGCGCGACCGCGGCCACGTACAGGAACACCAGCAGGCCCAGCACGATGGTGAAGACCGTGTTGGTGGCGCTGGAGCGGTTCCCGACCTGGGCGACCAGCCCGGCGCCGTTGTACTGCAGGACCTGCCAGACCACGCCCATGAGCAGCCCGCCCGGCAGCACCGCCCGCAGCGGGGGGCGGTGCGCGGCGGCCAGCCGGAACGCCAGCGCGAACGCGCACCCGGCCAGCACCGCCGAGGCCGCCCGCGTCCCCAGCCCCACCGCGGCGCCCAGCGCGCCGCCGGCGCCCAGCCAGCGCCCGGCGTCGGCCGACAGCGCGCCCAGCACCGTGGTCGCCACCACGAACGCGCCCGCGGTGACCATCAGCTGCACGCTGCGCACCCGCGCCCGCAGCGGGTCCGGCCGCTCGTTGCGCGGCACCGCCCACGCCACGTTCACGGCGTTCTGCAGGGCCAGGCCCACGCCCATCGCGCCCACCAGCGCACCGACGGTGCCGACCACCAGCCCGACGGTGCCGCCGCCGATGCGCCCGGGCGACTGCAGGTCCTCGCGCAGCACCGGGAACTGCCCGGCCGCGGAGTCCAGCACCTGCCGCTGCAGCTGCGGGTCCCCGGCCAGCACGTACCCCACCACGGTGGACAGCAGCAGCAGCAGCGGGAACAGCGACAGCAGCGCGTAGAAGGTGATGAGCGCGGCCAGGTACACGCCCTGGTCCTCGAAGAACTTGTAGACCACCGCCAGCGGGTAGCCCACGACCCGGTGCCGCCGCTGGAACGCGTCGACGCGCCCGAGCGCCACCGGCCCACCCCCTCCCACGCGCCGGGCACCCGCCCGGCGCGCGCCAGGGTAGGGGCCGCGGTCGCGGTGCGCGCGCCGTCCGGCCCGCCGCCCGCCGCCCCGCGGCGGGGTGCGTCGCCGGCGCGTCACCGGCGTGTTGCGGGCGTGTTGCGGGCACGGGTCCCGCTGCGGCGCAACCGGGCGCACCGGCGCGCATCCCCCGCGCGCCGGGCCGCGCCGGGTTAGTGTCGAACGCGTCCACCGGCCCGGGTGACACCGGGCGGAAGAGGGGAGATGCGCCATGACGGAGCCTCAGCGCCGCTTCGGCGGCAGCGCGGACCGCGACGCCCGCCACCTCGCCCAGCTGGAGGAGCAGCTCGGCGCGACCCGCTCGCGCCTGGCCCAGGTCAGCGCCCAGAACGACCGGCTGGCCGCCACGCTGCGCGAGGCGCGCGACCAGATCGTCGCCCTCAAGGGGGAGGTGGACCGCCTCGGGCAGCCGCCCGCGCAGTTCGCCACCTTCCTGGAGATGGTCGACGAGCGCACCGCCGACGTCGTCAGCGCCGGCCGGCGCGTGCGGGTCGCGGTCAGCCCGGCCGTCGAGACGGCCGCCCTGCGCCCGGGCCAGGACGTCATGGTCAACGAGGCGATGAACGTCGTGGCCGCCTGCGAGTACGAGCGGGTGGGGGAGCTGGCCACCGTCAAGGAGGTCCTCGGCGACGGGCGCGCCCTCGTCCTGGCCCGCGCCGACGAGGAGCGCGTGGTGCGCCTGGCCGGCCCGCTGATGGACGGGCCGCTGCGGGTGGGCGACTCCCTGACCGTGGACACCCGCTCCGGGTTCGCCTTCGAGCGCATCCCCAAGGCCGAGGTCGAGGAGCTCGTCCTGGAGGAGGTCCCCGACATCGACTACGCCGACATCGGCGGCCTGGGCCCGCAGATCGAGGCGATCCGCGACGCGGTCGAGCTGCCGTTCCTGCACGCGGAGCTGTTCCGCGAGCACGGCCTGCGCCCGCCCAAGGGCATCCTGCTGTACGGCCCGCCCGGCTGCGGCAAGACCCTCATCGCCAAGGCGGTGGCCAACTCCCTGGCCAAGAAGGCCGCCGAGCTGCGCGGGGAGACGCAGGCCAAGAGCTACTTCCTCAACATCAAGGGCCCGGAGCTGCTCAACAAGTACGTCGGCGAGACCGAGCGGCACATCCGCCTCATCTTCGCCCGCGCCCGCGAGAAGGCCGGCCAGGGCACCCCCGTCGTCGTGTTCTTCGACGAGATGGAGTCGCTGTTCCGCACCCGCGGCTCGGGGGTCTCCTCCGACGTGGAGACCACGATCGTCCCGCAGCTGCTCTCGGAGCTGGACGGCGTGGAGCGCCTGGAGAACGTCATCGTCATCGGCGCCTCCAACCGCGAGGACATGATCGACCCGGCGATCCTGCGCCCGGGCCGCCTCGACGTGAAGATCAAGATCGAGCGTCCCGACGCCGAGAGCGCCGGGGAGATCTTCGCCAAGTACCTGACGGCCGACCTGCCCCTGCACGCCGACGACGTGGCCGCCAACGGCGGCAGCCCGCGCGCCGCCGTCGACGCGATGATCCGCGCCACGGTGGAGCGCATGTACACCGAGAGCGAGGAGAACGAGTTCCTCGAGGTCACCTACGCCGGCGGCGACAAGGAGGTCCTGTACTACAAGGACTTCAACTCCGGCGCGATGATCCAGAACATCGTCGACCGCGCGAAGAAGACGGCCATCAAGGACCTGCTGACCTCCGGTCAGCGCGGCCTGCGGGTGGAGCACCTGATGAGCGCGTGCGTGGACGAGTTCAAGGAGAACGAGGACCTGCCCAACACCACCAACCCCGACGACTGGGCCCGCATCTCCGGCAAGAAGGGCGAGCGGATCGTGTTCATCCGCACCCTGACGCAGGGCAAGAAGGGCACCGAGGCGGGCCGCTCCATCGACACCGTCGCCAACACCGGCCAGTACCTGTGAGGCGCGCGGCCGGCTGAGCCCCGCTCAGCCGGTCGCGCCGTCCGGCTCGTCGTCGCGCCACCACCGCGGCCACGCGGCCAGCAGCGCGCGCGAGTCCGGCACGAACGGCCACGCGGGGTCGGCCAGCAGCTCGCGCAGCCGCGCGGGCTCCTCCCACCAGGCCGCCTCGACCTCCTCCGGCTGCAGCACCAGCGCGTCCTCGGCGCCGGCCGGCACCCGCGCGGTGAACACGTGCGCGAGGAAGTGCGTGCGCTCGTCGCGGTACCAGCGGCGCAGCACCGGGCGCAGCGGGACCCCGCGCACGCCCAGCTCCTCGGCCAGCTCCCGCTCGGCGGCCAGCGCCGGGTCCTCCCCGGCGCCCACCACCCCGCCGGCCAGGCAGTCGTGCCGGCCGGGGTACACGTCCTTGACGGTGGTGCGCCGGTGCACCAGCACCCGCCCGCGCGCGTCGCGCAGCAGCACCCCCGTCGCCGCGTGCGGCAGGTTCTCCCGGCGCACCCGCGACCGCGGTGCGCTGCCCACCACCCGCCCCGCCGCGTCGTGCGGGTCGTACAGGGCGACCGGCTCGTCGCCGGGCGCGGCGGGCCCGGGCGGGACCGGCGAGGACCGGGGTGCGCTCACCGGTCCACCCTGCCGCGCCGCCGGCACCGCGCGCCACGGGGACGCCGGGGACCCCTGGTGCCGGTGGGGCCCCTGGTGCCCGTGGGGTCCGCCGGAGGTCGCACCCCGGCGCCGTCCGGTCGCGACCGACGACGTACGGCCGACGTCGTAGTCAGCGCCTAGGGTGACCGACGTGCCCACCCCCCGCCCGTCGCGGTCCGCTGCGACGTCCTCGCGCGCCCGCACCCGCGCGGCGCTGACCGCGGCCGCCGCCGCCCTGGCGCTCACCCTGGGCGCCTGCAGCTCCGAGGACGAGCCCGTCGTGCGCACCGCCGCGGTCGAGCGCGGCGACGTGCAGGAGACCGTCCAGACCTCCGGGACGGTGCAGCCGCGCACCTCGGCCACCGTCAGCGCGCCCGCCTCGGGCACCGTGACCACCCTGGCCGTCACCGACGGCCAGCAGGTCGCCGCCGGTGACGTGCTGCTCGTGCTGGACTCCCCGCAGGCGCGCGACGCGCTGGCGCAGGCCGAGGCCGCCGACCGCCAGGCCGCCGCGGCCGTGCCCTCCGGCGGCGGGTCCGGGCGCGGCGACGTGGCCGGCGCCCAGCGCCGCGCCCGCGCGCAGGCCGAGGCCGCCTTCGAGCGCGCCCGCGCCCAGGCCGAGGCGTTGCCCGACCCCGCCGCCCGCGACGCCGCCCTGGCCGCCGTGGACGCCTCCCGCGCCCAGTACGACCTGCAGGCCGCCCAGACCCAGGCCCTCGTGGACCAGGTGCAGGCGGGGCTGGGCAGCGTCGACGAGGCCCTCGGCGCCCTCGGGCAGGCCCAGCGCGTGCAGACCCGCGCGGCCGTGGCGGCCGCCCGCGCCACCGTCGACGCCCTCACCGTGCGCGCCCCCGTGGCCGGGCGGGTGTCCCTGGCCGCGGCCGGCTCCGGCGGCGGCGGGGCCGGCCTGCCCGCCGGTGCCGAGCAGCTGCTGCAGCAGCAGGGCCTGTCCCTGCCCGGCGGCGCGCTGGGCGGGGTGGACGCCGGCGGCGGCACCGGCCCCGTGATCGCCGAGGGCGCCGCCGTCTCCGCCGGCTCGCCGCTGCTGTCCGTCGTGGACGCCTCCGTCCTGTCCTGGACCGCCGACGTCGACGAGACCGACGTCCTGCAGGTGCGGCCGGGCCTGCGCGCGCGCATCAGCGTCGACGCCGTCCAGGACGCCGAGTACGCCGGCACCGTCACCAGCGTCGACCCCACCGCCACCACCGGCTCCGGCGGCGGTGTCACCTACACCGTGCGCCTGAGCTACGACGGCGGCACCCGCGCCGACGGCTCCCCGGCACCCGAGCCGCTGCCCGGCATGTCGGCCGTCGTCTCCCTCGTCGTGGCCGACGCGCCCGGCGTGGTGCGGGTGCCCTCCTCGGCGCTGGTGCGCGCCGGCGACGGCGGCGGCGACGCCGTCCTCGTGGTCGAGGACGGGCGCGCGCGGCTGCGCGAGGTCGCCGTCGGCGCCCGCGGCGAGCGCGACGTGGAGGTCGCCTCGGGTCTGCGCGCCGGCGAGCGCGTCGTGGTGGAGGGCGTGGAGTCCGTCACCGACGGCGAGCAGGTCCCGTGAGCGGGCCGCGGGCCGCGGGCGCGCCGGACGTCGCGGTGCCGGCCATCGAGGCCGTCGACGTCACCCGCAGCTACTCCGCCGGCGACACCGCCGTGCACGCCCTGCGCGGGGTCAGCTTCACCGTCGCCGCGGGCGAGTACGCGGCGATCGTCGGGCCCAGCGGCTCGGGCAAGTCCACCCTCATGCACCTGCTCGGCTGCCTGGACCGGCCCACCACGGGCGTCCTGCGGGTCGGCGGGCGCGACGTGCTGGAGCTGTCCGACACCGAGCTGGCGCAGCTGCGCAACCGCGAGATCGGGTTCGTCTTCCAGGCCTTCCAGCTGCTGCCGCGCTCCAGCGCCCTGGACAACGTCGCCCTGCCGCTGCTGTACCGGGGGGTCCGCGCGAGCGAGCGCCGCGAGCGCGCCGAGGCCTCGCTGCGCGCCGTCGGGCTGGGGCACCGCCTGGGCCACCGGCCCACCCAGATGTCCGGCGGGGAGCAGCAGCGCGTGGCCATCGCCCGCGCCCTGGTCGGCGAGCCGCGGATCCTGCTGGCCGACGAGCCCACCGGCAACCTCGACAGCCGCAACGGCGCGGAGGTCATGCGCATCCTGGAGGAGCTGAACGGCACCCGCGGGGTGGCCGTCGTGCTGGTCACCCACGACGACGAGGTCGCCGGCCGCGCCCACCGCCAGGTGCGGGTGCGCGACGGCCTCGTGGAGCTGGACACCGCCCGGCCGTCGGCCGCCCCCGCGACAGCTCCCGCGCACCGCGCGGAGGGGGCCGCGTGAAGGGCTGGGAGGCCTTCCGCGTCGCCGTGGACGCCCTGCGCGGCAACCGGCTGCGCAGCCTGCTGACGATGCTCGGCGTCATCATCGGCATCGCCGCCGTCGTCGTGGTCGTCTCCATCGGCTCCGGCGCCCGCCAGCAGATCGAGGCGCAGGTGGAGGGCCTCGGCTCCAACCTCATCCTCGTCGTGCCGGGCCAGTTCGACACCGCCAACCCCACCCAGGGCGCCCCGGCCGTCTCGACGCTGCAGTTCTCCGACGGGCGGCTGCTCGCCGACGTCGTCGGCGACGAGTCGCTGGTCACCGCCCGCGTCACCTCCGGGGCCGTCGTGCGCGCCGGCGCCGTCGAGACGTTCGTCACGGTGCAGGGCTCGGACCAGAACCTGCCGGAGGTGTTCACCCGCCCCGTCGCGCAGGGCTCCTTCTTCACCGCCACCGACGTCGACACCCGCCGGCGGGTGGCCGTCCTGGGCTCGGGCACCGCGCAGACCCTCTTCGGGGCCGCCGACCCCGTCGGGCGGCAGGTCACCGTCGCGGGCACCCGGTTCCGCGTGGTGGGCGTGCTCGCCGAGCAGGGGGAGAGCTTCGGCGTCAGCCAGGACAACGAGGTCCACGTGCCGATCACGGCCGCCCAGCGGCTGTTCGGCGTGGACCGCGTGGACGCCTTCGCGGTCAAGAGCCCCACCTCCGCGCAGGTGCCCGAGCTGGCCGGGCAGCTGTGGCGGGCCCTGAAGGACGCCTACCCCGACCAGGAGTTCAGCGCCGTCACCCAGACGCAGATCCTCGGCGTCATCGGCGACATCCTGGGCCTGCTGACCGCCGTGCTGGCCTCCATCGCCGGCATCTCCCTGCTCGTGGGCGGGGTGGGCGTGTCCAACATCATGCTCGTCTCCGTGCGCGAGCGGACCCGCGAGATCGGCCTGCGCAAGGCGCTGGGGGCGCGCCAGCGCGACGTGCTCGTGCAGTTCCTCGTCGAGGCCGTCCTGCTGACCAGCGTCGGCGGCGTCATCGGCATCGTCGTGGGGGTGGGCGGCTCGCTGCTCATCGGGCGGCTGTCGCCGCTGCCGGCGGCCGTGGAGTGGTGGAGCCCCGTCGTGGCGTTCGTCGTCTCGGCCGCGGTGGGCATCTTCTTCGGGGTCGTGCCCGCCCGCCGCGCCGGCAAGCTGGACCCCGTGGTGGCGCTGCGCACCGACTGAGGGGCTCGGGACGCCCGGCGCCCGCGGGCGCCGGCGCGCACCGGGCCCGTAGGGTCGCCCGGGTGAGCGTGCGACGGGTGACCGGCATCGAGACGGAGTACGGGATCTCCGTCCCGGGCGACCCGGGGGCCAACCCCATGCTGCTGTCGGCGCAGGTGGTCAACGCCTACGCCGCCCCGGCCACCGGCAGCCTGTCCTCCTCCCTGGGCGCGACGGCCCGCCCGGGCGGTTCGCGCACCCGCTGGGACTACGAGGACGAAGCCCCGCTGCGCGACGCGCGCGGCTTCGAGGTCGCCCGCCGCGCCGCCGACCCCTCGCAGCTGACCGACGCGCCCCTGCGCGGGGACGGGCGGGGGAAGGGCGCCGGCGCGGACGGGGAGCCGGGGGAGCGGGGCCGCTGGACGGTGCCCGCGGCCTCCGACGTCGTCTCGGCCGAGACGGAGGACCCCAGCACCGCCAACGTCGTGCTGACCAACGGCGCGCGCCTGTACGTCGACCACGCCCACCCGGAGTACTCCTCCCCGGAGGTCCTGACCCCGCGCGACGCCGTGCGCTGGGACCGGGCGGGCGAGCGCATCGTCCTGGAGTCGCTGCGCCGCATCGCCGCCACCCCCGGCCTGGCGCCGGTGACGCTGTACAAGAACAACACCGACGGCAAGGGCGCCTCCTACGGCACCCACGAGAACTACCTCATGGCCCGCGCCACGCCCTTCGGCGACGTCGTGCGCCACCTCGTGCCGTTCTTCGTCTCCCGCCAGGTCGTCGCCGGCGCCGGCCGCGTCGGCATCGGGCAGGACTCGGCCACCGCCGGCTACCAGCTCAGCCAGCGCGCGGACTTCTTCGAGACCGAGGTGGGCCTGGAGACGACGATGAAGCGGCCCATCGTCAACACCCGCGACGAGCCGCACGCCACCGCCGAGAAGTACCGGCGCCTGCACGTCATCGTCGGCGACGCGACGTTCTGCGAGGTGGCGACCCTGCTGAAGGTGGGCACCACCTCCCTGGTCCTGTCGATGGTCGAGGCCGGCGCCCTGGCCGGCGGCCCGGCCGGGGACCTGCAGCTGTCGGACCCCGTGCGCGCGCTGCACGAGGTCAGCCACGACCCCTCGCTGCGCCAGCTCGTGCGCCTGCGCGACGGGCGCCGCCTGAGCGCGCTGGACCTGCAGTGGGCCTACTTCGAGGCCGCCCGCGCGTTCGTCGACGAGCGCACCGGCGCCGACACCGACGCCGACACGGTGGAGGTGCTGCAGCGCTGGGAGTCGGTCCTGACCCGGCTGGGCACCGACGTGTCCTCGTGCGCGCGCGAGCTGGACTGGGTGGCCAAGCTGCAGCTGCTGGAGGCCTACCGCTCGCGCGACGGCCTGGCCTGGGACAGCGCCCGGCTGAAGGCGGTCGACCTGCAGTGGTCTGACGTGCGCCCGGAGAAGGGCCTGTACCTGCGCCTGGAGCAGCGCGGGCGGGTGGAGCGCCTCGTGGCCGAGGAGGACGTGCGCCGCGCCGTGGAGCACCCGCCGGAGGACACCCGCGCGTACTTCCGCGGCGAGTGCCTGGCCCGCTACGGCCCGCGGGTGGCCGCCGCCAGCTGGGACTCGGTGATCTTCGACGTGGCCGGGCGCGGCGCCCTGCAGCGCGTGCCCACCCTGGAGCCGCTGCGCGGCACCCGCGAGCACGTGGGCGCGCTGCTGGACCGCTGCCCCACCGCCGAGGACCTCGTCGCGGCCCTCACAGGCGGCTGAGCGCGGCCCACCCGGGGCCGACCGGTGGCGCCCGTCCGGGTGGGACACCGGTCACGGAGAGGTCGCGGCACCACGCGCGGGGCCGGTGCGCGGGTTAGTGTCGGAGGACGTCGGGTGCCCGCCACCGGACGCCGGGCCACCGGCCCGCAGCTGACCGCAGCTGACCGCGAGACGTCAGGGGGACCAGCCGTGCCTGGACAGGAGCAGCAGCGCCCGAGCCGCCGCGAGGACGAGCCCGAGGAGACCCCCGTCGTGCCCGCCCAGGCGCGCGCGGAGGAGCGGACGGCCGAGGACGACGTCGACGCCCTGCTGGACGAGATCGACGAGGTCCTGGAGACCAACTCCGAGGAGTTCGTGCGCGGGTTCGTGCAGAAGGGCGGCCAGTAGCCGCCGGCACCACCCGCGGCCCGGGTCCCGCGTCCCGCTCCCGACCGGGCGGGCGCGGGCCCGGCGGGTAGGGTCGAAACGTGGACCATCGATCGGGTGCAGACCCCAGCGGGCGCCTCCCGGCGGCCTTCCTGGTGCCGGGTTCGTCCTCCTTCACCGACTTCGTGCGCGAGCACGCCCCCGAGGTGCTGCCCGGCGCGCGCCGGCTGCCGGGCGCCGTCCCGCTCGCCGGCCCGGGCGCGGTGCCGGGCGGGGGACCGGGGGCCGGCCAGCCCCCGCACGCGACGACGATCGTCGCCCTCGTCACCGCCGACGGGGTGGTGGTGGCCGGGGACCGGCGCGCCACCGCGGGCAACGTCATCGCCCAGCGCGACATCGAGAAGGTCTTCCCCGCCGACGACCACTCCGCGGTCGGCATCGCCGGCACCGCCGGGCTGGCGCTGGAGATGGTGCGCCTGTTCCAGGTGGAGCTGGAGCACTACGAGAAGCTCGAGGGCGCCCTGATGTCCTTCGAGGGCAAGGCCAACCGCCTGTCGGCGATGATCCGCGGCAACCTGGGCCTGGCGATGCAGGGGCTGGCCGTCGTGCCGCTGTTCGCCGGCTACGACCTGGACGCCCGCCGCGGGCGCATCGTCAGCTACGACGTCACCGGCGGCCGCTACGAGGAGGTCGACCACCACGCGGTCGGCTCCGGCTCGGTGTTCGCCCGCGGCGCGCTGAAGAAGCTGTTCCGCCCGGGGCTGTCGTCGGCCGAGGCGGTGCGGGTGGCCGTGGAGGCCCTCTGGGACGCGGCCGACGACGACTCGGCCACGGGCGGGCCGGACCTGGTGCGCCGCACCTGGCCGGTGGTCGCCGTGGTCAGCGCCGAGGGGTACCGGCGCCTGGAGCAGGAGGAGCTGTCCGCCGTGGTCGAGGGCGTGGTCGCCGGGCGCACCGGCAACCCGGGCGGGGCGCCGGCGCTCGCCGGCGGCACCGGTGGCACCGGCGGCACCGGCACCGGCGCGGGTACCGGGACCGAGGGGCAGGGGGTGCAGCGATGAGCGTGCCGTTCTACGTCTCGCCCGAGCAGCTGATGAAGGACAAGGCGGACTACGCGCGCAAGGGCATCGCGCGCGGGCGGGCCGTCGTCGTCCTGGCCTACGAGGGCGGCATCGTCTTCGCCTCCGAGAACGCCTCCCGGGCGCTGCACAAGATCTCCGAGATCTACGACCGCGTCGCGTTCGCCGCGGTCGGCAAGTACAACGAGTTCGAGAACCTGCGGGTGGCCGGGGTGCGGTACGCGGACCTGCGCGGCTACTCCTACGACCGCGGCGACGTCACCGCCCGCGGCCTGGCCAACGCCTACGCGCAGACGCTGGGCACCGTGTTCACCACCGGCCCCAAGCCGTACGAGGTGGAGCTGGTCGTGGCCGAGGTGGGCCGCACCCCCGAGCAGGACCAGGTGTACCGGCTGACCTACGACGGGTCGGTGGCCGACGAGCACGGGTACGTGGCGATGGGCGGCTCGGCCGAGCAGATCTCCGCGCGCCTGGGCGAGCGCTGGCGGGCGGGGATGAGCCTGGAGGAGGCGCTGCGCACGGCCGTGGACGCGCTGGGCAGCGACGCGCAGGCCGAGGCCGCCGGGCGCGGCCCGCGCCGCATCGCGCCCGACCAGCTGGAGGTCGCCGTCCTGGACCGCGCCCGCGCCCGCCGCACCTTCCGCCGCCTGGGCGGCCCGGTGCTGGCGCGGCTGCTGGGCGAGGCGGGCGCCGGCGCGCCGGACGCGCCGGCGGGGCCGGGCGCACCGGCCGGGCCGGACACGCCCGCGCAGCCCGCCGGCTGACACCGGCCGGTCACCGGTGGCCCGCCCCACGGCGACCCACCGGTGACCCGATCGGGCCGGTGCGCGCGTTCAGCAGCGCCGCGCGCCCCGGATGTGCCTATGGTGGGCAGATGGACCGCCGGATCTTCGGGCTCGAGACCGAGTTCGGCGTCACCTGCGCCTTCGAGGGCCAGCGCAAGCTGTCCCCGGACGAGGTGGCCCGCTACCTGTTCCGCAAGGTCGTCTCCTGGGGACGCTCCAGCAACGTCTTCCTCAAGAACGGCGCCCGCCTGTACCTGGACGTCGGCTCCCACCCCGAGTACGCCACCCCCGAGTGCGACGACGTGCGCCAGCTCGTCGTCCACGACCGCGCGGGCGAGCGCACGCTGGAGGGCCTGCTCACCGACGCCGAGCGGCGCCTGGAGGAGGAGGGGGTGGCCGGGGAGGTCTTCCTCTTCAAGAACAACACCGACTCCGCGGGCAACTCCTACGGCTGCCACGAGAACTACCTGGTCTCCCGGCACGGGGAGTTCGGCAAGCTGTCCGACGTCCTCATCCCGTTCCTGGTCAGCCGGCAGCTGATCTGCGGGGCCGGCAAGGTCGTGCAGACCCCGCGCGGGGCCGTGTACTCGCTCTCGCAGCGCGCCGACCACATCTGGGAGGGCGTCTCCAGCGCCACCACCCGCAGCCGTCCCATCATCAACACCCGCGACGAGCCGCACGCCGACGCCGAGCGCTACCGGCGCCTGCACGTCATCGTCGGTGACTCGAACATGTCCGAGACGACCACCATGCTCAAGGTCGGCGCGACCGACCTGGTGCTGCGGATGGTCGAGGAGGGTGTGGCGCTGCGCGAGATGACGATGGAGAACCCCATCCGGGCCATCCGCGAGATCTCCCACGACCCCACCGGCCGGCGCCCGGTGCGCCTGGCCAACGGCCGCGAGGCCAGCGCCCTGCAGATCCAGGAGGAGTACCTGGACAAGGCCAAGGAGTTCGTGGAGTCCCGCGGCCTGCAGACCCCGACCGTCAAGCGGGTGCTGGACCTGTGGGAGCGGGCGCTGCGCGCGGTGGCCACCGGCGACCTGGGCCTGGTGGACCGCGAGGTCGACTGGGTCATCAAGAAGAAGCTGCTGGACCGCTACATGGCCAAGCACGGCATGCCCCTGACGTCCCCGCGCATCGCCCGCCTGGACCTGGCCTACCACGACATCCACCGCGGCCGGGGCCTGCACTACCTGCTGGCCGCGCGCGGCATGGCCGAGCGGGTGTGCGCCGACATCGAGGTGTTCGAGGCGCTGAGCGTGCCGCCGCAGACCACCCGCGCCAAGCTGCGCGGGGACTTCGTGCGCGCCGCGCAGGACAAGCGCCGCGACTTCACCGTCGACTGGGTGCACCTGAAGCTCAACGACCAGGCCCAGCGCACCGTGCTGTGCAAGGACCCCTTCAAGGCCGTGGACGACCGGGTGGAGCGTCTCATCGACAGCATGTGACGGCTCCCAGCGTCGTCCCAGGTGCCGGCGGTTAGGGTGCTGCGGCAAGCCCGGCTCGACCCCCGACCCGTGCCCCGACCCGTGAGGACCCCCGTGCGTCGCCGTACCGCCGCCCTGCCCGCCGCCGCGATCGCGGCCCTCGCGCTGACCCTGAGCGCGTGCGCCTCGGAGCCGGACACCCCCGACCCCGCCGAGCAGAGCGCCTCCGCGACCGCCGAGGCGGCGGTCATCGAGCCGGCCGCCGTGGACGACGCCCTGCCCGTCACCGTCACCGGTGAGCCCGGCGCCAAGCCGGAGGTGCAGGTGACCACCCCGCTGGAGGTGGAGGAGACGACCCGCAAGGTCGTCACCGCCGGCGACGGCGCCGAGGTCGAGGCCGACGACACCGTGCAGTTCGCCTACACCCTGTACGCCGGGTCCACCGGCCGGGAGCTGGACACCAGCTTCGGCGCCACCGACGCCCGCTTCCCGCTGCCGCAGGTCACCCGCGGCATCGCCCGCGGCCTGGTCGGCGCCCACGTCGGCGACCGCCTGGCCATCGCCATCGCCCCCGCGGACGGCTTCGGGGAGGCCGCCACCCAGTTCGGCGAGGGCGTGGACGCCGACACCACGATGGTGCTGGTCGCCGACGTCGTGCGGGTCATCGCCGAGACCGCGCAGGGCGAGGCGGTCACCCCGCCGGCGGGCCTGCCCACCGTCACCTACGACGAGCAGGACCGTCCCACCGGGGTCGAGGTGCCCGAGGGCTACCAGGCGCCCGAGCAGACCCTGGCGCAGCCGCTGATCCAGGGCGCCGGGCCGGCCGTGGAGTCCGGGCAGAACGTCACCATGCAGTACGTGGGCGCGCGCCTGGAGGACGGGCAGGTCTTCGAGAGCTCTTGGGAGCGCCAGCCCTTCCAGACCCAGATCGGCGTCGGCGGCCTCATCGAGGGCTGGGACGTCGGGCTGGTCGGGCAGGACGTCGGCAGCCGCGTCCTGCTCGTCATCCCCGCCGCGCAGGCCTACGGCGACGAGCCCACCGGCGGCCAGCCGGCCGGGCCCCTCGTCTTCGTCGTGGACATCCTCGACGCCTACTGACCGGCGGGACCGGCCGACCGGTCCCGCGACGACCCTCCGGCGACCACCGGAGCCACCCCCGACCCAGGGAGCGACGTGACCGACCGCACCAAGCCCGAGATCGACTTCCCCGGCGGCGAGCCGCCCACCGAGCTGGAGATCACCGACGAGGTCGTCGGCGACGGCGAGGAGGCCGTGCCCGGCCGCACGGTCAGCGCCCACTACGTCGGCGTCGCCTTCAGCACCGGCGAGGAGTTCGACGCCTCCTGGAACCGCGGCCAGCCCCTGGACTTCCCGCTGGGCGCCGGCATGGTCATCAAGGGCTGGGACCAGGGCATCGTCGGCATGCGCGTCGGCGGCCGCCGCAAGATCGTCATCCCGCCGCACCTGGGCTACGGCGACCGCGGCGCCGGCGCGGCCATCAAGGGCGGCGAGACCCTGATCTTCGTCGTCGACCTCGTCGGCGTCAGCTGACACCCGGCTGACACCCGGCTGGGATCCCCTGGGACCCCGGTGCCCCGCGCGGGCGCCGGGGTCTCAGCGTCCCAGCAGGTCCGCGGCGTGCCGCCCGGCCGCCGCGGCGGCCACGAACGAGGCCCGGTCCTGCTGCGGCCCGCGCCCCATCGTCGACAGCGGCACCGGGCACGCGGCCAGCGCCGCGTCCAGCCCCGCCGCGTCCACCTCCACCAGCCGGTGCCGGTCCCCGCACAGCGCCCGCGCCCGCTCCCGCACCCCCTCGGCGAACGCTCCCTCCTCGGCCGCCACGACCACGTCGGCCGGCAGCAGCGCCACCCGCCCCACCGCCGTCACCGAGTGGTGCGAGACGCCGCGGTGCCGCTCGCGCGGGTCGGCCTGCGACACGCGCAGCGCCGCCACCGCCCGCCCGCGCAGCAGCGCCGCCGCGTTCAGCGCCTCCCCGGCCGCCACCCCCGAGAACCCCCAGCGCGAGCCGGTGCCCAGGTTCCCCGGCCCCTGCGCCACCACCACGACGTCGGCGCCCACCACCAGGTGCGCGGCCAGCAACCCGGTGTGCACGGTCGCCGCCTCCAGGTCCCCGCCGAAGGCCTGACCCGTCGTCACGCACGCCGCCAGCCAGCCGGCCTCGCGCAGCCCCGCCACGGTGCGGCTGAACGCCACCGGCAGCGCGCCCCCGTCGGTCATCACGTACGCCACCCGCGCGCCCGGCGCCCGCTCGCGCACCCCGGCCACCACCGCCGGCAGCGCCGAGTGCAGATCGGCCACCACCACGGGCGTGCCGTGCAGGTCGTCGGCCTCGGCCAGCAGCGCGTGGTGCGGCGACTCCTGCTCGTCCACGCCCAGCACCATCGCCTGCAGCGGCGTGTAGCGGGCCTTGACCAGGTGCCCGGGGCCCGGCGGCGGGTCCGCGGGCAGCGCGTCGGGCAGCGCGACCACCAGCGCGTACCCGCCCGTGCCCAGCCCCCGCGCCAGCGCGGAGGTGTTCAGCAGCACCCGCTGCCCCGGCTCGGGAACGCCGACCAGGTCAGCGAAGGCCAGCGCGCGCGCCGTCGTCCCGTCCGCCAGGAGCACCCGGCACTCCAGCGCCCCCCGGCCCGGGCCCACCGCCCACGACCGGTCCGTCGCGACGACCGTCCCCTCCCGCCAGCGCAGCACCCGGCGAGCCTAGGCCCGCCGCCGCGGCACCCGCGGGACCCTGCGCCGGGCCGCTCGCCGGCCGTCGCGGCGGCGGGTGCGGGGAGTCGTACAGCACCCCCAGCCCGGCCCGGCGCGCCAGCCGGTGCACCAGCAGCGCCGTCGTCAGCGCCACCGCCGCCCACAGCGGCGGCCACGCCGGGTGCCGGCCCGCGCCGGCGGCGAGGGCCAGCGCGGTGAGCAGCCCCACCACCAGCTCGTGCACCAGGAACACCGGCAGGGTGCGCCGGCCCAGCCAGCCCAGCCCGGCCGCCACGGGGCGCGCCGGCGCCGCCCGGCTCAGCAGCAGCGCCGCGGCCAGCCCCCCGCCGATGGCCGCCAGGCTGACCGCCAGCCGCAGCCAGGGGGAGCGCCCGTCGGTGCTCCCGTGCACCACCAGACCGGCCACCGCGGTCGCCACCAGCGCCCACGCCGCCGGCCCCGGCAGGCGCCCGAACCGCTCGAGCAGCACCCGGCGCAGGCACCAGCCCAGCAGGAAGAACACGAAGCAGCGCGACATCTGCGTCCACGCGTAGTTCGGCGCGATCCACCCGGGCACCGTGGCCGCCAACGACACCGCCGCGGCCGGCACCAGCAGCAGCGGCGCGGCCCGCCCCGCCGCGCGCGCCAGCACCGTGAACAGCGCCAGGGCGTACAGGTACCACAGGCCCGTCACCGGCAGCAGCGGCGACAGCAGCAGCGGGCGCAGCGTGGCCGTCTCGGCCGCGTTCAGCGTCTGCGGCACCACGCTGAACCACGCGAAGCGCAGCAGCGACCACGTGACGAACAGCCACACCAGCAGCACCAGCCGGTGCCGGGCCAGCCAGCGCCACGAGCGCCGCGCCGCCGAGGCGGCCAGCGCCCCCGAGACCGCGAAGAACAGCGGCATGCGCAGCACGACCAGCTCGTCATTGACCACCCGCCAGCGCACGTCCAGCAGGGCCCCGGCGTCCAGGAAGATCACCGAGTGGTGCAGGACCACCAGCGCGATCGCCAGCCCCCGGGCGACGTCCAGGAAGGGGGCGCGGGCGGCGGACGGCACGGCGGGACGCCTCCGGTCGTCGGATCGGGCTGGCCGCGCTGGGCCGCGCGGCGGGCTGACCGCACGACGTTACCCGCCGGACCGGCCCGCCGCGCAGCGGCGCGACGCCCGCGACCGCGCCGCACCCGGGTGCGACGACCGCGCGACGCAGCGTGCCGCGACGACCCGCGCGCGGGCCGCGGCTGGGGTAGCGTCCCGGGACCGTGGCGCGCGCGAGCAGCAGGGACCCCGGCGGCAGGGCCGCGGGCGGGACGGGGAGCCCCGCCGCCCAGCTGGAGAGCGCCCGCGGCGCGCGGCGCACCGAGCGCCTGCTCAACCTCGTCATCGCCCTGTCGGCCACCCGCCGCTGGCTGACCAAGGAGCAGATCCGCCAGGCCGTCCCGCAGTACGCCGACTGCGCCACGACGCTGGCCTTCGAGCGGATGTTCGAGCGGGACAAGGAGGACCTGCGCGAGCTGGGGGTGCCGCTGGAGACCGGCGGGGAGGACCCGCTGTTCGGCGACGAGGCCGGCTACCGCATCGACCGCGACGCCTTCGCCCTGCCGGACATCGTCTTCACCCCCGGTGAGCTGGCGGTCCTGTCGCTGGCCAGCCGCGTGTGGCAGCAGGCCAGCCTGGCCGGCCCGGCCACCCGGGCGCTGGTCAAGCTGCGCAGCCTGGGCGTGGAGCCGGACGACAGCTCCCTGGTGGGGGTGGAGCCGCGCGTGCGCACCAGCGAGCCGGCCTTCGACGCCCTGTACGCGGCCACCCGCGACCGCGCGCCGGTCAGCTTCACCTACCGCCGGGCCGGCGCCGAGCCGGCCCAGCGGCACGTCGAGCCGTGGGCCATCGTCAGCTGGCACGGGCGCTGGTACCTCGTCGGGCACGACCGCGACCGCGAGGACGTGCGCGTCTTCCGCCTGTCCCGGGTGGCCTCGGCGCCCCGGCGCATCGGCCGGCCCGGCTCCTACCGGGTGCCCGAGGACCTGGACCCGCGCGCGGTCGTGGCCGGCCGGGTCGGTGAGCGCACCACCCGCCCCGCGCGCCTGCTGGTGCGCCCCGGCGCCGGGCTGGCGCTGCGCCGGCGCGCCGCGCGCACCGAGGAGGCGGGGCGCGGCGCGGACGGGCGCCCGGACGGGATGGACGTGGTGGTCGTGGACGTGGCCGACGTGGAGGTGGCCGCCGACGAGGTCGCCGCCTACGGCGCCGACGTGGTCGTCCTGGACCCGCCGGAGCTGCGCGCGGCGGTCCTGCGGCGCCTGCGCGGGGCCGCGGGCCTGCGCGAGGACGGGGACACCGGCACCGGCGGGGACAGCGGCGCCGCCGAGGGCACCCGCACCGGCGAGGACACCGGGAGTGGCGAGCGGGCCGCCGGCGGCGGTGGCGAGCGCTCCGGCGCGGTCGGGCGGGCCTCGTGACCGGGCGCGCCTCCACCGAGCGGCTCTCGCGGCTGCTGGCGATGGTCCCCTACCTGCTGCGCCACCAGGGCATCCCCCTGGAGGAGGCGGCCGGGCACTTCGGCATCAGCACCGAGCAGCTCGTGCACGACCTGGAGCTGCTGTTCGTGTGCGGCACCCCCGGGCACCTGCCCGACGACCTCATCGACGCCCGCTGGGAGTCCGGGCGGGTGTACCTGTCCAACGCCGACCCGCTGGCGCGGCCCTCGCGGCTGGCCGTCGACGAGGCCGTCGCCCTGCTGGTGGGCCTGCGCACCCTGGCGCAGGTGCCGGGCCTGCACGACCGGGAGGCGCTGGACGGGGCCCTGGCCAAGCTCAGCCGCGCCGCGGGGGAGGCGGCCGGCGCCGCGGCCGCGGCCGCCTCGGCGGTGGCCGTGGACGTGCGCGTGGACGACCGCGACCCGCGCGGGCAGGAGGTCGCCGCGCGGGTCCTGGCCGCCGCCCAGACGGCGCTGCGGGAGAACCGGCGCCTGCACCTGCGCTACCTGGTGCCCAGCCGCGACGAGCGCACCGAGCGCGACGTGGACCCCATGCGCCTGGTCAGCGTCGAGGGCCGCTGGTACCTGGAGGGCTGGTGCCACCGCGCCGAGGGGGTGCGCCTGTTCCGGGTGGACCGGATCGAGGAGGCCGTGGTGCTGGACGCCGACGGCACCCCGCCCCCGCGGGCCGCCTCGCGCGACGTGGACGCCGACCTGTTCCGCCCCAGCCCCGACGACGTCGTGGTCACCCTCGACCTGGCCCCCCGCGCGGCGTGGGTGGCCGACTACTACCCGGTGGAGTCGGTCACCGAGCCCGGTGAGGACGCCTGGTCCGAGGCCGCCTCCCGGGTGCGGCTGCGCACCGCCGACACCCGCTGGGTGCGCCGGCTGCTGCTGCGGCTGGGCGCCGGCGCCCGCGTGGTGGACCCGCCGGAGCTGGCCGTGGACGTGCGCGAGGCCGCGGTGCGCGCGCTGGACGCCTACGCCCGCCACCAGCCCGGCGAGCAGCCCGGCGAGCGGCCCGGCTGAAGGCTCGGGGCACGTCCGGACCGGCGTTGTCAACCCCTCGCCGGAGCACCGTTCAAGGGATCGGCCGTCGGTGCCGAAGGAGTGTCATCGCCGCGCGGCAGGACGGCCGCCCGGCACGACGAGAGGTGCGCGACATGACCACGATCAAGGCTTCCTGCCCCTGCTGCGGCGACGTCGAGCTGACGCCCAAGCAGGTGCGTCTCGTGGTCTGCAGCGCCAAGGACCGCTCGTTCTACGCCTTCGACTGCCCCAAGTGCCGCGACGAGGTGCGCAAGCCCGCCGGCGAGGACGTCGTCGCGCTGCTGGTCTCCGGCGGCGTGGCCGTCGAGCGCTGGGTCATCCCCGCCGAGGCGCTGGAGGAGCACCGCGGCGGCGCCATCGCCTGGGACGACGTCCTCGACTTCGCCCTCGTGCTGGACTCCTGCGACGACCTGGCCGGCCTGGCCTCCCGCGGCGCCGGCGCCGCCCGCTGACCCGCGGGGCGGCGCTCGCCGCCGCCCCGGCCCACCGGTCCGCGCCACCGGTCCGGCCCACCGGTCCGCGCCACCGGTCCGG
The DNA here is from genome assembly GCF_041020755.1 of Kineococcus terrestris. Taxonomy (NCBI): domain Bacteria; kingdom Bacillati; phylum Actinomycetota; class Actinomycetes; order Kineosporiales; family Kineosporiaceae; genus Kineococcus; species Kineococcus terrestris. The sequence goes on along the minus strand of NZ_JBEUEI010000007.1, from coordinate 14,375 downwards.
CCCACCGGTCCGCGCCACCGGTCCGCCCGCTCCCACCCCGTCCAGGCGGGGGCGGGCCGGCCGGTGCCCCGCGCCCGCCCGCCGGGCGCGTGGCGCGACGCACAGGCGCTGTTCACCTCCGGCTGCCCCGCGGCGGGACGGCGGGGACGTACCATGGCGGTGCACCGTCCCCCCTCGAGAGGTTGAGCACCATGGGCGCACTGAAGCCCTGGCACATCCTTGTGCTTGTCGTCGTCATGCTCCTGCTGTTCGGCGCCAAGCGCCTGCCCGACGCCGCCCGCGGCCTCGGTCGCTCGCTGCGCATCTTCAAGAGCGAGGTCAAGGAGATGCAGCGCGAGGACGAGGAGGAGGCCACCGCCAAGGAGACGAAGACGATCCGCGGCACCTCCATCGACGACGTCCGCGACGAGCCCCGCTCCGGCGTGCGCACCGACGCGTCCCGGGTCAACGGCTCGTCCCACGACGAGACGTCGACCGTCCGCGACCGCTGATCCGTCCCGCGAGGTCCTGACGTGGCTGTCACGACGTTCCGCCGTGGGCGCGCGCCCAAGGACCCCGAGGGGCGCATGCCCCTGCGCGAGCACCTGGAGGAGCTGCGCAAGCGGCTCTTCCGGGCCGCGCTGTTCATCGTCGTCGGCGCGGCCGCCGGCTGGTGGCTGTGGCCCAACGTGGTGCTCCCCACCCTGGAGAGCCCCTTCGACTCCATCGGCGACGGCGGCGGGCTGAACTTCGCCGGCGCGGTCAGCCCCCTGGACATCCAGGTCAAGGGCGCCCTGTGGGTGGGCCTGATCGTGTCCAGCCCCGTCTGGATCTACCAGCTGTGGGCCTTCGTCACCCCCGGCCTGACGCGGCGCGAGCGCACGTGGGCGATCGGCTTCGTCAGCGCCGGGGTTCCGCTGTTCCTGGCCGGGATGGCGCTGGCCTGGTACATCCTGCCCACGACGATGGGGCTGATCACCCAGTTCACGCCCGACGACGCGTACAACTTCATCGACGCGCCGAGCTACCTGTCGTTCGTGATGCGCCTGCTGCTGGCGTTCGGCATCGCGTTCCTCGTGCCGGTCGTGCTGGTGGCGCTGAACTTCGCCGGTCTGCTGTCCGGCGGGGCGGTGCTGAAGCAGTGGCGCATCACCGTCTTCCTCTGCTTCCTCTTCTCGGCGGTCTTCACGCCGACCCCGGACGCCCTGACGATGATCGTCATGGCGATGCCGATGATCTTCCTGTTCGCGGTGGCCACGACCATTTGCGTCCTGAACGACAAGCGGCGCCGTCGCCGCGACGGCGCGCCGGAGCTGGAGCGCCTGTCCGACGACGAGGCCAGCCCCCTCTGAGCCCCGTGGACCCGCACCGGCCGGACGGCGGGCAGCCCCTGCGCGCAGGACCGGTGGGGCTGCTGGTCAACCCGACCGCCGGGCGCGGCGCCGGCCGCGAGGCCGGCCGCCGCGCGCTGGCGGCCCTGCGGCGCCTGGGCCACGACGTGGAGGACCTGTCCGGCCGCGACGTCGCCGAGGCCCGCGAGCGGCTGGCCCGGCGCGCGCCGGACCTGGCCGCCGTCGTGGTCGTCGGCGGGGACGGGCTCGTGCACGCCGCGGTGCAGGCCGTCGCCGGCACCCGGACCGCCCTGGGCGTGGTGCCCGCCGGCACGGGCAACGACCTGGCCCGCGGCCTGGGCGTGCCCCTGCGCCAGCCGGTGCGGGCCGTGGAGCGCCTCTCGGAGGCCCTGGCGGGCGGGCGTGCCCGCGCCGTGGACGCCGTGCACGTCTCCCCTGGCGAGCCCGCTGACCCCGCCGGTGCCCCCGGCGGTCCCCGGTCCGGTCGCTGGTTCGCCAGCATCCTGGGCGCCGGCGTGGACGCGCGCGTCAACGCCCGCGCCAACCGCTGGCGCTGGCCGACCGGGCCCTCGCGCTACACGCTGGCCGCGCTGCGCGAGCTGGCCGTGGTGCGGCCGGTGGGGCTGCGGATCGTCCTCGAGGGCGTGCCCGGTGAGCCCGGGGACGGGGTGCGGGTGCTGGAGCGGCCGACGCTGCTGGTGGCCGTGGCCAACACCCGCTGCTACGGCGGGGGGCTGCTGATGGCCCCGCACGCCGACCCCGCCGACGGGCTGCTGGACGTCGTGGTGATCGACGCGCTGAGCCCGCTCGCGGCCCTGACGGTCTTCCCGCTGCTGCGCTCGGGCCGGCACCTGCGCCACCCGGCCGTGCACGTGCACCGCGCCCGCCGCGTGCACCTGGCGCCGCTGCCGGGCGCGAGCGTCCCGCACCCGCACGCCGACGGGGAGGCGGCGCTGCCGCTGCCGCTGACGTGCACCGCGCACCCGGGGGCGCTGCGCGTGCTGGGCTGAGGACCACGGCGGACGTCCGTGGCGCGGGCGTCGCCTGCGCGGGGGTGGGTGCTCTGACGTACTGTCACGGCATGGCGAGCCCTGCCGAACGCTACGCGGCGGCGCGCCGCCGCACCGAGGAGTCCCGCACCGAGCTGGCGGCCTTCACGGCCACCGTCGGCTTCGACCTGGACCCCTTCCAGGTGCAGGCCTGCCGGGCGCTGGAGGCCGGGCGCGGGGTGCTGGTGGCCGCCCCGACGGGCGCGGGCAAGACCGTGGTGGGCGAGTTCGCCGTCCACCTGGCGCTGCGCACGGGCCGCAAGGCGTTCTACACCACCCCCATCAAGGCGCTGAGCAACCAGAAGTACGCCGAGCTGGTCGAGCGGCACGGTCCCGGCGCGGTGGGCCTGCTGACCGGGGACAACTCCGTCAACGGCGAGGCCCCCGTGGTCGTCATGACCACCGAGGTGCTGCGCAACATGCTCTACGCCGGCTCCCCGCTGCTGGACGGCCTGGGCTACGTCGTCATGGACGAGGTGCACTACCTCGCCGACCGCTTCCGCGGCGCCGTGTGGGAGGAGGTGATCATCCACCTGCCCCGCGAGGTGCTGCTGGCCTCGCTGTCGGCGACCGTCAGCAACGCCGAGGAGTTCGGCGCGTGGCTGGGCACCGTGCGCGGGGACACCGAGGTCGTCGTCTCCGAGCACCGCCCGGTGCCGCTGTGGCAGCACCTGATGGTCGGCACCCGCCTGTACGACCTGTTCACCGACCCGGCCGGCGACCCGCTGGAGGGCGATGAGGGCTCCCTGGTGCCCGGGGCGGTGGTCAACCCCGAGCTGGTGGCGATGTCCCGCCAGCAGCTGCGGGTGGACCGGCTGGCCGGTGCGCCCGGCCGCGGGCGCCGCCGCGGCGCGCCGGCGCCCCGCAGCACCTCGCGCACCGCCTCGCGCCAGGGCGCGCGCCCGGGCGGGCTGGCCGGCCCCTCGGGGCGGGCGGTGCCGCGCCCGGCCAGCCGCGCGCAGGTGCTGGAGGTCCTGGACGCCGGCGGCCTGCTGCCGGCCATCACCTTCATCTTCAGCCGCGCCGGCTGCGACGCGGCCGTGGCCCAGTGCGTGGCGTGGGGGCTGCGCCTGACCACCCCGGAGGAGGGGCGGCGGGTGCGGGCGCTGGCCGAGGAGCGCTGCGCGGACATCCCCTCCTCCGACCTGGCCGTGCTGGGCTACTGGGAGTGGCTGGACGGCCTGGAGCGCGGTCTGGCCGCCCACCACGCCGGGATGCTGCCGGTGTTCAAGGAGACGGTGGAGCACCTGTTCGCCGCCGGGCTGGTCAAGGCGGTCTTCGCCACCGAGACCCTGGCGCTGGGGGTGAACATGCCGGCCCGCTCGGTGGTCCTGGAGCGGCTGGTGAAGTGGAACGGGCAGACCCACGTCGACGTCACGCCGGGGGAGTACACCCAGCTGACCGGGCGCGCCGGCCGGCGCGGCATCGACGTGGAGGGCCACGCCGTCGTGCTGTGGGGGCAGGGCACCGACCCCGAGCAGGTCGCCGGGCTGGCCTCGCGGCGCACCTTCCCGCTGCGCTCGAGCTTCCGGCCCACCTACAACATGGCCGTCAACCTCGTCGAGCAGGTCGGCCGGGGGCAGGCCCGCGACATCCTGGAGACCTCCTTCGCGCAGTTCCAGGCCGACCGCGCCGTCGTCGGGCAGGCCCAGCGCATCCGCGTGCAGCAGGAGGCGCTGGAGGGCTACCGGCGCTCGATGACGTGCCACCTGGGCGACTTCGGCGAGTACTTCGCCCTGCGCCAGCAGCTGGGGCAGCGGGAGAAGGAGCTGTCGCGGGTGGGCGCCGCCCAGCGGCGCGCCGAGGCCGCGCGCTCGATCGAGAAGCTGCGCACCGGGGACGTGGTGCGCCTGCCCAGCCCCCGCCGGGCCGCGTTCGGCGTCGTCCTGGACCTGGTGGAGGGCAAGGGCTTCGACCCGCCCTCGCCGCGGCTGCTGACCCAGGACCGGCAGGTGCGCACCGTCTCCGCGCACGACTTCCCCGGCGCGGTCGAGCCGATCGCCACGGTGCGGGTGCCCCGCGACTTCAACCACCGCAGCCCCCAGGCGCGCCGCGACCTGGCCTCCACGCTGCGCAACAAGCTGGCCGAGACCGGCGGCGGGGACGTGCCGCGCCGGCGCACCGGCGGCCCGGCCGAGGAGGACCCGCAGCTGGTCCAGCTGCGCGAGCGGCTGCGCGCGCACCCGTGCCACGGGTGCGCCGAGCGCGAGGAGCACGCCCGCTGGGCGGTGCGCGAGGAGAAGCTGCGCCGCGACACCGAGGCCCTGGCCCGCTCGGTGGAGGGGCGCACCGGCACCATCGCCCGCACCTTCGACCGGGTGTGCGACCTGCTGGCCGAGCTGGGCTACCTGGACGCCGACGGCACGCGCGTCAGCGACGCCGGGCGGGTCCTGCGCGGCATCAACGCCGAGACGGACCTGCTGGTGGCCCAGTGCCTGCGGCACGGGGCGTGGGCGGGGCTGGGGCCGGCGGACCTGGCCGCGGCCGTGTCCACCCTCGTGCACGAGTCGCGCCGCGAGGAAGCCGGGCGCGCCGAGCGGGTGCCGCACCGCGCCGAGGCGGCCGTGGCGGCCACCGTGCGGCTGTGGAGCGACCTGACCGACCGCGAGGACGCCCACCGCGTGCCGCAGACCCGCGAACCGGACGCCGGGATCGCCTGGGCGGTGCACCGCTGGGCCTCCGGCGACCGCCTGGACGCGGTGCTGCGCGACGCCGACCTGGCCGCCGGGGACTTCGTGCGCCGCTGCAAGCAGCTGACGGACCTGCTGGACCAGGTGCGCGCCGCGGCGGACGACCCGCAGGTGCGCCGCGCCGCCCGCGAGGCCGTGGAGGCGGTGCACCGCGGCGTCGTGGCGCACACCTCGCTGACCTGAGCCGGGCGGTGCCTCAGGGGGTGCCTCAGGGGGCGCCTCAGGGGGTGCGGGCGCGCTCCAGCGCGGCCAGCACCCGCTGCACGCTGCCGCCCAGGCCCCAGCGCTCCGTCAGCTCCGCCAGGGCGCCGGGGTCGGCCGGCGCCGCGGGCAGGGCCCCGTCCACCTCGGGCACGGGCGCCCCGCGCACCGTGCGCACCACCACGGGTGCGGCGTCCAGGTACGCGGCGGCCTCCAGCAGCCGGCGCCGCTGCCCGGCCGGCAGGTCGCTGGACGGGTCGGCGGCGGCCGCGCGCACCCCGGCCAGGTCCCCGAACCGCGCCAGCAGCGCCGCGGCGGTCTTCTGCCCGATTCCCGCCACGCCCGGCAGCCCGTCGGAGGGGTCCCCGCGCAGCGCGGCCAGGTCGGCGTACCCGCGCCCGTCCACCCCGTAGCGCTCCCGCAGCCACGCCTCGTCGACCCGCTCGGCGCGGCGCACCCCCTTGCCGACGTACAGGACGCCGACCCCGGCGCGGTCGTCGACGAGCTGGAACAGGTCCCGGTCGCCGGTGACCACCAGCACCGGCCCGCGCCCGCCGGCGGCCACGGCGCGCGCGGCCAGGGTCGCGGCCACGTCGTCGGCCTCGTGCCCGGCGGCCCCGGCGCGCGCCAGCCCGAGCGCGGCCAGCACCCGCACGATGACGTCGACCTGCGGCACGAGCTGCGGCGGGGTGTCCTCGGCGCCGTCGGCGCCCACCCGGTGCGCCTTGTAGGAGGGCAGGGCCGCCACCCGGAACGCCGGGCGCCAGTCCTCGTCCCAGCAGGCCACCAGCCGCGCCGGCCGGTGGACGTCCACGAGCAGGGCGACGGCGTCCAGGAAGCCGCGCACGGCGTTGACGGGGGTCCCGTCCGGGGCGGTCAGGGAGCTCGGGACGCCGTGGAAGGCGCGGTAGTACAGCGAGGCCGCGTCCAGCAGCAGCACGGGCGCGCCTCCGGGCGGGCCGGGCGCCGCGCTCACCGCGGCACCCGCCCGGGGGAGGGCGGGCACGACGTGCGACTGCGCACCGGACACGACACAGGACCGATCTTCGCACCACCTCCCCACCGTTCGGGGGACCTCACCGCGCGGGGGGTGGCGCAGGCTGTGAGGGTGGACGTCAGGGACCACGCCCGCTGACGGCACACCGACGGAGGGGACCAGCAGTGCAGACCCAGGGACCGACCACGAGCACCAGCCGCCGCCCGCGCCGCCGGCTGGCGACCTTCACGATCGCCGGGGTGGCCGCGCTGTCCCTCGGCCTGGGCGCCTGCTCGGCGCAGGACGGCGGGGGCACCAGCGCCCCGTCGGCGACCTCCAGCGCCGCCACCGAGCGCACCGCGTTCGAGGTGGTGCGGGCGAGCGCGCAGCAGGGCCAGGAGGCCGGCAGCGCCCGCTTCGCGCTGAGCACGACGACGACCGCCACGGGCGAGGCCACCGGCGGGCAGGAGCAGACCTTCGACGTCTCCGGCGAGGGGTCCTTCGACGCCGAGGACGGCGCCGTGCAGATGTCGCTGACGCTGCCGGCGATGACCGGCGCGGCCGGCAGCACCGTCGAGCTGCGCCTCGTGGACGAGGTCGCCTACCTCAGCGGCGCGCCGCTGACCGGTGAGGGCCAGTGGGTGCGCCTGCCGCTGGACGCCCTGGGCGGCGCCGGCCTGGACACCGGCGCGGTCGACCCCTCCGCGCAGCTGCAGCAGCTGCGCGCCGTGGCCGACGACGTCACCGAGGTGCCGGGCGTGGAGGTGCGCGGGGTCCAGACCCGCGGCTACAGCGGCACGATCGACCCGCAGGCGGCGTTCGAGGCGCTGCCGCCGGAGCAGCAGACCGAGGAGGCGCGCCAGGCGCTGACCGAGTCGGGCCTGACCGCGATCCCGTTCACCCTGTACGTGGACGAGCAGGACCGCCCGGCGCGCATCGTGCAGGAGGTCGACGTCCAGGGCGTCAGCTCCAGCGTGACGATGGACTTCTGGGACTGGGGCAGCGACGTGGAGGTCGAGGCGCCGGAGGCGGGCAGCGTCGTGGACGCCCCCGGCTTCCCGGGCGCGGGTGCCGAGGCGCCGGCCGGGGCCCCCGCGGGCGCCTGACCGCGGCAGCACCACCAGCACCTCCAGCAGCAGCACCAGCAGCACCACGAGCGGGCGGGGACGGGGTGCGGGGCGGGCGGCCGTGCGGCGACGGGTGCCCGGGTGCCCGGGTGCGCGCCGGTGCCCGCCGCCTAGGGTGCGCTCGTGCCCGACGCGCCCGCGCCCGCCCGCCGCCTGTACCGCGGCGGCGCGGTCTACAGCCCCGCCGACCCCTTCGCCACGGCGATGCTCGTGGAGGGTTCGACGATCGCCTGGGTCGGTCCGGACGAGGCCGCGCCCGCCTGGACCCGCGGGGGCGACGAGGTCGTCGACCTGGACGGGGCCCTGGTCGTCCCGGCGTTCGTCGACGCCCACGTGCACACCACCGAGACGGGCCTGCAGCGCACCGGCCTGGACCTGAGCGGCACCAGCGGTCCCGCCGCGCTGCTGGACGCGGTGGCCGCCCACGCGCGCCGCCAGCGCGCCCGCTACGGGGCCGGCGCGCTGGTCACCGGCTTCGGCTGGGACGACTCGGCCTGGGACACCGGGCCTCAGGGGGAGCGGGGGGAGCGGGGGGAGCGGGGGGAGCGGGGGGAGCAGGCGCGGCTGCCGACGCGCGCGCAGCTGGAGCGGGCCGCCGACGGCGCCCCGGTGCAGCTCTCGCGCGTGGACGGGCACTCCGGGCTGGTCTCCCCGGCGCTGGCGGCCGCCGCGGGCCTGCCCGCCCGCGAGGAGGCGCTGGTGCGCCTGGGTGAGCACGCCGCGGCCCTGCGGGCCCGCTGGGCGGCGCTGCCGGCCGCGGCGGCCGCCGACGCGCGCCGGGCCGCCCTGCGCGCCGCGGCCGCCGCCGGCACCGGCACCGTGCACGAGATGTCCGGGCCCGAGTTCGCCCCCGCGGGCGACCTGGCCGCCCTGGCGGCGCTCGCCGGGCCGGGCACCGCCGACGAGCGCGCCGCCGGCCGCGAGGCCCTGCCGCGCGTGGTGGGCTGGTCGGCGCAGCTGGTGGCCGACCCGGACGCCGCGGCCGCCGCGGTTGCCGCCCTGCGCGCCGAGGGCGTGGACGTCGGCGGCCTCGGCGGGGACCTGAGCGTGGACGGGGCCATCGGCTCGCGCACGGCCGCCTTCCGCGCCGACTACGCCGACGCCCCCGGGGTGCGCGGGACTCTGCGCCTGAGCGCGGCGCAGGTGCGCGACCACCTGCACGCCTGCACCCGCGCCCGGGTGAGCGCGGCGTTCCACGCCATCGGCGACGCCGCCCTGGACGTGCTGTGCGCGGCGCTGGAGGAGGTGGCCGCCGACCTGGGCGCGCCGGCGGTGGCCTCGTGCGGGCACCGGGTGGAGCACGCGGTGGCCGCCGACACCGGCCACACCGCGGTGCTGGCCCGCCTGGGCGTGGGCGCCAGCGTCCAGCCGGCCTTCGACGCCGTCTGGGGCGGGCCGCAGGGCACCTACGCGCGCCGGCTGGGCCCGGCCCGCGCCGCCGGGCTGCACCCCTTCGCCGCCCTGGCCGCCGCGGGGGTGCCGCTGGCGCTGGGCTCGGACAGCCCGGTCACCCCCCTGGACGGCTGGGCCGGGGTGCGCGCCGCGGCCCTGCACCGCACCGGCGGGCACGGAATCTCGGTGCGCGCGGCGTTCCTGGCCGCCACCCGCGGCGGGCACCGCCTGGCCGGCCTGGCGCGCGCCGGCGGCGGGGCGGGCGAGGGCGGGGTGCTGCGCCCCGGCGCCCCGGCCACCTACGCGGTGTGGCGGACCGGTGACCTCGTCGTGCAGGCCCCCGACCGGCGCGTGTCCACCTGGAGCACCGACCCCCGCTCGGGCACCCCGGGCCTGCCCGACCTGGCGCCCGGGGCGCCGCTGCCGGTGTGCCTGCGCACCGCCGTGGACGGGGTGCTCGTGCACGACGCGCTGGGCGCCGACGGCTCCCCCGCGGCCCCGCACGGGTGAGTTCTCTCACCTGCGGGTGACCGCCCGGTGACCGGCTGTCGACCCTCTTCTAGAGCCCGACACGCCGCGCGACACGCCGGGAACGGTGTCCGCGGGGCACGGATGCACCCGTCCCCGACCCCCCGCTGACCAGCGACGACGCGCGAAAGCGCAGGTCAGGGGCCGGTTGACAGCGCCGGGGGGCGGAGTAGTTTCGCAGCCGGTCCACGAACGACGAGACCGGCCGAGCCCTCCGGTCCCGCCAGCGGCGTCGCAGCCGCACCACCTGCGACGCCGGGCGGGGTCACCGGCCGGGTGTGGGCGAGGTCGGGTCCGCACGTCCTTTAGACAACGACGTGCACCTCGGAGCCACCGGGGTGTGCGACGGACCGAGGGGCGTGTCGGACCCGACCTGCAACCCGCACCGCGCGCTGCCGCGCTCGTCCCTGCGCTCCCGCGGTCGAACCCCGAGCCGCCCTCCCGCCCACCCGCGCCCGGGCCACGGGCCCGCACGGCGGCACGTACGCTGCGCTGGTGCGTCCCGTCCCGCCCGCCCCGCTGCCGCTGCCCGCCGCCGGGCCGCTCGCCGTCGCGGGGGGCCTGGCCGTCTGGAGCGCCTTCCCCGGCGCGCTGCCCTCTCTGGCCGGCGGCGCCGGGCTGTGGTGGGCCGCCCCGCTGGGGGTGGCGGCCCTGACCGTGGCCACCCACGGCGCCCGCGCCCGCCGCGGCGCCCTGCTGGGCCTGCTGTTCGGGTGGGCCTTCCTCGTGCCGCACCTGGCCTGGAGCGGCACCTACGTCGGCGTCCTGCCGTGGGCGGCCCTGGCGACCGCCTGCGCCGCCTTCTACGCCGCCCTGGGCGCCCTCCTGCCCCGCCTGCAGCGCGCCCGCCTGCACCTGGGCCCCCTGGCCGTCACCGCCGCCTGGGTGGCCGTGGAGGCCGCCCGCGCCCGCGTGCCGTGGGGCGGCTTCCCCTGGGGGCGCCTGGCGTTCTCCCAGACCGACGCGCCCACCCTGGGCCTGGCCGCCCTGGGCGGCAGCCCCCTGGTCACCGCCGCCGTCGCCGCCGCCGGCGCCCTGCTGGCCGCCGCCGTCCTGGCCCTGCTGCGCCACCCCGCCCCCGCCGGCAGCCCCCGCCCCGTGCCCCGCGCCCGCCCGGCGGCCCTCGCGCTGGTCCTGGCGCTCGCCGTGACCGCCGCCGGGGCGCTGGTGCCGCGGCCCACCGCCGCCGAGGAGGGCACCCGCCGGGTCGCCGCGGTGCAGGGCAACGTGCCGCAGGCCGGGCTGGAGTTCAACGCCGAGCGGCGCGCGGTGCTGGACAACCACGCCGGCGCCACCCGCGCCCTGGCCCGCGCCGTGGACGAGGGCGCCGCCCAGCGGCCGGACATGGTGCTGTGGCCGGAGAACTCCAGCGACATCGACCCCTACGCCAACGACGACGCCCGCCGCGTCATCGAGCAGGCCGCCGACGCCGTCGGCGCCCCCGTCCTCGTCGGCGCCGTCCTGCGCGGGCCGGGGGAGCAGACCTCCAACACCGGCCTGGTCGTCGTGCCCGGCGAGGGCCTGGACGCGGCCACCGACGAGGCCGGGCGCCGCTACGTCAAGCAGCGCCCCGCGCCGTTCGCCGAGTGGATGCCGCACCGCTCCTTCTTCCGCCTCTTCAGCGACAAGGTCGACCTCGCGGGCAACTTCGTCCACGGGCAGGGCGTCGGCCTGGTCGACGTCGGCGGCGTCCCCGTCGGCGACGTCATCTGCTTCGAGGTCGCCTTCGACGACCTCGTGCGCGACTCCGTGCGCGCCGGCGCCCAGCTGCTGGTGGTGCAGACCAACAACGCCACCTTCGGCTTCTCCGACGAAGCCGTGCAGCAGCTGGCCATGTCCCGGCTGCGGGCCGTGGAGAGCGGGCGCGCCGTCGTGCACGTGTCCACCGTCGGCGTCAGCGCGCTCATCACGCCCGACGGCGCCGTCCACCAGCGCACCGAGCTGTTCACCGCCGCCGTCCTGCAGGACGACGTGGTGCTGCGCTCCAGCACCACGCTCGCCACCCGCCTCGGCGCCGCCCCCGAGCTCGCCCTCAGCGGCCTGGGCGTGCTGCTGTGGCTGACCGCCCGCCCCGGTGCCCGCGGGCGCTCGCGCCGCGGGGGTGCCACCCCGCCGGCGCGCGCGGCCGCCGACAGCCCCGTGCCCGCCTGAGCGCTCCCGCCCCGCCCGCCGGCTTCGGCTCCGGGCGCTCGCGGGCGCTCGCGGGCGCTCGCGGGCGCCCGGCGGGATCCCCGCGCGCCGCTCGCGCGTTGGAGGAGGCAGCCGGTGCCGGCGAGCGGCCCGGCGGTGAGACGAGGAGTTGACCGGGAGTGATCGAGCAGTGAGCACCGCCTCCCACCCGCGGCCCGGGACCGGGACCGGGCCCCGCCTCGGGCGCGGCCCGCGCTGGCCGCGGGTGCTGCCCGTGGCGGTGCTGGCGCTGCTGGTGCTGGAGGTGTGGCTGCTGGTCCAGCTGGCCCGCGTCCTGGACGGCCTGGGCGTGCTGGTGGTCCTGCTGGGCGGGCTGCTGGCCGGGCTCCTGGTGCTGCGCCGCGCCGGTGGGCGGGCCGTGCGGGCGGTGCGCGCGGCGGCCGCGGCCGGGCGCGCGGCCCCCGCCGCGCAGGCCGAGCGCGGGGTGGGCGACGCGGTGCTGCTGGGGCTGGCGGGCGCGCTGCTGGTGCTGCCCGGCCCGCTGAGCACCGTGGCCGGTCTGCTCCTGCTCCTGCCGCCGGTGCGGGCGCTGGTGCGCCGCTCCAGCAGCGCGTGGGTGCAGCGGCGGGTCGAGCGCGCCGTGCGCGAGGGTTCCGCGGTCGTCGTCGTCGACGGGCAGGTCGTGCGCGGGGGTCCTGGTGGACCCGGGGGATCCGGTGGGCCTGGGGCGGCGGGTGCGCCCGCCGGTGCGCTGCGCGGGCGGGTGCTGGAGGGCGAGGTGCTGGAGGGCGAGGTGCTGGAGGGCGAGGTCGTCGACCCGCCCCGGCGCGAGCGCTGAGCCCGAAGCCCCGGCGTCCGGGGACGCGCGCCCGTGCGAGGCGCCCGCACGACGAGGGGGCCGGCCCACCGGGTGGTGGACCGGCCCCCTCGGGCGCTCCGGGTGTCCCGGGCGGCCCGGGTCAGGCGCTGCGCTTGATCAGCTCGCGGTTGCGCAGCAGCTCCAGGCGCTCGTCCAGGAGCACCTCCAGCTCGGCGATGGTGCGCCGCTCCAGGAGCATGTCCCAGTGGGTGCGCGCCGGCTTGCCGGCCTTCTTCTCCGGTGCCTCGGTGTCGGTGCGCAGGGCCTCGGCCCCGCACCGGCACTCCCACAGCGGCGGGACCTCGGCCTCGACCGACATGGGCACGACCACGGTGTGGCCGTTGGGGCACTGGTAGGTGACGCGTTGACGCTCGGCCAGCTCGACGCCGGACTCGCTCTCCAGGCTCGCCGCGCCGAGGCGGGACCCCCGCAGGTTGCGTTCGCTCATGGTGACCTCCCCACGTTCCCCCCGGTTGACGCTCCCGGGAGACCGGGACGAGGGGGACTGCTCTTGACAACGGTGCGCAGCAGGCCCCTGTTCCGCCAGCGGAGGCCGCGGAGTGTGGAGGTCGTGTGCGCAGGGGTGCCACCGGGTGACCGACGGTCACCCACGGCGTCACGCGGAGTGCTGGACCGCGCTGCCCGTGCCGTCGGGGTCGGAGGGCCCGTCGGCCGCGGCCCGCGCGTCGCGCGTCCCGGCGGCCACGTCGACCCGCCGCAGCAGCAGGGCCCCCACCACGAAGAAGGCCAGCAGCGCCACCAGCGCGGGCCGGTAGGAGCCGCTCAGCTGCGCCACCAGCCCGAACAGCAGCGTGCCCACCCAGCTCGTGCCCCGCTCCCCGGCCTGGTAGAGGCTGAAGTACTCCGCCTGCGCGCCCACCGGCACCAGCTGCGAGTACAGCGAGCGCGCCAGCGCCTGCGTGCCGCCCAGCACCAGCCCGATGAGCACCGCCAGCGCCAGCCACGTGCCGAACGCCCCGCGCGGCACCCCGAAGGCCAGCAGCACCACCACGCTCCACAGCACCAGACCGCCCAGCACCGCCCGCTGCGCGCCCGTGCGCGCGGCCACCGCCCCGAAGACCAGCGCCCCCGCGAACGCCACCCCCTGCACCAGCAGCACCGTGGTGATCAGCTGCGCGGAGGAGAAGCCCAGCTCCTCCTGCCCGTACACGCTGGCCGCGGCGATGACCGTCTGGATGCCGTCGTTGAACACCAGGTACGCCAGCAGGAAGCGCCACACCTGCGGGTAGCGGCGCAGCCCCCGCAACGTGCTCACCAGCTGCCGCACGGGCGCGACCACCACCGCCACCACCGCGGGCGCCGCACCCGCCCGCGCGTCCAGGGCGGTGCCGGCCACCACCGCGTCCGGTGCCCGCGCCCGCACCATCCGGCGCAGGCCCAGCACCGGCACCAGCGTGAACAGCGCCCACCACAGGCCCGCCGACAGCAGCGACAGGCGCACCGCGCCCTCCTCGCCCACCCGGAGCAGCTGCGGGTTCGACACCAGCGCCAGGTTCAGCGCCAGCAGCAGGAACCCGCCCAGGTAGCCCAGCGCCCACCCGCGCGAGGACGTCGCGTCCCGCCGCTCGGGCGGGGACACCTCGCACAGCAGCGCGTCGTAGACCACCAGCGAGCACACCAGGCTGACGGTGGCCACCAGCACCAGCAGGATCCCCAGCCACCAGCGGTCCCCGCCCAGCGCCACCATCGCGCTCGCGGCCGCCGCCCCCGTCCACGCGAAGGCGCCCAGCAGCCGCGCCGGGCGGCGCACCCGGTCGGCCAGCGCCCCCACCAGCGGCAGCACCAGCGCCGACAGCAGCGTCGCCACCGTGATCGCGTACAGGGCCAGCGAGCCGGGCGCCACCGGCAGCCCCAGCACCGACAGCGTCTGCCGGCACACCTGCCCGTCCGGCAACGACGGGCACGCCGCCCGGCGCGCCACCACCGTCAGGTACGGGGCGAACAGCACCGTCTGCGTGGTCGTCACGTAGCCGGAGTTGGCCCAGTCGTACACGTACCAGGCGCGCCGCTCGCGCCGCAGCGGGTCGTCCCCGCGCCCGCCCCGCCCGCCCCGCCCGCCCCGCCCGCCCCG
>NZ_JBEUEI010000073.1:0-539 GCF_041020755.1 Kineococcus terrestris | reverse complement strand
GAGGGCGTCAGGACCAGCGCGTCGCCGTCGGTGAGGATCATCGCCTGCAGCACGTTCACCGTCTGGGCGATGTTGGCCATCACCAGCCGGTCGGCGTGGCGGTGGAAGCCGTCGAAGTGCACGCTGGCGACCAGCGCGTCGCGCAGGGTGTTCTGCTGGAACAAGAAGCCGGGGTTGGTGCCCGGCTCCACGTCGAACCAGGTGCCCCACTCATCCAGCACCAGGCCCACGTGCTTGTGGGGGTCGTAGGCGTCCATGACCGCCGCGTGCCCGGCGATCACGTCCTCCACCGCCCGGGCCTTGAGCATCGTGGCGTAGTACTCGCCGGTGTCGAAGTCGGTCGCCGAGCCCTTGGCGTGCCAGGGCCCGACCACGGTGTAGTGGTGGAAGCTGATCGCCTGGTAGGTGTTCCTGCCGTGCCCGCTGACCTGGCCGGCGCCCAGGTAGCGGCCCAGGTTCTGCATGAGGACCTCGGTCCAGGCGTAGTCGGCGTCCGCCGCCCCCGCCGCGATGCGGTACAGGCTGTTGCCGCCGTGCTC
>NZ_JBEUEI010000072.1:0-2351 GCF_041020755.1 Kineococcus terrestris | reverse complement strand
CCCCCCCCCCCCCCCCCCCCCCCCCCCCCCCCCCCCCCCCCCCCCCGCCCCCCCCCCCCCCCCCCCCCCCCCCCCCGGGCCCCCCCCCCCCCCCCCCCCCCCTCCCCGCGTCCGGCGGCCATCAGGCCGCCGTCGCGCTCACGCCCCGCCAGCCACGAGGCCGATCTGGCAGGTCAGCCCGTTGGGGCCGTGGTTGCAGTACCCGCCGGGGACCTTGTGCAGGTACTGCTGGTGGTGCTCCTCGGCGTACCAGAACGGGCCGGCCTCCGCCGCGGAGCGGACCTCCGTGGTGATCGTGCCGTGCCCGTGCGCGGTCAGCTCGCGCTGGAAGGTCTCACGCGTGGTGCGCGCGGCCTCGGCCTGCGCCGCGGTCGTCGTGTAGACGGCCGAGCGGTACTCGGTACCGCGGTCGTTGCCCTGGCGGAAGCCCTGCGTGGGGTCGTGGTTCTCCCAGAACACCTTCAGCAGCTGCTCGGGGGTGGTCCGCGCGGGGTCGTAGGCCACGAGGACGGTCTCGGCGTGCCCGGTCATCCCGGTCACCGACTCCTCGTAGGTGGGGTTCTCGGTGAACCCGCCCTGGTACCCGGCGGCCGTGGTGACGACGCCCGGCTGCTGCCAGAAGATGCGCTCGGCGCCCCAGAAGCAGCCCATGGCGAACGAGATCACCTCGGTGCCCTCGGGCCACGGGCCCTCCAGCGGGGTGCCCAGGACGGCGTGCTCGCGGGGGACCGGGAACGGGCGGGTGCTCCGCCCGGCCAGCGCCTCCTCGCGCGTCACCATGCGGGTCTTGTACGGGTTGCCGAACACGCGGCCGATCGACACGGGGTCTCCTCCCTGCGGGTACCCCGTGCAACGGCGCCGGGGCCGCGGACCTTCCCGCCCGCGCACGTAAGCTCTCGGCCGTGACCGACCAGCTGCCCGGCTTCTCCACCCGCGCCCTGCACGCCGGCCAGGAGGCCGACCCGGCGACCGGGGCCGTCGTGACGCCGATCTACCAGACGTCCACCTACAAGCAGGACGGCGTCGGCGGGATGCGCACCGGCCTCGGCACCGGCTACGAGTACTCCCGCTCCGGCAACCCGACCCGCACCGCCCTGGAGGTGCAGTTCGCCTCCCTGGAGCAGGGCGACGCCGCCTACGCGTTCGCCTCCGGCCTGGCCGCCGAGGACGCCGTGCTGCGCGCCCTGCTCCTGCCGGGCGACCACGTGGTGTTCCCGAACGACGCCTACGGCGGCACCTACCGGCTGGTGAAGAAGGTCTTCGAGCCGTGGGGCGTGGAGCACACCCCCGTGGACCTGGGCGACCTGGACGCGGTGCGCGCGGCGGTGCGCCCCGGCAGCACCCGGCTGGTGTGGCTGGAGACGCCCACCAACCCGCTGCTGACGATCGGCGACATCGCCGCCATCGCCGAGATCGCCCACGGGGCGGGCGCGCTGCTGGTGGTGGACAACACCTTCGCCTCCCCGTACCTGCAGACCCCGCTGCTGCTGGGCGCCGACCTCGTCGTGCACTCCACCACCAAGTACGCGGGCGGCCACTCCGACGTCGTCGGCGGCGTCGTCGTCGTCCGCGACGGGGACGACGGCCGCGGCGGCACCCTCACCGCCCGCATCGGCTTCCACCAGAACGCGATGGGCGCGGTGCCCGGCGCCTTCGACTCCTGGCTGGTCCAGCGCGGGCTGAAGACGCTCGCGGTGCGCATGGAGCGGCACTGCGACAACGCCGAGCGCGTCGTGGAGTTCCTGCAGTCGCACCCGCGCGTGACGAAGGTGCTCTACCCGGGCCTGCCGGAGTTCCGCAACCACGACGTCGCCGCGAAGCAGATGCGCCGCTTCGGCGGGATGATCTCCTTCCGCACCGCGAGCGTCGAGGACGCCCTGAGCGTCTGCAAGGGGACCGAGCTGTTCACCCTGGCCGAGTCGCTGGGCGGCGTGGAGTCCCTCGTCGAGCACCCCGGCAAGATGACCCACGCCTCCGTGGCCGGCTCGCTGCTGGAGGTCCCCGACGACCTCGTGCGGCTGTCCGTCGGCCTCGAGGACGCCGACGACCTCGTCGCGGACCTCGCCACCGCGCTGGGCTGACGCGCGCCGCCCCCGGGCGTCCGGGGTCGGTGGGGGCCGGTGGCGGGCGCTCCGGCCGGCTCTCCGCCCGCCGCCGGGCGCGTCGGTGCGGCCGGGTGCTGCGGGCGGGCTCCGGACGCCGGCCTGCGCACCCGCCACCGGCTCCTCGTCCCGCCCCCGTCCCGCCCCGCCCCCGCCCCCCCCCGGGGGGGGGTGGGGGGGGCCTGGCGGGGGCGGGGGCTGGGGGGGGGGGGGGGGGGGGGGGGGGGGGGGGGGGGGGCGCGGGCGGGG
>NZ_JBEUEI010000071.1:0-2363 GCF_041020755.1 Kineococcus terrestris | reverse complement strand
ACGGACCGGCCGGTCCGTCCCCCCTCGCGCACGGGTGCCCCGGGTGGGATTCGAACCCACACTGGATCGAGTTTGAGTCGACTGCCTCTGCCGGTTGGGCTACCGGGGCGCGGCGGCGTCACCCTAGCAACCGGGCGGGTGCCCACCGGCCGTGGGACGGGACGCCGCCGGGCGGGGCGCGGCGTCTAGGATGACGCCCGTGACGAACACTGCCGACACCGCCGCCAGCGCCCCCACGACCACCCGCCGCGTGGTCGTGGCGGAGGACGAGGCGATCATCCGCCTCGACATCGTGGAGATGCTGCGCGAGGCGGGGTACGACGTGGTCGGCGAGGCCGGCGACGGCGAGCAGGCCGTCGCGCTGGCCGAGGAGCACAAGCCCGACCTGGTCGTCATGGACATCAAGATGCCGGTGCTGGACGGCATCTCGGCCGCCGAGCGCATCGTGCGCGCCCGCATCGCGCCCGTCGTGCTGCTGACGGCGTTCTCCCAGGCCGAGCTGGTGGAGCGGGCGCGCGACGCCGGGGCGATGGCCTACGTCGTCAAGCCGTTCACGTCCGCCGACCTGCTGCCCGCGGTGGAGATCGCCGTGAGCCGGCACCAGCAGATCATGGCGCTGGAGGACGAGGTCGCCGACCTCGCCGACCGCTTCGAGACCCGCAAGCTCGTCGACCGCGCCAAGTCGAAGCTGCAGACGCAGTTCGGGATGACCGAGCCCGAGGCGTTCCGCTGGATCCAGAAGACCTCGATGGACAAGCGCCTGACGATGCGCGAGGTCGCCACCACCGTCATCAGCGCCGGCGACGACCGCTCCTGAGCCCGGCCGGGCGCGCGACACACCGCACCGCACCCGCGGACGAGGACGTCCGCGGGTGCGCGCACGTCCCGGCACGCAGCGTCGCCGACGGCGTGCGGGTGGTCGGAACGACCACCCGCACGGGCGACCGCTGGTCGATCTGTGTAACAGACCGGTGAACAACCTCCACGGTTCACCTCCTCGACGGCCGCCCCTCCTCTACTGTTCCCCCGGTCCCGCCCCTGCGCGCAGGGGCGGACGGGGACGTGCGCTCGCGCGTCCGTGCGACACCACCAGGAGGACTCGCCCGTGCGCTCCATCGTCAAGCTCGCGACCCCCGTCGCGGCGGCCGCCCTGCTCCTGACCGCCTGCGGCGGCACCACCGGA
The DNA here is from genome assembly GCF_041020755.1 of Kineococcus terrestris. NCBI lineage: Bacteria > Bacillati > Actinomycetota > Actinomycetes > Kineosporiales > Kineosporiaceae > Kineococcus > Kineococcus terrestris. The sequence goes on along the minus strand of NZ_JBEUEI010000071.1, from coordinate 1,180 downwards.
ACCGGTACCGAGGGCGGCACGGAGGCCGCCGGCGGCGGTGCCACCGGGGAGTGCCCCGACGGCGTGAGCATCGGCTTCTTCGGCGCCCTGACGGGCCCGAACGCCAACCTCGGCGTCAACATCAAGAACGGCGTCCAGCTGGCCGTCGACCAGCACAACGCCGAGGACGGGGCCTGCCAGGTCACCGTCACCGACTACGACTCCCAGGGCCTGCCCGAGCAGGCGACCGGTCTGGCGACCCAGGCCGTCGGCGACGAGGCCGTCCTCGGCGTCGTCGGCCCCGCCTTCTCCGGCGAGTCCCGCGTCGCCGACCCGATCTTCGACGAGGCCGGCCTCGTGGCGATCACCCCCTCGGCGACGAACCCCGCGCTGGCCGAGAACGGCTGGTCGACGTTCTTCCGCGTGCTGGGCAACGACGCCTCGCAGGGCCCGGCCGCGGCCACGTACATCACCGACGTGCTGGGCGCGCAGAACGTCTTCGTCGTCGACGACGCCTCGGAGTACGGCAAGGGCCTGGCCGACATCGTCCGCGAGGAGCTGGGCGCGGCGAACACCGGCAACGACACCGTGCAGAGCGGCCAGACCGACTTCTCCGCCACCGTGGCGGCGATCCGCGCGGCGAACCCGGACGCGGTGTTCTTCGGCGGGTACTACCCCGAGGCCGGCCTGATGCTGCGCCAGATGCGCGAGGGCGGCCTGCAGACCCCGTTCGTCACCGACGACGGCGCCAAGGACGACGGCCTCATCGACGCCGCCGGCGCCGCGAACGCCGAGGGCGCCATCATCACCTGCCCGTGCCTGCCGCCGGAGGAGGCCGAGGGCACCTTCGCGGCCGACTACGAGGCCGAGTTCGGCACCGCCCCGGCCACGTACTCCGCCGAGGGCTACGACGCCGCGACGATCCTGCTCGACGGCATCGCCGAGGGGAACTACGACCGCGAGTCGCTGCTGGAGTTCGTGCGCTCCTACGACGCGCCCGGTGTGACCAAGCAGCTGTCCTTCGACGAGCAGGGCGAGCCCGCCGACGTCGTCGTGTGGAGCTACAAGGTCACCGACGGAGCGATCGTCGCGGACCAGGAGATCCCCACCTCCTGAGGACCGGTCCGGGGGGGGGGGGGGGGGGGGGGGGGGGGGGGGCCGGGCCCGGCCCCCCCGCCCCCCGCCGCCCCCCCCCCCCCCC
>NZ_JBEUEI010000070.1:0-2636 GCF_041020755.1 Kineococcus terrestris | reverse complement strand
CCCCCCCCCCCCCCCCCCCCCCGCCCCCCCCCCCCCCCCCCCCCCCCCCCCCCCCCCCCCCCCCCCCCCCCCCCCCCCCCCCCCCCCCCCCCCCCCCCCCCCCCCCCCCCCCCCCGGGGGGGAGGAGCGGGGGAGAGGGGCGGGCGGGAGGGGTGGACGGGGCGCGGGGACGGCGGGGTGACACTGGGCGCGTGACGACGTCCAGCACCCGCAGCACCCCCGCGAGCACCCCCGCCACCCGACGGACGCGCGTGCGCGCCCCGCAGCTGGAGGGCCGCCGCTGGCTGAACACCGGCGGGCGCGAGCTGGGTCTGGCCGACCTGCGCGGCAAGGTCGTCCTGCTGGACTTCTGGACCAGCTGCTGCGTGAACTGCCTGCACGTGCTGGACGAGCTGCGCCCCGTGGAGGAGCGCTTCTCCGACGTCCTCGTCGTCGTCGGCGTGCACTCGCCGAAGTTCCGCTTCGAGGCCGAGCCGGCGACCCTCGACGCGGCCGTCGAGCGCTACGCCGTGCACCACCCCGTCCTCGACGACCCGGACCTGCGCACGTGGGGCGCCTACACCGCCCGCGCCTGGCCGACGCTCGTCGTCGTGGACCCCGAGGGCTACGTCGTGGCCTCGATGTCCGGCGAGGGCCACGCCCACGGCCTCGGCGTGCTGCTGGAGGAGCTGGTCGCCGAGCACGAGGCCAGGGGCACCCTGCACCGCGGGTCCGGCCCGTACGTGGCCCCGGAGCCGCCCGCGTCGGCGCTGCGCTTCCCCGCCCGCGTCCTGGCCCTGCCGGACGGCGGGTTCCTCGTCGCCGACACCGCCCACCACCAGCTCGTGCAGCTGGCGGACGACCTCGAGACGGAGGTGCGGCGCGTCGGCGACGGCGAGCGCGGGCACGTCGACGGCCCGGCCGCCTCCGCCCGCTTCGCCGAGCCGCAGGGCTTCTGCCTGCTGCCGGACGACGTCGCCGCCCGCGTCGGCTACGACCTCGTGGTGGCCGACAGCGTCAACCACGCCCTGCGCGGGGTGCGGCTGGCGGACGGTGCGGTGACGACGGTCGCGGGCACGGGCCGGCAGCTGCGCCGCCGCGAGGGCGGCGGCCCGGCGCTGGAGCAGGACCTGTCGACCCCGTGGGACGTCGCCTGGTTCGACGGGCAGGTCGTCGTGGCGATGGCGGGCGTGCACCAGCTGTGGGCGTTCGACCCGGCCGCCGACCCCGCCGACGGGGTGGTGCGCGTGCTGGCGGGGACGACCGCCGAGGGCGTGCAGGACGGGCCGGCCGAGCGGGCGTGGTTCGCGCAGACGTCCGGGTTCGCCGTCGCCGACGACGCGGACGGGCCGGTGCTGTGGTTCGTGGACGCGGAGACGTCGGCGCTGCGGACGTTGCGCCGCAGCGGGTCCGGTGGTCCCGACCGCGCCGTCCCGCGGGTCGAGGACGACCGCCTCGCGAACGTGGAGGCCGTCGCCGGCGCCGGGTACGAGGTCCGCACCGCCGTCGGGCAGGGCCTGTTCGACTTCGGCTTCCGCGACGGCCCGGGCGCGCCCGCGGACGGCGTCCCGCCCGCGCTGCTGCAGCACCCGCTGGGCCTGGCGATCGCCCCCGACGGCTCGGTGCTCGTCGCGGACACCTACAACGGCGCGCTGCGCCGCTACGACCCGGCCACGGGTGAGGTCAGCACGCTGCTGCGCGACCTGGCCGAGCCCTCCGACGTGCTCGTGGACGCCGGCGGGGACGCGGGCGGCGACGGGTCCCTGGTCGTCGTGGAGGCCGCCGGCCACCGCCTGACGCGGTTCGCGGTGCCGCCGCAGGCCCGCGTGGACGCGGGCGCGCACACCGTCCAGCGCCCGCCGACGGACCTGGCCGCCGGGCCGGTGGAGCTGAGCGTGGCGTTCACCCCGCCGACGGGGCAGAAGCTCGACGACCGCTGGGGCGACCCGACGCGGCTGGTCGTGGCGGCCTCCCCGCCGGAGCTGCTGCTGGAGGGCGCCGGGGAGGCGGAGGGGCTGCGCCGCCGGCTCGTCCTGGACGCCGCCGTCGGCTCCGGGGTGCTGCACGTCAGCGTGCAGGCGGCCGCGTGCGACGGCGACCCCGACACCGGTGAGGTGCCGGAGTTCGCCGCCTGCCACCTGTACCAGCAGGACTGGGGCATCCCCGTCCGCCTCGTGGACGGGGCCCCCGCCGCGCTGCCCCTGGACCTGCGCGGCGCCTGAGCGCGGCTGCTGCCGGGCCGCTACTGCTGGTAGGTCTCGACCTCCCCGACGGGGCGCTCGGACGCCTCGTCGGGGTCCTTGCCGGCCTCGCGCAGCGCCTGCCGCTGGCGCAGCAGGTCCCACAGCTGGTCCAGCGACTGCTCGGCCCGCCGCAGCCGGGCGTGCTCCTCCTCGCCGGACAGCTCCCCGTCCTGCAGGGCCTGGCGCAGCTGCTTCTCCTGCTCGACGAGCTCGGTGATGCGCTGGTGGATGGACTGGTCGTCCACGGGTCCTCCCCTCGGGGCGCGGGGCCCCGTCGCGGTGCGGTGCGCGCCCGATCGTCGTCGCCGCGGGCGCGCCCCGCCACCGCGGGAGCGGCGCGCCCGGTCGGGCCGGCCGGGGAGGTCGTGGCCGCCCGCCGCCGGTCCACCCCCGCCCCGCCCCCGCCCCGCCCCG
>NZ_JBEUEI010000006.1:0-158026 GCF_041020755.1 Kineococcus terrestris | reverse complement strand
CGAGGAGAATGGAGGACAACACCAAAGGAAAACCCACGACCACCACACGCACACAACGCACGAAGATGGCCACAGGGGTTACAACATTGGCATCAACACTTGGCACACTGTTGAGTTCTCAAGAACCGGACGTCACGCCTGGGACGGCCACTCGGTGAGCGGACCTCCGCAGGGACAACTTTCCCATCATAACCTCGTCAGCGGCCGTGGAAGACCACCTTGGAAGTGTCCTGCGTCACCCCTCGCTGCAGGCGGCTCGTCGTGCCTCTCGGCCCTCCGTGCTGCCCCCGCTCGCGGCGACGTGAAGAACAGTAGACGCCCGGGGGGCCGCGGGGCAAATCCGCGGCGGCCCCCGGGCCGATCCGCTACTGCGGCAACGGGATCGAGGCCGCTGCGAGGGCCTTGCGACCCCGTCGCAGCACCGCCCAGCGCCCGTGCAGCAGCGGCACGTCCGCCAGCGTCGCGTCCGCCTCGGCGACCTTGACGTTGTTGACGTACGCACCGCCCTCGGCGATCGTCCGGCGCGCCGCCGAGCGGCTGGCCACCAGACCCGTCTCAGCGAACAGCTGCGCCAGCGGCACCTCGCGCGAGGCCGGCTCGGCCGTGGGCAGCTCCGCCAGGGCCGCCGCCAGGGTCGCCGCGTCCACCTCGCCCAGGTCCCCCCCGCCGAAGAGCGCCGCCGCCGCCTGCTCGGCGGCGCGGGCGGCGTCCTCGCCGTGGACCAGGACCGTGACGTCGTGCGCCAGCGCCCGCTGCGCCGCGCGGGCCCTCGGCTCCTCGCGCGCCTGGCGCCCCAGCTCGGTGATCTCCTCCCGGGAGCGGAAGGAGAACGCCTTCAGGTAGCCCTCCACCTGGGTGTCCTCGGCGTTCAGCCAGAACTGGTGGAAGGCGTACGGGCTCGTCAGCTGCGGGTCCAGCCACACCGCGCCCGACTCCGTCTTGCCGAACTTGGTGCCGTCCGCCTTGGTCAGCAGCGGCGTGGCCAGCGCGTGGACGGTCGCGCGGTCCACCCGGCGGACCAGCTCGCAGCCGGCGGTGATGTTGCCCCACTGGTCCGAGCCGCCCAGCTGCAGCGAGCACCCGTGCCGGCGGTGCAGCTGCAGGTAGTCGTTGGACTGCAGCAGCACGTAGCTGAACTCGGTGAAGCTGATGCCCGTGGTGGCCAGCCGCTTGGCGACGGCCTCGCGGTCCAGCATCCGGTTCACGCTGAAGTGCTTGCCCACGTCCCGCAGCAGCTCGATCGCCGTCATCTGCGACGTCCAGTCCAGGTTGTCCACCATCGTGGCCGCGGCCGGGCCCTCGAAGTCCAGGAACGGCGCGATCTGCTGCTGCAGGCGCCCCACCCACCCGGCGACGACCTGCGGGTCGTTCATCGTCCGCTCCGCGCTGGCGCGCGGGTCCCCCACCAGGCCCGTCGCCCCGCCGACCAGCACCAGCGGCCGGTGCCCGGCCAGCTGCAACCGCCTCGCGGTCAGCACCTGCACCAGGTGCCCCACGTGCAGGCTGGCCGCCGTCGGGTCGAAGCCCACGTAGTACGTGAGCGGGCCGTCCGCCAGAGCCTGGCGCAGCGCGGCCTCGTCGGTGGACTGCGCCACCAGGCCCCGCCACCGCAGTTCCTCCCAGACGTCGCTCACGACTCTGCTCTCCTCGTGTCTCCCGGCCCCGCCGGGCGGGCGCCGATCGCCCGCCGGACAGCGTGCCACGGCCCGCGGGCGGCCTCAGGCGCCCGGTCGGGTGCGCCGGGCGCGGCGGGGCACCGCCGCCCGGTACGCCGAGACGGTCGGGTCGCCGTCGACCCACGCCCGCCACTCGGTGGTCCCGCCGGGCCCGGACACCCCCACGCGCGGTCCCCACCGCACGACCTCGTCGCCCACCGGCTCGCCGGCCAGCACGTGCAGGGGCCCGTCCGCGCACACGTCGGCGCCGTCCCGGGCCCGGTCGACCCCCAGCGCCGACGTCAGGCGCGCCGGTCCGCGGGCCAGGTCGGCGTCGCGGCGGGCCGCCGCGCGCCGCGAGCGCGCCAGCTCCACGCCCTCGACGACCTCGCCGGCGCGCAGGAGGACCGCCGAGGCCGTCCCCTCCGGCCCGCAGACGAGGTTGGCGCACCAGTGCACCCCGTAGGAGAAGTAGACGTAGGCGTGCCCGGGCGGGCCGAACATCACCGCCGTGCGCGGGGTGCGCCCGCGGTAGGCGTGCGAACCGGGGTCCAGCGGACCGGCGTAGGCCTCCACCTCGCTCAGGCGGACCACCACCGCGCCCTCGGGCGTGCGGTGGCGGACCACCCGCCCCAGCAGGTCGCGCGCCACGACGAGCACGTCGCGGTCGAAGAACGCGCGCGGCAGGGCGCCCGTCAGCTCGTCAGCCACGCCCGGTGCTCCGCGAGCGCCGCGCGCGCCGCCTCGAGCTGCTCGGCCACCCGCACCGGTGCAGTGCCCCCGACGCCGTCGCGCGAGGACAGCGACCCCTCGAGGCTGAGGACGGAGCGGACCTCGGGCGTCAGGTGCGGGGAGATCCCGGCGAGGTCGTCGTCGGTGAGGTCCCACAGCTCCACGCTCGTGCCCTCGGCCGCCGAGCGCTCCTCGCAGCGGCGCACGCAGGCCCCGGCCACCACGTGCGCCTCGCGGAAGGGCACGCCCCGGCGCACCAGCCACTCGGCGACGTCCGTGGCCAGCGCGAAGCCCAGCGGGGCCAGCTCGGCCATCCGGTCGGTGTGGAAGCGCAGCGTGCCGACCATCCCCGCGACGGCCGGGAGCAGGACCTCCAGCGTGTCGACCGCGTCGAAGACCGGTTCCTTGTCCTCCTGCAGGTCCCGGTTGTAGGCCAGCGGCAGGCCCTTGAGGGTGGCCAGCAGGCCCGCCAGGTCGCCGATCAGCCGGCCCGCCTTCCCGCGCGCCAGCTCGGCGACGTCGGGGTTCTTCTTCTGCGGCATGATGCTCGACCCCGTCGACCAGGCGTCGTCGAGCGTGACGAAGGAGAACTCCTTCGTCGCCCAGGCGATGACCTCCTCGGAGATCCGGGACAGGTCCACGCCGATCATCGCGGCGACGAAGGCGAACTCCGCGGCCACGTCGCGCGAGGCCGTGCCGTCGATGGAGTTCTCCACGCTGGCGGTGAACCCCAGCTCGCGGGCCACCGCCGCGGGGTCCAGGCCGAGCGAGGAACCCGCCAGCGCGCCCGAGCCGTACGGCGAGACGCCGGCGCGCACGTCCCAGTCGCGCAGCCGCGACACGTCGCGCAGCAGCGGCCACGCGTGCGCCAGCAGGTGGTGGGCCAGCAGGACCGGCTGGGCGTGCTGCAGGTGCGTGCGTCCCGGCAGGGCCGCTCCCGGGTGGGCGGCGGCCTGCTCGCACAGGGCCTCCACGACGTCGAGGACGCCCGCCGCGACCACGCGCGCGTGCTCGCGCAGGAACATCCGCAGCAGCGTGGCGATCTGGTCGTTGCGCGAGCGCCCCGCCCGCAGCCGGCCCCCGACCTCGGGCCCGGTGCGCTCCAGCAGGCCCCGCTCGAGCGCGGAGTGGACGTCCTCGTCGTCCTCGGCGGCGGTGAAGGCGCCGGAGACGACGTCGGCCTCCAGGGCGTCCAGCCCGGCCAGGAGCGCGTCCAGGGTCGCCTCGTCGAGCAGGCCGGCGGCGCGCAGGACGCGGGCGTGCGCGCGCGAGCCCGCCAGGTCGTAGCGCGCCAGGCGGAAGTCGAAGTGGGTGGACTTCGACAGCGCCGCCATCGCGGCCGCCGGGCCGGACGCGAACCGCCCGCCCCACAGGCCCTTCTCCCCGGCGGTGCCCGGTGCGGGCGCGGGGGCCTGGTGCTGCGTCACGGTCGCTCCTCGTCGTCGGTGTGCAGGTCGTCGGTGTCCGCGACGTCGACCTCGACGTCGTCGCCGGCCGGGTCGTCGGCCGCCGGGGAGTCTGCCGCACCCGCGGCGGCGTCCCGGCGCGCCAGGGCCAGGAACCGCTCGGCGACGGCGGGACCGCCGGCGGGGTCGCGGCAGATGACCAGCACCGTGTCGTCGCCGGCGATGGTGCCCAGCAGCGACGGCAGGACCGAGTGGTCGACCGCGGAGGCCAGGAACTGCGCGGCCCCGGGCGGGGTGCGGAGCACCACGAGGTTCGCCGACGCCTCCGCCGACACCAGCAGCTCCTCGCACCAGCGCGCCAGGCGGGCGTCCAGCACCTCCTGCCCCACCCCGCTGCGCGGAGTGCGGTCACCGCCCTCGGCCGGCAGCGCGTACACCAGGCCGCGCTCGCCGTCGCGCACCTTCACCGCGCCCAGCTCGACGAGGTCGCGCGAGAGCGTGGCCTGCGTGACCGCCACGCCCTCCTCGGCCAGGTGGGCGGCCAGCTCGGTCTGCGAGCGCACCGGCCGCCGGGCCAGCACGGCGGCGATGCGGTCGTGGCGGAACGCCTTGGTGCCCGCGCCGGCGGTCCGGGCCGACGCCTCGCTCACGCGCTGCGCGAGCGCTCGAGCAGCCAGACCAGCAGCGCCTTCTGCGCGTGCAGCCGATTCTCCGCCTCGTCCCACACCAGCGAGCGCGGGCCGTCGAGGACCTCGGCCGCGATCTCCTTGCCGCGGTAGGCGGGCAGGCAGTGCAGGACGACCGCGTCCGGCGCGGCGGCGGCCAGCAGGCCGCTCGTCAGGGCGAAGGGGGCGAAGCGCTCGGCGCCCGCGGAGTCCTGGCCCATGCTCACCCAGGTGTCGGTGGCCACGACGTCCGCGCCCTCCACGGCCGCGGTCGCGTCGTGCACCACGCGGACCGACCCGCCGGTGCGGGCGGCGACCTCCTCCGCGCGGCGCACCACGTCGGGGTCGGGCAGGTCGGTGGCCGGGGTGCCGACGCGCACGTGCAGACCGGCCGTCGCCCCGCCCAGCAGGTACGAGTGGGCCATGTTGTTGGCGCCGTCCCCGACGTAGGCCAGGGCGCGCCCGGCCAGGTCGCCGCGGTGCTCGGCGACCGTCAGCAGGTCGGCCAGCACCTGGCAGGGGTGGAACAGGTCCGACAGGGAGTTCACGACCGGCACCCGGGAGTGAGCGGCCATCTCCTCCAGCCCGCTCTGCGCGGAGGTGCGCCACACGATGGCCGCGACCTGCCGCTCCAGGACGCGGGCGGTGTCGGCGACCGGCTCGCCGCGGCCCAGCTGCGAGCCGGCGGCCTCCAGCACCAGCGGCACGCCGCCCAGCTCGGCCACCCCGACGGAGAAGGACACCCGGGTGCGCGTGGACGGCTTGTCGAACAGCAGCGCGACCGTGCGCGGGCCCTCCAGCGGCCGCGCGGCGAAGCGGTCGGCCTTCAGCCGGGCGGCCAGGGCCAGGACCTCGGCCTGCTCGGCGGGCGTCAGGTCGTCGTCGGCGAGGAAGTGCCGGACGGTCACGGGGTTCCTCCTGCGGTGGTGGTCTCCGCCAGGGCGGCGTCCAGGAGCGCGGGCAGCGCGGCCGTGAACAGGTCCGCCTGGTCGGTGGTCAGGACGAGCGGCGGGGCGATCCGGACCGTGTCCGGGCGCACCGCGTTGACGATGAACCCGGCGGCCAGCGCGTGCCGGGCCACGGCCGGGGCGACCGGCTCGGCCAGGCCGATCCCCAGCAGCAGGCCCGCCCCGCGCACCCCCGTCACGAGCGGGTGGCCCAGCGCCTCCACACCGGAGCGCAGGTGCCGGCCGGTGCGGCGCACGTGCTCCAGCACGCCGTCGCGCTCGATCGCGTGCAGCGTGGCCAGGCCCGCCGCGGCCGCCACCGGGTTGCCCCCGAACGTCGTGCCGTGCTGCCCGGCGCCCAGCAGGGCCGCGGTGCGCTCGCCGAAGGCGATCGCGGCGCCCACGGGGACACCGCCGCCCAGGCCCTTGGCGCTCGTCAGGACGTCGGGCACGACACCGCCGTGCTCGCTCGCCTGGTGGGCGAACCACTCCCCGCAGCGCCCGATCCCCGTCTGCACCTCGTCCAGCACCAGCAGGGCGCCGTGCGTGCGCGTGATGGCGCGGGCGGCCTCCAGGTAGCCCGGCGGTGCCGGCGTGACACCGCCCTCGCCCTGCACGGGTTCCAGGAACACCGCGGCCGTGGCGCCGTCCACGGCGCGCCCCAGCGCGCCGACGTCGCCGTAGGGCACGTGCTCCACGCCACCGGGCAGCGGCTCGAACGGCGCCCGGTAGGCCTGCTTGTGGGTCAGCGCCAGCGCGCCCAGCGTGCGGCCGTGGAAGCCGTCCACCGCCGCGACGATCTTCGTGCGGCCGGTGCGGCGGGCCATCTTGAACGCGGCCTCGTTGGCCTCGGCGCCGGAGTTGCAGAAGAACACCCGCGAGCCCTCCGGCGCGCGCGCCACCTGCAGCAGGCGCTCGGCCAGCGCCACCTGCGGGACCGTGGCGAAGAAGTTCGACACGTGCCCCAGCGTCGCCAGTTGCGACGTCACCGCGGCCACCAGCAGCGGGTGCGCGTGCCCCAGGGCGTTGGTGGCGATCCCGGCCAGCAGGTCCAGGTACCGCTTCCCGTCGGCGTCCCAGACCCAGCAGCCCTCCCCGCGCACCAGGACGCGCTGCGGGACGCCGTAGGTGCCCATGACCGAGGAGGAGTAGCGGGCCAGCCAGGCCTCCGCACCGCCCTCGGCGACGGGCAGGGCGTCGACCCCCGCCTCCCGCGCCGCGCGCTCGACCTCCACCGCTCCCCCTCTCACGGCACGACCATCGTGCCGTTGCCGGAGGTCGTGAAGACCTCCAGCAGCACCGAGTGCGCGAGCCGGCCGTCGATGACCGTCGCGCGCGGCACCCCGCCGCGCACGGCCCGCAGGCACGCCTCCATCTTCGGGACCATCCCCGACTGCAGCGACGGCAGCAGGTCCGCCAGCTCCGCCGCGCTGATCTCGCTGACGAGCGAGCTGGTGTCCGGCCAGTCCCGGTACAGCCCGGCCACGTCCGTCATGACGACGAACTTCTGCGCGCCCAGCGCGACGGCGATCGCGGAGGCCGCCGTGTCCGCGTTGACGTTGAGGACCGAGCCGGGCACGAGCGCGCCGTCGTCGTCGACCTCGGGCGCGACGGTGGACACGACGGGGATGCGCCCGGCGTCCAGCAGGTCGGTGACCGCTCGCGGGTCCACCCCCACGACGTCGCCGACCAGGCCCACGTCGACCAGCTCGCCGTCGACCAGTGCGGGCCGCCGGCGCGCGCGCAGCAGCCCCGCGTCCTCCCCCGACAGCCCGACGGCCAGCGGCCCGTGGGCGTTGAGCAGGCCGACGAGCTCGCGGCCGACCTGGCCGGTCAGGACCATCCGCACGACGTCCATCGCCTCGGGCGTGGTCACCCGCAGCCCGCCGCGGAACTCGCTGGGGATGTCCAGGCGGTCCAGCATCGCCGAGATCTGCGGGCCGCCGCCGTGCACGACGACGGGCCGCAGGCCGGCGGTGCGCAGGAACACGACGTCCTCGGCGAACGCGCGCTTGAGGTCGTCGTCGACCATCGCGTTGCCGCCGTACTTGACGACGACGAGGGCGCCGCGCCAGCGCTGCAGCCACGGCAGGGCCTCGACGAGCACGCGGGCCTTGTCGGTGGGCGACAGGTCCGCCGGGTCGGGGGTCGCGCTGTCCTGGGGTTCCACGGCTCCGCTCACGTCGAGTAGGCGCTGTTCTCGTGCACGTAGGCGTGCGTCAGGTCGTTGGTCCACACCGTGGCGCTCGCGTCCCCGGCGTGCAGGTCGACGAGCACGTGGACCTCGCGCGGGGCGAGGTCGACGTCGGCCGGGTCGGCGTGCGGGGCGCCGCCCACGCACACCGCGACACCGTTGAGCGAGACGTCCAGCGCGGCCGGCTCGAACGCGGCGCCCGTCGTGCCGACGGCGGCCATGACGCGGCCCCAGTTGGGGTCGCGGCCGAAGACGGCGGTCTTGAAGAGGTTGTTGCGCGCGATCGAGCGGGCCACCTCCACCGCGTCGTCCTCGCTCGCCGCACCCACGACCTCGACGGCGATGTCGTGCTCGGCGCCCTCGGCGTCGGCCACGAGCATCCGGGCCAGCTGCGCGCACACCGCGCGCACCGCCTCGTCCAGCGCCGCGGGCTCCGGCGTCGCGCCGGAGGCGCCGCTGGCCAGCAGGACGACCGTGTCGTTGGTCGACGTGCAGCCGTCGGAGTCCACCCGGTCGAAGGTGGTGCGCGTCGCGGCGCGCAGGGCGCGGTCGAGGTCCTGCGCGCTCGCGACCGCGTCGGTGGTCAGGACGACGAGCATCGTCGCCAGGCCCGGCGCGAGCATGCCCGCGCCCTTGGCCATGCCGCCCACGACGAACCCGTCGCCGTGCACGAGCGCCTGCTTGGACACCGTGTCGGTCGTCATGATCGCCGTGGCGGCCTGCGAGCCGCCGTCGGCGTCGAGCTGGGCGTGGGCGGCATGGGTGCCGGCCAGCACCCGCTCGCGGTCCAGCGGCACGCCGATGAGCCCGGTGGAGCAGACCACGACGTCCGCGGCCCCGCAGCCGACGAGCTCGCCGACGAGCTCGGCGGTGGCGTGGGTGGTCTGGAACCCCTCCGGGCCGGTGAAGCAGTTGGCACCGCCGGAGTTCAGCACCACGGCGCGCACGCGCCCGTCCGCGCTGGCCCGCTCGCTCCACAGCACCGGGTGCGCCTTGCAGCGGTTGCCGGTGTAGACCGCGGCGGCGGCGTCCAGGGGGCCGTCGTTGACGACGAGGGCGACGTCGGGCCGGCCGGAGGCCTTCAGCCCGGCGGTCACGCCCGCGGCGCGGAAGCCGGCGGCCGCGGTGACGCTCACGGCGCCACCCCCGTGGCCGGCAGGCCCGTCGTCTCCGGCAGGTCCAGGGCGATGTTCACGCTCTGCACGGCTCCTCCCGCGGTGCCCTTGGTGAGGTTGTCGACGGCGGCCACGACGAGGACGCGCCCGGCGCGCTCGTCGACCGCCAGCTGCAGGAGCACCGCGTTGCTGCCGAGGACGGCGGCGGTGCTGGGCCAGCGGCCCTCGGGCAGCACGTGCACGAACGGCTCGCCGGCGTACGCGTCGGCCCACGCCGCGCGCACCGCGGCCGGGTCGGCGCCCGGCGCCAGGCGCGCGGTGCAGGTGGCGAGGATGCCGCGGGCCATCGGCGCCAGCGTCGGGGTGAAGGAGACGGTGACCGGCCCGCCGCCCGCGGCGGCGAGGTTCTGCTCGACCTCGGGGGTGTGCCGGTGCGAGCCGCCCACGCCGTAGGGGCTCATCGACCCCATGACCTCCGCGCCCAGCAGGTGCGGCTTGAGGCTCTTGCCGGCCCCGGAGGTGCCCGAGGCGGCGACGACGACGACGTCCTCGCCGGCCAGCAGCCCGGCGGCGAAGCCGGGCGCCAGGGCCAGGCTGACGGCCGTCGGGTAGCAGCCGGGGACGGCGATCCGGCGCGCGCCGCGCAGCCGCTCGCGCTGGCGGCCGCCGCCGGCCAGGGGCAGCTCGGGCAGGCCGTAGGGCCACGTCCCGGCGTGCGGGGTGCCGTAGAAGCGCTCCCACGCGGCGGGGTCGGCCAGCCGGTGGTCGGCGCCGCAGTCGACGACGAGCACGTCCTCGCCCAGAGCGGCGGCCACGTCCGCGGACGCGCCGTGCGGCAGGGCGAGGAACACGACGTCGTGGCCGGCGAGGACCTCGGGGGTCGTGGGCGCGAGGACGCGGTCGGCCAGCGGGTGCAGGTGCGGCTGCAGCTCGCCGAGGGCCGTGCCGGCGTTGGAGGCGCCGGTCAGCGCGCCCAGCTCCACCCGCGGGTGCTCCAGCAGCAGCCGCAGCAGCTCACCGCCCGCGTACCCGCTGGCGCCCGCGACGGCGACCTTCAGCCGCCCGTTCGAGATCATGTGCATGACCATACACGCGAGCGCGTGCTCATGCAGACGGCGGGGTCAGGCCAGCGGGTCGTCCGGTCCCCACGGCACCACGTCCAGGCGGCGGGCCCGCGGGTCCAGGCCCCGGGCCGCCGCGGCGGCCAGCGAGGCGGGCGTGTCCGCACCGACGCGCACGAACCGGCCCGAGAACGCGTCCAGCTCCCCGCGCGCCACGGCCAGGACCATCGCGACGACGTCGGCGGCGTCCGTCCACTCCGTGCGCCCGGCGTGCTGGGCCATCCCGGTGGACATCCCCGTGCGCACCACGCCCGGCGAGAGCTCGAAGGCGCGCACGCCGTGCTCGGCGCCGGCCGCGGCCACCGCGCCGCCCAGGCGGAACAGCGCCGCCTTGCTGGCCCCGTAGGCCGCGTGCAGGCCGGAGTCCTTGTGCGCCGCGCCCGAGCTGAGGTCGACCACCCGCCCGGCGCCGCGCGCGACCATCCCCGGGACCACGGCCCGCACCAGCGCGAACGGCCCCAGCACGTTGGCCTCCAGCACCGCGCGCACCTGGTCCAGGTCCGCCTCCCACACGGGCACCTCGTCGGCCTCGATGCGCCCGGCGCAGTTGACCAGCAGGTCGGTGCCGCCCAGCTCGGCCTCCAGGGCCGCCACGGCCGCCGGGACCGCGGCCACGTCGGTGACGTCCAGGACGGTCGCCACCGCGCGGCCGCCGGAGCCCGCCGCCCGGCACCGGTCGGCGACCTCCTCCACGAGCGCGTCCAGGGCGTGGGCGTCGCGCGCCAGCGCCCCCACCGACCAGCCGGCCGCGGCCAGCCCCAGCACCAGCTCGCGGCCGATCCCGCGCGAGGCGCCGGTGACCAGGGCGGTGCCGGGCCCGGTCGCAGCGGCCTCAGCCACGCTGCACCGCCCCGGTGCGCCGCGCCGCCTCGGCCACCGCCGCTTCGCGGGCGGCGCTGGCCTCCTCCGCCGTCAGGGTGCGGTCGGGGGCCCGGAAGCGCAGCGCGTAGGCCAGCGACCTGCGGCCCTCGCCGACCTGCGCGCCGGTGTAGACGTCGAACAGGCGCACGTCCTCCAGCAGCTCGCCGGCCCCCTCGCGCAGGGCGGCCTCGACCGCGGCCGCTGCCACGCCCTCCTCCACCACCAGCGCGACGTCCTGGGTGGCCGCCGGGTACCCCGACAGCTGCGCCACCTGCGGGGGCGCGCCGACCCGCGCCAGCAGGACGTCCAGGTCCAGCTCGAACGCCGCCGAGCGCGCCGGGAGCTCCAGCGCGGCCAGCGCCGCCGGGTGCAGCTCGCCGGCGTGGCCGACGAGGTGCCCCGCCGCCGTGCTCACCCGCGCGCACCGGCCCGGGTGCCACGGCGCGCGCTCGGCGGCCTCGACGACGACCTCCACGCCCACCGCCGCGGCGACCGTGCGCACCGCGTCGACCGCGTCGGCCCACAGCACCGGCTCGCCGCCGCGGGCGAAACCGTCGGCGGCCGCGCCCGGCGGGCGACGGGTGCCGGTGAGCACACCGGCCACGTGCAGCGGCTGGACCGGCACCGCGGCGAGCAGGGCGGCCAGCTCCTCCTCGCCCGGTCGCCCGCCCACGCCCGGCACCGGGGCCGGTCCGGCGCCGGCGACCGGGTGGGTCACGCTGCCGAACTCCACCAGCGCCAGGTCGCGCAGACCCCGCGAGACGTTGCGGCGCACCACCTCCACCAGCGAGTCCAGCACGCTGGTCCGCATCAGCGGCTGCTGCTCCGACAGGGGGTTCGCCAGCCGCAGCGCCGCGCGCCGCGGGTCGTCGGCGGGCAGGCCCTGCGCGTCGTGCACGGCGGCGGCCACGAACGGGTAGGACAGCACCTCCACGAAGCCGTCGTCGGCCAGCGCGCGCGCCGCCGACCGCCGCGCGCGCTGCCCGGCGGTCAGGCCCCGCCCGGCCGGGGCGGCCGGCAGCACCGAGGGGATCGCGTCGTAGCCGCGCAGGCGGGCGACCTCCTCCACCAGGTCCACCGGCTGGGTCAGGTCCGGGCGCCAGGTCGGCGGCACGACCGCGAGGTCCGCGCCGTCCGCCGTCACGGTGCAGCCGACCTCCTCGAGGGCGGCGACGACCTCACCCTCGGTGAACGGCGTGCCGACGACCCGCTCGGCGAGGGACACCGGCACCCGCAGCGCGGCCGGGGCTCCGGGGGCTCCGGGGGCGACGACGTCGGTGGCCGCCGGGTCGGCGGTGCCGCCGCCGTGCTCGACGAGCAGGCGCACCGCCAGCTCGGCCACCTGCGCGGTCATCGCCGGGTCCACGCCGCGCTCCCAGCGCTTGGCGCCCTCGGTGTGCAGCTTGTGCCGGCGGGCGGTGCGCGCGACGGAGACGGGCGAGAAGTGCGCCGCCTCGACGAGCACGTCCGTGGTCGCCGCCGACACCTCGGTGCTCGCACCGCCCATGACACCGGCGAGCGAGAGCACCCGCGAGGTGGAGGGGTCGCCGGGCACCTCGTCGGTGATGAGCAGGTCCTCGGGGTCCAGGAGGCGCTCGACGTCGTCGAGGGTGGTCAGCCGCTCCCCCGGGCGGGCGCGGCGCACCACCAGCTCGCCCTGCAGCTTCGCCAGGTCGTAGGCGTGCAGGGGCTGGCCGGTCTCGAGCATGAGGTAGTTCGTCACGTCCACGGCCAGCGAGATCGAGCGCATGCCGGCCTGCCGGACCCGGTCGGCGACGAACCGCGGCGTCGGGGCGGTGGGGTCGATCCCGCGGACCACGCGGGCGACGAACCGGTCGCAGCCGACCGCGCCGCGCACCGGGGCGTCGTCGGCCAGGCGCACCGGGTGACCGGGGCCGGACGGGGTCGGCACGTCGACGGCGACCGGGTCGCGGAACACCTGCGCGACGGGGCGGCGGGTGCCGTGCGCGTACTCGCGGGCGATGCCGCGCACGCTGAAGCAGTACCCGCGGTCCGGGGTGACGTTGACCTCGACGACCTCCTCGTCCAGGCCCAGCAGCGCCAGCGCGTCCTGCCCCGGGGTCAGCCCGGCGCCGGGCAGGTGGCGCTCGAGGACGATGATCCCGGAGTGGTCCGCGCCCAGGCCCAGCTCCTTCGCCGAGCAGATCATCCCGTCCGAGACGTGCCCGTACGTCCTGCGCGCGGCGATGGCGAAGCCGCCGGGCAGCACCGCGCCCGGCAGCGCGACCACGACGGAGTCGCCGGCGGTGAAGTTGTGCGCGCCGCAGACGACGCCGCGGTGCCCGTCGGGGCCGTTGTGCTCGGGCCCGACGTCGACGTGGCACCAGTTGACCGTCTTGCCGTTCTTCTGCGGCTCGGGCACGAGGTCGAGCACGCGGCCGACCACGAGGGGGCCGGTCACGTCGGAGGTGTGCACGCCCTCCTCCTCCAGGCCCACCCGCACCAGGGCCGCCGCCACGTCCGCGCCGCGCGCGCCGGGCTCGAGGTCGACGTGCTCGGCCAGCCAGCTCAGGGGGACCCGCATCAGAGCTCGTCCTGCCCCTCGCCGGCGGCGGCCGGGACGCGGCCGCCGAGGACGTCGGCCACCCCCGACGCCGACAGGTCCTCCACGCCGAACGCCCGGCTGAACCGCACGTCACCCTCCACCATGTCGCGCATGTCCGTCACCCCGTTGCGGAACATCAGGGTCCGCTCGATCCCCATCCCGAAGGCGAAACCCCGGTAGCGCTCCGGGTCGACCCCGCACGCGCGCAGCACGTTCGGGTTGACCATCCCGCAGCCGCCCCACTCGATCCAGCCGCGCTCGGCCTCCCGGCCCAGGGAGAAGCGCAGGTCCAGCTCGGCACTGGGCTCGGTGAACGGGAAGTACGCCGGGCGCCAGCGGGTCTCGACGGCGTCGCCGAACATCGCGCGCGCGAAGTGGTCCAGCGTGCCCTTCAGGTGCGCCATCGTCAGGCCCTCGTCGACCGCGATGCCCTCCAGCTGGTGGAACACCGGCGTGTGCGTGGCGTCCAGCTCGTCGGTGCGGAACACCTTGCCGGGGCAGACGACGTACAGCGGCACGCCGCGGGTCAGCAGCGAGCGCGCCTGCACCGGGGAGGTGTGGGTGCGCAGCACCAGGCCCGAACCCGCTCCGCCGCCCTCGTCGGCGACGTAGAAGGTGTCCTGCATCTGCCGGGCCGGGTGGTCGGCGTCGAAGTTCAGCGCGTCGAAGTTGAACCACTCGGCCTCGACCTCGGGGCCCTCGGCGACCTCCCAGCCCATCGCGGTGAACACGTCCGCCACGCGCTCCATCAGCAGCGGCAGCGGGTGGCGCGCACCGCGCTCGGGCCGGCGCGCCGGCAGGGTGACGTCCACGACCTCCGCGCGCAGGGCGCGCTCCTCCTCCTGCGCGCGCAGGAGCTCGGTGCGGGCGGCCAGGGCCTGGTTCAGGCGGCCGCGGGCGGCGCCCACGCGCTTGCCGGCGGCGGCCTTCTCCGGGCCGGGCAGGGCGCCGATCTCCCGGTTGGCCAGCGCCAGGGGGCTGCGGTCCCCGGCGTGCGCGAGGCGCACCGCCTTCAGCTCCTCCAGGTCGGCGGCGCCGGCCACGGCCGCCAGCGCGGCGTCCAGGGCCTGCTGCACGGCCTCCTCGGCCACGGCTCCTGCGGCCCGGGCTGCCGGGTCCTGCTCTGCGGGCATGCGCTCCGTCCTCGTGTCTCGCCGATGCGCGGTGCGGGCGGGCCCGCGGCGGTGATCCTCCCAGACGGGCGCGGCCGGGGGCGGGTCGGGCGGCGGGTCAGGCGGCGGGGGCGTCCTCGCCGGGCGGGGGGCCCGCGGGCAGCCGGACCGTGAAGCGGGCACCGCCGGAGGCGGCCTCGTCGACCGTGACGTCCCCGCCGTGCGCCTCCAGCAGCCCGCGCGTGACGTACAGGCCGAGGCCGGTGCCGCTGCGCTGGCCGCCGTGCCAGAACTTGGAGAACACGTAGGGGCGGTTCTCGGCCGGCACGCCGTCGCCCTCGTCCTCCACCGCGAGGACGACCTCGCCCGCCCCGCCCGGCTCGACGGCGGGGTCGTGGGAGACGGTCACCGTCACCGTGCCGGCGCCGTGGCGCAGCGCGTTCTCCACGAGGTTGGTCAGCACCTGCGCCATCCGGTCCGGGTCGGCCCACAGCTCCGGCAGGTCACCGGCCAGGTCCAGGCGGAAGCGGTCGTCGTCGTAGCCGGCGAGCAGCAGGCGCTCGACGTGCTCGCGCACCAGGGCGGGCAGGTCGAAGGGGCGCCGGTGCACGCGCAGGCGGCCGGTGTCCACGCGCGAGACGTCGAGCAGGTCCCCGACCAGCCGGGTGACGCGGTCGGCGTCGGCGGCCACCGTGGACAGCATCAGCCGCTTCTGCTCGTCGCTGAAGCGCTCCCAGCGGCGCAGCAGGGTCGCCGTGAACTGCTTGACGGACGTCAGCGGCGAGCGCAGCTCGTGGGCGACGGTGGCGATGAGGCTGGCGGCGTCGGACTCCGCGCGCCGGCGCTCGCCGGTCCCGCGCAGGGCGACGACGACGCGCGCGGGGCGCCCGGCGGCGTCGCGGACGGTGCGGGCGGTGACCAGCAGCTCGGAGCCGCCCGGCAGCAGGAGCATGCGCTCGGGGTGGCGGTCGGCGTCCGCGCCCGCCGTCCCCGCCGCGGCCCCGTCGGCCGCCGGTCCGGTGCTCCGCCAGCTGTCCCACCAGCGCCGGCCCGAGGTGTCCTGCAGCGGCAGCGCGCGGCGGACGTGGACCCCCACCAGGCGGGCGGGCTCGCGGTGCAGCAGCGCCGCGGCGGCGGCGTTGACGGCGGCGATGGTGCCGTCGGCGTCGACGACGAGGACACCGTCGGGCAGGTCGTCCAGGGCCAGCGGCGGGTCCGGCGCGGCGGGGGCCCCGGGGGCCCCGGGCGCGCCGGCGCCGTCGGGACCGGTGTGCGGGGCGGGTGCCGCGGGCAGCGGGGACGGCACGGCCGCGGCGGCGGCCTCGGCGCTCCCCCTCGCCTCCGGCACGGGGCGAGGCTAGGGCATCCTCCGCCGGGCACCACCCCGCGCGCCGCGCGCCGCCCGGCCGCTCACCCCGCGGGCGGTGCCGCCGGGGCGTGCCCGGCGGCCGGGTGCCGGCGCTGGGCGCGGGCGCTGGCGTACAGGCAGACCACGGCCGCGGTGGCCAGGTTCAGGCTCTCCGCGCGCCCGTGCAGGGGCACCCGCACGACGGCGTCGGCGCCGTCGCGGCCCGCGTCGTCCAGGCCCTGCGCCTCGTTGCCGAACAGCCACGCGGTGGGCCGGCGCAGGTCCGGCCCCGCGACCGGTGGGCCGCTGCCGGCGAGCGCGGCGGCGTCGGCCAGGTCGTCCAAGTCGTGCTCGCCCGTGCCGTCGGCGGCCAGGACCTGCACGCCCGCGGCGCGCAGGGCGTCCAGCAGCGCCTCCAGCCCGGCACCGGCCACGACGGGCAGGTGGAACAGGCTGCCGGCGGTGGAGCGCACGACCTTGGGGTTGTGCACGTCGACGCTGGCGGCGCTCAGGACGACGGCATCGGCGCCGGCGGCGTCCGCGGCGCGCAGGACCGTGCCGGCGTTGCCGGGGTCGCGGACGCGGTCCAGGACGGCCAGCAGGCGCGGGCCCGCGGCCAGGACGTCGTCCAGGCGGGCCGGGCGCTGCGGGCAGACGGCCAGCAGGCCCTGCGGGGTGACGGTGTCCGTCATGGCCGCCAGCACCTCGTCGGTGACCTCGACGACGCGCACGCCGCTGCGCTCGGCGGTGCCGACGACGTCGGCGTACCGCTGCGCCGCCGCGGCCGTCACGTAGAGGTCGTGCACGACGGCACCAGCGCCCGACGAGGCGCGGGCGGCGGCGTGGGCGGCGACCGCCTCGCGCACGGCCTGCGGCCCCTCGGCGAGGAAGGTGCCGGTGCGCGAACGCACCGAGCGCCCGGCCAGCGCCCGCACCGACCGCACCCGCTCGGAGCGGGGGTTGGTCAGCACGGTCGCGGCCGGGCGCCCGGTGTCCTGCGCGGGGGCAGGATCAAGCGGCGGAGCTCTGCGCCGCCGGGGCGGCGGGCAGGGCGGCCCGGGAGACCTGCACGAGGGCGGCGAACGCCGGGGCGTCGGAGACGGCCAGCTCGGCGAGCATGCGGCGGTCGACCTCGACACCGGCGGCCTTCAGGCCCTGGATGAACCGGTTGTAGGTCATGCCCTCGGCGCGGGCGGCCGCGTTGATGCGCTGGATCCACAGGCGGCGGAAGTCGCCCTTGCGCGCCTTGCGGTCGCGGTACGCGTAGACGAGGGAGTGGGTGACCTGCTCCTTCGCCTTGCGGTACAGCCGCGAGCGCTGGCCGCGGTAACCGCTGGCCTGCTCGAGGACGACGCGGCGCTTCTTCTGGGCGTTGACTGCGCGCTTCACGCGTGCCACGGGGTGTTCTCCTCACATGTCGAGCCGCGGGCGCCGGCGGTCCGTCGGACGACGGTCGCGCGCTCCGCGGCGGGGGTGGTCGGGGCCGCCCCGGGGGTGCCCGGCGCGGCGGCGGTCAGCGGCCCAGGAGCTTCTTGATCTTCTTGGCGTCGGCGGGGGCGACGACCGCGTCCATCGACAGCCGGCGGGTGCGCTTGGTCGCCTTGTGCTCGAGCAGGTGGCGCTTGCCGGCGCGCTCGCGCAGGACCTTGCCGGAGCCGGAGATCCGGAAGCGCTTCTTGGCGCCGGAGTGGGTCTTGTTCTTGGGCATGCTGATCTCCTGGATCGTTCGTGGTCTGGCCCGGGCCCGCGGCGCCCGGCGGGCGCCGCGGGCCCCGGTGTCAGGACGCGGTGGCGGCCGACTCGTCGGCGGCGGCGACCTGCTCGTCGGCGGTGGTCCCGGCGGCGTCCGCCTCCTTGCGGCGACGGTCCTCGGCCTTGGCCTCGGCCTTCTTCTTGTGCGGCCCGATGACCATCACCATGTTGCGGCCGTCCTGGCGCGGCGAGCTCTCGACGCTGCCCAGGTCGGAGACGTCCTCCGCGAGGCGCTGCAGCAGCCGGAAGCCCATCTCGGGCCGGGACTGCTCGCGCCCGCGGAACATGATCATCACCTTGACCTTGTCCCCCGCCTTGAGGAACCGCTCGACGTGGCCCTTCTTGGTGCCGTAGTCGTGCGGGTCGATCTTCAGGCGGAAGCGGATCTCCTTGAGGATCGTGTTCGACTGGTTCTTGCGGGCTTCGCGGGCCTTCATGTCGGACTCGTACTTGAACTTGCCGAAGTCCATGAGCTTGCAGACCGGGGGACGCGCCTGCGGGGCGACCTCGACCAGGTCGAGACCGGCCTCGTCGGCGAGCCGCAGCGCGTCCTCGACGCGCACGATCCCGACCTGTTCGCCGTTGGGGCCCACGAGCCGCACCTCGGGAACACGGATGCGGTCGTTGATGCGGGGCTCGCTGATGTGCTGCTCCTTCGTCGTTCGTCGGGGGGCCGCCGGACACGAGGAAGGCCCCCGCGCGCGGACGCGCACGGAGGCCTGCCTGATCCGGCGCCGGACGCGGATCACCCACGACGACGACGCCTCGCCCGCCGTCCGGGGACGGCGAGCTGGACCGGGACCCGGCGGTGCGCTGCACCGCGGGTGGGAGGAGGCCTCCGCTTCGCGCTCCGGCCCCACGAACGCCGCCCGGGCCGCCGGAGCGGCCGCGGGACCGGTGACGTGAGCCGGTCGGTCACCTGCGAGGGTACCAGCATGTCCTCACCCGATCCCACCGGCGACACCCCGGGCAGCGTCCCGGGCGGACCCGCCGACGCCGCCGCCGCGGACGCCACCGCCGCCGACGCCGCCCGCGACATCGCCGAGGTGCCCGCCGCCGAGCTGGTCACCACCGCCTGCGTGCACCTGATGAGCGCCGCGGCCGTCAAGTGCGGCCTGGCCGAGGACGCCGAGGAGGCCGGGCACCTGGACCTGGCCGAGGCGCGGGTGCTCATCACCGCGCTGGCCGGGCTGGTGACGGCCGCCGCCCCCGAGATCGGCGACCGGCACGCGCGCCCCCTGCGCGACGGCCTGCGCTCGCTGCAGCTGGCGTTCCGCGAGGCCTCCGTCGTGCCCGACCCGCCGGGGCGGGGCCCCGGGGAGAAGTACACCGGCAGCGTCGTCTGAGCCCCGGGCCCGCGCTCGGGCGCGGGGGCGGGCGCGCCGCGGCGGGCCGGAGGTGGTTGAGTGCCGGACGACCACGGGCGCTCGGTCCGCCCCCGTGCGTCCGGGCCGCTCCGGGGCAGGGACAGGACGACAGAGCGACACCGCTGCAGACCGCGCACCACTGGAGGACCACCGTGACTCTCCCCACCAGCGACCTGGGCCTGCTGGCCCTGCGCCTCGGCGTCGGGGGCACCCTCGCCGCGCACGGCGCGCAGAAGCTGTTCGGCGCCTTCGGCGGCGGCGGCATCGAGGGCACCGCGGGCGCCATGCACGCCATGGGCTTCCGCCCCGGTCGCCAGAACGCGATCCTCGCCGGGCTGGGCGAGACGGCCGGCGGCGTGCTGCTGGCCGCCGGGCTGGCCACCCCGGTCGGCGGGGCGGCGACCGCGGCCACGATGGCCGCCGCCTCCACCGTCCACGTGCCCAACGGCTTCTGGGCGACCTCCGGCGGGCTGGAGTACCCGGCCGTCCTCGGCCTGGCGGGCGCCTCGCTGGCCGTGGCGGGCCCGGGCCGCTACTCCCTGGACGCCGCCCTGGGCGGGCGCCTGAACAAGCCGTGGATGAGCGCGCTGGCGCTGCTGGGCGCCGGGCTGGGCGCCGCGCTGACGATCCGCAAGCGGCAGGCCGCCGTGGCGGCCGAGGCCGCCGAGCAGTCCGCGGACGCCCCGGCCGACTCCCCCGCCACACCCGTCGCCTCCTGAGCGCGAGCGCCGGCCCGGTCCCCGGGCCGGCGCACGGGCCCGCCGGACCTCAGGCGGGCAGGACCCGCAGCTCCAGGCTGTCCACCCGTGTCGCCACCTCCAGCACCGCCACCCGCCGGCCCACCTCGGCGGTCAGCTCGGCGAGGGCGGCCCGGTCCAGGCCGGGCGCGACGCCCAGCACCAGGCGCAGCTCGGCACCCTCGCCGGCCTCGCAGCGCACGCCCCGCAGCGCGGTCAGGTCGCCCAGGCCCGCGCGCAGCCCCTCGGCCACCTCCGGGTCGAACGGCGAGGGCGTCCACGCCTCCTGCCGGGCCAGCGCCCACAGCGCCGGGCGGCGCACCACGAACGTCACGGGCCCGGCGGGGTCGAGGACGAGCGCCTCGCAGCGCTCCTGCACACCCGACAGCGCGGCGCGGGCCGCGTCCACGGGCACCGGGCGCGCGTCGGCGCGCCAGCGGCCCAGCGCCTCGACCGCGGTGAACAGCGGCAGGGCGCGCCGCCCGTCGGGGCGCGTCAGCAGGGCCAGCGCCATGTCGGCGCTCTTGTCGCCGGCCGGCCCGGCCGGCCGCGGGTCGGCCTCGCCGAGCACGGCGACGACGGGGGCGAACAGGCGCGTGCCGGCCAGCGCGGCGACGACGGCCTGCTCCGCGCGCAGGCGCCCCGCGGGGTCGACCGCGGCACCCGCCGTCCCGCCGTCGAGCGCGGCCCACGCCCGCAGCGCGCCGGCCAGGAGCTCGTCGCGGCCGCCGTCGTCGGCGGCGAACGGGTTGGGCAGCAGCGTGCGCCCCGCCCACGGGACGCCGGCGGAATCGGCGGGACCGGGTCCGGCGGGGTCCTGGGGGCGCTGGGGGCCGGTCAGGGCCGTCCCGCCACGTCCAGCGCCTCGGGCAGGGTGAACGCCTGCGCGTACAGCGCCTTGCCGACGATCGCGCCCTCCACGCCCACCGGGACCAGCTCGCGCAGGACGCGCAGGTCCTCCAGGCTCGACACGCCGCCGGAGGCGACGACGGGGGCGCTGGTGCGCGCGCACACCTCGCGCAGCAGGTCGGTGTTCGGCCCGCGCAGCGTGCCGTCCTTGGTCACGTCGGTGACGACGTAGCGCGAGCAGCCGTCGGCGTCCAGGCGGGCCAGGACCTCCCACAGGTCCCCGCCCTCGCGGGTCCAGCCGCGCGCGGCCAGCGTGGTGCCGCGCACGTCCAGGCCCACCGCGATCCGGTCGCCGTGGCGGGCGATGGCCGCGCGGGTCCAGTCGGGGTCCTCCAGCGCCGCGGTGCCCAGGTTGACGCGGCGGCAGCCGGTGGCCAGCGCGGCCTCCAGGGAGGCGTCGTCGCGGATGCCGCCGGACAGCTCGACGGCCACGTCCAGGCGGCCGACGACCTCGGCGAGCAGCTCGCGGTTGGAGCCGCGGCCGAAGGCGGCGTCGAGGTCGACCAGGTGCACCCACTCCGCGCCGGCCTCCTGCCAGGCCAGGGCGGCGTCCAGCGGCGAGCCGTAGAACGTCTCGCTGCCCGCCTCCCCCTGCACGAGGCGCACGGCCTGCCCGTCGGCGACGTCCACGGCGGGCAGCAGCTCGAGGCGGGCGGGGTTGTCGGTGGAGCGGGGCGCGTCGGTCACGGGGGGCCACTCTAGGGCGCCCCCCGGGCGGGGTCCGCGGTGCTCCCGACGGCCCCCGGGCCGCCCGGGAACCGCTCAGCCCAGCGAGCGCACCCAGTTGCGCAGCAGCTGCGCGCCGGCGTCTCCGGACTTCTCCGGGTGGAACTGGGTGGCCGACAGGGGCCCGTTCTCCACCGCGGCCACGAACGGGGCGCCGTGCTCGGCCCACGTGACCCGCGGCGGCTCGACGAGACCGCCGGTGGTGTCCACCAGCTCCCAGCGCTGCACGCCGTAGGAGTGCACGAAGTAGAAGCGCTCGTCCTCCACGCCCTCGAAGAGGACCGAGCCCGCCGGCACGTCGAGGGTGCTCCAGCCCATGTGCGGCACGACGTCCGCGGGCAGGCGCTCGACGGCACCGGGCCACTGGCCCAGGCCCCGCTCGTCCCCGGCACCGGGCTCGGTGGAGCGCTCGAACATCACCTGCAGGCCCACGCAGATGCCCAGCACGGGCCGCCCGCCCGCCAGGCGGCGGTCCACGACCTCCTCGCCGCCGACGGCGCGCAGCCCCTCGGCGACGGCCGCGAAGGCGCCGACCCCGGGCACGACGAGGCCGTCGGCCTCCGCCGCGGCGCGCCTGTCGGAGGTCAGCTCCACGTCGGCGCCGACGCGCTCCAGGGCGCGCACCGCGGAGCGGACGTTGCCGGAGCCGTAGTCGAGGACGACGACCTTCTTGCCGGTGCCGCCGCGGGTGGTTCCGGTCTCGTTCGTGCTGGTCACACCGGTCACAACGCGCCCTTGGTCGACGGCACTCCCTGCACGCGCGGATCGGGCTCGACGGCGTAGCGCAGGGCGCGCGCGAGCGCCTTGAACTGCGCCTCGACGACGTGGTGGGGGTCGCGGCCGGCCAGCACGCGCACGTGCAGGGCGATCTGGGCGTGGAAGGCGAAGCTCTCCAGCACGTGCCGGGTCAGCGAGCCGGTGAAGTGCCCGCCGATGAGGTGCAGCTCCTGACCGGCCGGCTCGCCCGAGTGCACGCAGTACGGGCGGCCGGAGACGTCGACGACGACGTGGGCCAGCGCCTCGTCCAGCGGGACGGTGGCGTCGGCGAAGCGGCGGATGCCGCTCTTGTCGCCCAGCGCCTGCCGGAACGCCTGCCCGAGGACGATGGCGGTGTCCTCGACGGTGTGGTGCACGTCGATGTGGGTGTCGCCCTTCGCGCGCACCGTCAGGTCGACGAGGGAGTGCTTGCCCAGCGCCGTCAGGACGTGGTCGTAGAACGGCACCGTCGTGTCGATGCTCGTGCGGCCCGTGCCGTCCAGGTCGAGCTCGACCAGGACGCTCGACTCCGAGGTCGTCCGCTCCACGCGCGCCGTGCGGCTCACCGCTGTCCTCCCGTGCTGTCCGCGAGCCGGCCCTCCGGCCGGCCCGTCACCTCGTCCAGGGCGTCCTGGAACGCCGTCATCTCCCGCTCCGTGCCCACGCTCACGCGCAGCCAGCCGTCCGGGCCGGTCTCGCGGATCAGGACGCCGCGCTCCAGCAACCCCCGCCACACCGCGTGCCGGTCGGCGAAGCGGCCGAACAGGACGAAGTTCGCGTCGCTGTCGGCGACCTGGAACCCCTTGCGCCGCAGCACGTCCACCGTCTCGTCGCGGCGCGCGCGCAGCTCGTCCACGCGGCCCAGCAGGAGCTGCGAGTGGGCCAGCGCCGTCCGGGCCACGGCCTGAGTGACCGCCGACAGGTGGTAGGGAAGGCGGACCACCCGGAGCGCGTCGACGAACGCGGTCGAGGCGGCCAGGTAGCCGACGCGGGCACCGGCCAGCGAGAACGCCTTGCTCATGGTGCGGCTGACCGCGAGGTTGCCGTGCTGCGGCAGCAGCTCCAGCGCGCTGGGCACCCCGGCGCGGCGGAACTCCCCGTACGCCTCGTCGACGACGACGACCGCGCCGCCGGGCAGTTCTCGCACGGCGTCGAGGACGGCCTCGACGGTGGCCAGCGGCAGGGCGGTGCCGGTGGGGTTGTTCGGGCTGGCCAGCAGCACCACCGACGGGCGGTGCCGGGCGACCTGCTCGCGCACGTGCGCGACGTCGAGGGTGAAGTCCTCCGCGCGCCGGCCCGCGACCCAGCCGGTGAGGGTGTCGCGCGCGTACTCCGGGTACATGGAGTACGTCGGGGCGAAGCTGAGCGCCGTGCGGCCAGGACCGCCGAACGCCTGCAGCACGTGCAGCATGACCTCGTTGGAGCCGTTGGCGGCCCACACCTGCTCGGGCACGAGCTCGGCGCCGGACTCGGTGCGCAGGAACGCGGACAGGTCGGCGCGCAGGTCGAGGAACTCCCGGTCGGGGTAGCGGTTCAGGCCGGTGGCCGCGCGCGCCACGGCGGCCGCCACGTCGTCCACGACGACCTGCGGGACGGGGTGCGGGTTCTCGTTGACGTTGAGGACGACGGGCACGTCCAGCTGCGGGGCGCCGTACGGCTCCTCCCCGCGCAGGTCGTCGCGCAGGGGCAGGTCGGCCAGGGTCGTGGCCGCCGCGGGCGCCGGCGAGGTGCCGGTGCCCGGGCCGGTGGGCGCGCCCGGCGAGGTGTCGGTCGTCACGGCGCCAGTCTCCCAGACCGCGCGGCGCCCCCGGGACGGCCGGGGCGGCGCTCACGCGCCGGCGTCACCGCTCCCGCGCAGCGCCCCCGGGTTGAGCACGTGCGGGCTGCCGCGCCCGGACAGGACGTCGACGACGTTCTGCACGGTGCGCCGCTTCAGCTCGCCGTAGGACTCCTCGGTGTACCAGGCCAGGTGCGGGGTGAGGACCACCTGGTCCAGCTCGGTGAGGGGGTGCCCGGCCGGCAGCGGCTCGGTCTCGAAGACGTCCAGGCCCGCCCCGTGCAGCCGGCCCGCGCGCAGCGCCTCGACGAGGGCGCCGGTGTCGACGACCCCGCCGCGGCTGGTGTTGACGAGGACGGCGTCCGGGCCGAGCAGGGCGAGCTCCGAGGCGCCCAGCAGGTGGTGGGTGGCCGGGGTCAGCGGCACGTGCACCGACACCACGTGCGCGCGCCGCAGCAGCTGCGCCAGCTCGACGACCTCCACGCCCGCGACCGTGGTCCCGGGCTCGTGGCGGGCGTCCACGCCGAGGACCCGGTAGCCCAGACCGGCGGCCTTGCGGGCGGTCGCCGCGCCGATGAGGCCGAGGCCGAGGACGCCGAAGACGCGGCCGCCGAACCCGTGCAGGGGACGGACCGCCTCCAGGCCGCCCGTGCCCGCGCGCACGCCGCGGTCCATCCACGGGATGCGCCGCGCGGCGGCCAGCGCGAGGGCGATCGCGTGGTCGGAGACGGCCTCGGTGCCGTAGTCGGGCACGTTGCACACCGCGACCCCGCGCGCGGTGCACGCCTCGACGTCGACCGTGTCCACGCCGACGCCGTAGCGCCCGACGGCCCGCACGGTGGGCAGGGCGTCCAGGAGGGCGGCGTCGATCCGCGCGTACTGCACGACGAGGCCGTCCGCGCCGGCGGCCTGCTCGGCCAGCTCGGCGGGGCTGCTCGCCCGGGCGACGACGAGCTCGGCGCCCGCGGCGGCGGCGACCTCGCGCTCGGGCTCGACCGAGTCCTGGTCGATGTCGGTGATGACGATCCGCACGGGTCCTCCGGCCGCTCGACGGGCGCCGGCCGGGGTGCGCCGGCGCGGGACCAGCCTCCCGCAGGACGGCGCCGGAGCGCCCGCCGGGGCTCAGCCCTCCCGGCGGCCCTTGAACAGCTTCCAGAACGCGCCGGCCTTGGAGCCGTCGCCGCCGGCGACGCCGCCGGCCTCGGCCGGGTCGAGGGAGCCGAGGACGAGCCGCTGCACCGTGTCCGGCCACACCGACAGGAGCAGCCCCGCGCGCGGGTCCTCCCCGCGCTGCCCGTCGCGCCAGGTCTGCCCGTCGATGGACTCCTCGCCGCGCAGCAGCAGGACCAGCTCGGCGCCGCGCAGCACGGTGGACAGGGCCTCGGCGTCCCGCTCGCCCGTGGCGGGGTCCTGGGCCACGAGCGCGCAGCCCAGGCCGCGCACGGGCACGACCCAGGCGTGCACGTCGGCGAGGGTGCACACCTCGGCCAGCTTGCGGGCGTTGGTGGCGGGCACGACGAGCACGGCGGCCTTCGGCGGCTTCGGGCCGAACTCGCGGGCGAACTCCTCGTCGAGGGCGTCGAGGTCGAACGACTCCCCCTCCGGCAGGTCCGGCAGGTCGGGGTGCTCGCGGTCCCCGGGGCCGCCGGGGCCGCCGGGGGTCCCGTCCCGCTCGTCGCCGCTCACGCGAACCGCGCCGTGACGGCCGCGCCGTGCGCGGGCAGGTCCTCGGCCTCGGCCAGGGCCACCACGTGGGCGGCGACCTCGCGCAGGGCCGGCTCGTCGTAGTCGACGACGTGGACGCCGCGCAGGAACGTCTGCACGCTCAGCCCCCCGGTGTGCAGCGCCGTCCCCCCGGTGGGCAGGACGTGGTTGGAGCCGGCGCAGTAGTCGCCCAGCGACACCGGCGAGTGCGGGCCGACGAAGACGGCGCCGGCGCCGCGCACCCGCGCGGCCACCGCGCGGGCGTCGGCGGTCTGCACCTCCAGGTGCTCGGCGGCGTAGGCGTCGACGACCGCCAAGCCCGCCTCGACGTCGTCGACGAGGACGACGGCGGACTGCTCACCGCCCAGGGCCTGCGCGATGCGCTCGGCGTGCCGGGCGGCCGGCACCCGCACGGCCAGGGCGGCGTCGACGGCGTCGGCCAGCGCCTCGGAGTCGGTGACGAGGACCGCGGCGGCCATCGGGTCGTGCTCGGCCTGGCTGACGAGGTCGGCGGCCACGTGGTCGGCGTCGGCGGTGTCGTCGGCCAGGACGGCGATCTCGGTGGGCCCGGCCTCGGAGTCGATGCCGACGACGCCCTGCACGTACCGCTTGGCGGAGGCCACGTACACGTTGCCCGGTCCGGTGACGACGTCCACGGGCTCGACGGCGAGCGCGCCGTCCTCGTCGCGGGCGCCGTAGGCGAACATCGCCACGGCCTGCGCGCCGCCGACCGCGTACACCTCCTGCACGCCCAGCAGGGCGCAGGCGGCGAGGATCGTGGGGTGCGGCAGGCCGCCGTGCTCGCGCTGGGCGGGCGAGGCGACCGCGATCGAGGCGACCCCGGCCTCCTGGGCGGGGACGACGTTCATCACGACGCTGGACGGGTACACCGCGCGCCCGCCGGGCACGTACAGCCCGACGCGGCCCACCGGCACCCAGCGCTCGGTGACGCTGGCCCCGCTCGCCAGGCGGGTGGTGGTCTCGGTGCGGCGCTGGTCGGCGTGCACGAGGCGGGCCCGGCGCACGCTCTCCTCCAGGGCGGCGCGCACGCCGGGGTCCAGCTCCTCCAGCGCCCGCGCCAGGACGGCCGCCGGCACCCGCGGGTCCGGCACGTCGACGCCGTCGAAGCGGCGGGTCAGCTCGCGCAGGGCGGCGGTGCCGCGGGCGCGCACGTCCTCGCAGATGGGGGCGACCACGGCCAGGGCGCTGGCCACGTCGACGCCGGCGCGGGGCACGACGGTGCGCAGGGAGGCGGCGTCCAGGTGCTGCCCGCGCAGGTCGATCCGGCGCAGCGGGGCCGGACCGGCGGCGGGGGCCGCCGGAGCCGGTGCGGGGGTCGTCGCGGGGCTCGTCACGGGGCGGCAGTCTACGGCGCCGGGACGCGGCGGCCGAGCCCGGCGGACCCCCGCGGGCGGTGCGGCTCAGGCGAGCAGCTGCGCGTCCAGGACGGTCACCGCGCGGCCGGTCAGCAGCACGCGGTCGCCGCGCAGCTCGACCTCGAGGACGCCGCCGCGCGGGGAGACCTGGTGGGCGGTGAAGCGGGTGCGGCCCAGCCGCGGCGCCCAGTACGGCGCCAGGGCGCAGTGGGCGCTGCCGGTCACCGGGTCCTCCGCCACCCCGACGCGCGGGCCGAAGAAGCGCGAGACGACGTCGGGCGCGGCCAGCGCGGCGTCCTCCGCCACCGGGCGGGGGGCGGCCGCGGCCGTCACGACGACCCCGCGGGCGTCGATCGCCGCCAGCGCCGCCAGGTCGGGCACCAGCGCGCGGACGGTCTCCTCGTCGGCGACCTCCACCAGCACGTCGTCGCCGCCGCGCGCGCACACCTCGACGCGCACCGCGAGCGCCGCGGCGAGCCGGTCCGCGAGGTCGGCGCCCGGGCCGGCGGGGTCCACCGGCGCGACGGGCTTCGCGGGCAGGTCCAGCACCACCCCGCCGTCGCCCACCTCGGCGCGCAGGTCGCCGCTGCGGGTGGCGAAGACGTAGGGGCCGGTCTCGCCGTCGGCGTGCAGGACGTGCGCGGCGGCCAGGGTCGCGTGCCCGCACAGGTCCACCTCGACGGTGGGCGTGAACCAGCGCAGGCCGTAGCGGCCGGGCGCCCCGCCGCGCACGGCGAACGCCGTCTCGGACAGGTTCAGCTCCGCGGCCACCCCGCGCATCCACGCCTCGTCGCCGGCGCGCGGGTGGCCGGCGTCCAGGACGACGACGGCGGCCGGGTTGCCGGAGAACGGGCGGTCGGTGAACGCGTCGACGGTGCGCAGCCGCACGGTCGCCCCGGAGGCGCTCGCGGAGGCGCTCGGGGAGGCGCTCGGGGAGGTGGTCGGGGCGCCCGGCGGGGTGGTCACGGCGCGAGCCTAGGCCCGGCTCCGCGGCGCGCGGCGGACGTCCCCCTAGGGTGAGCCGCGTGATGCGACGCCTGCCGCTGTTCCCCCTGGGCAGCGTGCTGTTCCCCGGTCTCGTGCTGCCGCTGAACGTCTTCGAGCCGCGCTACCGGCTGCTCGTGCAGGACCTCGTGGCCGCCGGCGAGGCGGAGGACGGGACGCCGCAGGGCTTCGGGGTGGTGGCCATCAAGGCCGGGCACGAGGTGGGCACGGGCAACGCGCAGGCCCTGCACGAGGTCGGCTGCCTGGCCCTGCTGCGGGAGGTCACCGAGCTGGACGACGGCCGCTACGAGGTGGTCACCGTGGGGGCGACCCGCTTCCGCCTGCTCGGCATCGACGAGGAGGCCGGCACCCCGTACCTGACCGGGCTGGTGGAGCCGTTCGGGCAGGACGAGGAGGACCTGGAGGACGACGCCGACGTCGCCGCCCTCGCGCAGGGCGTGGCCACCCGCTTCGACCAGTACCGCGAGGCCCTCGACATCGGCGGCTCCGCGGTCCCCGAGGACCCGTCCGTGCTGTCGTACCTCGTGGCCGCCGCGATGGTGCTGCAGGTGCCGCAGCGCCAGGAGCTGCTGGAGGAGCCGGACACCGCCTCGCGGCTGCGCGCCGAGCTGGCGCTGCTGCGCCGCGAACTGGGACTGGTGAGGGCGCTCGGCGCGGTCCCGGCCACCGAGCTGCCCGGCCCGCCGGCCAACCCCAACTGAGACCGGACTGCGGGAGGAGCGGCGTGGCCAAGCGGGGCGGACGGGCGCCGGAGGCCGCCACCCCGGCGCTGGCGGCGCTGGTGGCGGCGGGGGTGGCGCACACCGCGCGCCCCTACGCGCACGCGGCGGACGAGCACGCCTACGGCGAGGAGGCCGTGCGGGCGCTGCGCGCCGGCGGCCTCGACGTCGTCGCCGAGCAGGTGTTCAAGACGCTCGTGGCCGACGTGGACGGCCGCCTCGTCGTCGCCGTCGTCCCCGTGCCCCGCAGCCTGGACCTCAAGGCGCTCGCCGCGGCGGCCGGCGGCAAGCGGGCGGCGATGGCCGACCCGGCGCGCGCGCAGCGCTCCAGCGGCTACGTCCTGGGCGGCATCAGCCCGCTCGGGCAGCGCACACCGCTGCCGACGGTGGTGGACGCCTCCGCCGCGGGGTTCGCGACCGTGCTGGTCAGCGCGGGACGGCGGGGGCTGCAGGTGGAGCTGGCGCCGGAGGACCTGGTGCGGCTGACGGGCGCGACGCTGGCGGACGTCGCCCGCTGACCTCCTCGCCCGGGCGTCTCAGCCCTCCGGTCGGCGCACCCAGTCGCCGACGGCCGAGGCCAGCGTGACCAGCGCGACGACCGCCGCCGCGGCGAACGGCTGGACGAGGACGACGCCCCACGCCAGCAGGCCCACGTGCGCCGGGTCCGCGGGGTCCGCCGGCGGCAGGGCGCTGCCCGTCCCCGCCGCCAGGAGCGCACCGGCCAGGGCGCCGGCCACGGCGGTCAGCAGGGTCGCCAGTGGCGCGGGGCGGGCCGTGCGCAGGACGAGCACGCCGACGAGGACACCGGCGAGCCCGGTGAGCACCGCGAAGGAGCCGTCGCGGGCCACCTGCAGCGCCGCCGGGGTGGCGACGACGGGCTCTCCGACGAGCCACCCCGGCGGGGTGCGGGCCAGCGCCCACCACGCCACGCCCAGCAGCAGGCCGGTCACGGCCTGGCCCAGGAGCAGCAGGACGAGCGGACGGCGGCCGTCCGCGCGCGAGCGCTGGGGCGCTGCCGCGGCCGGCCGGCCCTCCGCAGGGGCCGCGGGTCCGAGGTGATCGCTCACCCCAGGACCCTACGGGTGCCCGCGCGCCGGTGCCGCGCAGTGCCGGCGGTTCAGAGGCTCGCGGTGCGCTCCTCGACCGCGGTCAGGTCGACGACCCGTGCAGCCCGCTCAGCAGGCGCGGCGGCCTGCAGCGCCCGCTCCACGGAGGCGACGTCGACGAGGGGCGCGAGCTCGGCGGCCGGCACCTGGGACGGGATGCGCACCGGCACCCGGACCGGCTTGCGCAGCCGCTCGACGACCAGGGCGGTCAGCACCCGGAAGCCGTCGCGGAAGGTGTTCAGGTTCGACTCGCCGTGGATGCGCGGGTGCTCGAAGCTGGGCACCTCGGTGATCGTCAGCTTCGACTTCGCGATCCGCGTGTTGATGAGCGTCTCGATCTCGAACCCGTCGCCCCAGCGCTTCTCGTCCCTGCTCTCCCCCGAGGGGTCCAGCTCCAGCACCTGCAGGCACTGCGTCCAGAAGGCGTTGTAGCCGTAGCACAGGTCGGTGTAGCGGGTGCCGAACAGCACGTTCGCCACGAGGTTCAGGCCCCAGTTGCCCACCTTGCGCAGGCGGGTGATGTCGGTGCTGCCCCCACCGGCGATGAAGCGGCTGCCCTTGGCGAAGTGCGCGCCGGCCGTCAGCGCGGCCACGTAGCGCTCGATCTCGCCCGGGTGCGCCGAACCGTCGGCGTCCAGCATGACGATGACGTCACCGGTGACGGCGGCGAAACCGCAGGCCATCGCGTTGCCCTTGCCGCGGCGGTTCTGCAGGACGATCTTCACGTCCGGGCGCAGCGCCTTGGCGGTCTCGATGGTCCCGTCGGTGGAGCGACCGTCCACGACGATGACCTCGTGCAGGTCCTCGGGCAGCAGCGCGAACACGTGCGGCAGGTTCGCCGCCTCGTTGTAGGTCGGGACGACCACGCTCACGCGCGGCGCAGTGACGACAGCCTCGTTCTCGGACATGGCGCTCCCCCGGTGCTCGAACGGTCAGGGGCCCGGTTTCGCCTCTCGCTCCCCGCCGGGCCACGGCGACCAAGGACGCCCGACGGATCACAGCTCACCCGATGCTTCCTCGCACGTTCACCGGCGCGTTGCACCGGTGGCGGAGGAACTGCGAGAACGGTAGTTCTTGAGGAAACTGACAGTCACACGATCAGCACTCGATGCACCCGTCCGGACGAGCGGGTGCCGCAGCAGCTCGTCAGGGGAGTTCCCGCGGCCGGGGCGGTCCCTCCACGGTGACGGCTGCGAGTTCCACCCGTTCCAGGAGTTCCTCGAGCAGCCTGAGCAGGACCCGGTCGTCCTGCTCGTGCTGGAGGGCGACGCACGCGGTCAGCCGGCCTCCGGCCGCGGTCAAGGACCCGAGGGGCGGGAGGGCCCCACGGGCTGCCAGCTCCGGCGCCGACACGTGCGACGGCAGCCGCCCGTCCACCGGTGCGGCGCTGCCCCGCACCGCGGACCGCACCGTCCAGCTCTGCTCCCGGGCCGCGGGCCGCAGCTCGACGGACACCAGGAGCACCGGGACGTCGGCGTCCGTCTCGCGGGAGCGGACGAGCACGGTGGTGACGAGCGCACCCCGCCCCGCTCGCACCCCCTCGACGGCGATCTCCACTCCCACCTGGTGGGCCTCCAGGAGCTCCGGCACCGGGAGCTCGCGCTGGAGGTAGAGGAGCGGCACGACCGACCAACCGCAGCGCTCCGTCAGAGTCCTCACGGCTCGGTGGCGCACGGTCGCAGCGCGCCGGCGACGCCGCCGTCCCGTTCCTCCGCCGGTACCCCACACCGGACGACCCCCTCATAGGTCGCAGGGCGTCGAGTGATCTCAGGGCACAGTGTGTCACGGCACCGGGCACCCCGTGAAGGTGCGGGCGAAGCCCCGGGACGACCCCCCGCCGGAGCGACGGACCGTCCCCGTCCGGGCGGCCCGGTGGTTCAGCGGGTGCTGGCGTGCCTGCGCGCGTCAGTGAGGTCGATGACCACCGGGACCTGCTCAGCCGGGGTGAGGACGTCCGCCGCCGGCACCGGCGCGGGTGCGTTCCGCAACGTCTGCTCCACAGCGGCGATGTCGACGACGGGAGCCACCACGGGGACGACACCGTGACGGGTGGCGTGGACGGCCTGCACGGGGATGCGCACCGGCACCCGGACCGGCTTGCGCAGCCGCTCGACGACCAGGGCGGTCAGCACCCGGAAGCCGTCGCGGAAGGTGTTCAGGTTCGACTCGCCGTGGATGCGCGGGTGCTCGAAGCTGGGCACCTCGGTGATCGTCAGCTTCGACTTCGCGATCCGCGTGTTGATGAGCGTCTCGATCTCGAACCCGTCGCCCCAGCGCTTCTCGTCCCTGCTCTCCCCCGAGGGGTCCAGCTCCAGCACCTGCAGGCACTGCGTCCAGAAGGCGTTGTAGCCGTAGCACAGGTCGGTGTAGCGGGTGCCGAACAGCACGTTCGCCACGAGGTTCAGGCCCCAGTTGCCCACCTTGCGCAGGCGGGTGATGTCGGTGCTGCCCCCACCGGCGATGAAGCGGCTGCCCTTGGCGAAGTGCGCGCCGGCCGTCAGCGCGGCCACGTAGCGCTCGATCTCGCCCGGGTGCGCCGAACCGTCGGCGTCCAGCATGACGATGACGTCACCGGTGACGGCGGCGAAACCGCAGGCCATCGCGTTGCCCTTGCCGCGGCGGTTCTGCAGGACGATCTTCACGTCCGGGCGCAGCGCCTTGGCGGTCTCGATGGTCCCGTCGGTGGAGCGACCGTCCACGACGATGACCTCGTGCAGGTCCTCGGGCAGCAGCGCGAACACGTGCGGCAGGTTCGCCGCCTCGTTGTAGGTCGGGACGACCACGCTCACGCGCGGCGCAGTGACGACAGCCTCGTTCTCGGACATGGCGCTCCCCCG
The DNA here is from genome assembly GCF_041020755.1 of Kineococcus terrestris. Taxonomy (NCBI): domain Bacteria; kingdom Bacillati; phylum Actinomycetota; class Actinomycetes; order Kineosporiales; family Kineosporiaceae; genus Kineococcus; species Kineococcus terrestris. The sequence goes on along the minus strand of NZ_JBEUEI010000006.1, from coordinate 125,533 downwards.
GTGCTCGAACGGTCAGGGGCCCGGTTTCGCCTCTCGCTCCCCGCCGGGCCACGGCGACCAAGGACGCCCGACGGATCACAGCTCACCCGATGTCAGCCCCTGCAGAAGACCCGTGCAGACCCACCCCGCTGGGGATCCAGGAGCTGAGTGAGACTCTAACGACCTGCTGGCACACGTGGCTACACGACGAGCACCAATTCATCACAAGAGATGGGTCCGTAGTCCGCTGTGACTAGTCCTCACGGGGGTTCTCCGCACCTCTGCCCGCGCATTTGCTACCGAGAGTGCTAAACAGTGACGCTCAGGTATGACACGTACCCGCGCGGCGCGACCGGCGCGAGCGGAAGCCGCTCCCGTCCTACGATCGGTCCGCCCCTCCGACCCGGCGGCCGGCGCAGGGTTCCGGCCGCCCCACCCGTTCGACACAGCGAGGAGGAGGACGACCGGTGCAGGCAGACAGCGCCGTGCTGGTCGCGACGGCCGACGCGCCGACCGCGGACACCGCGGACGTGGTGGACAGCGTGCACCGAGCGGTCCGGGCAGCCACCCGCACCGACGACCACCACTGCCGCACCGCGTGGGTGCTGGTGACCGTCCGGGGCACGCCCCTGGGCGTCATCCCCCGCGCCCCGCTGCCCCTCGACCGGGACGACGTGACCCGCCGCGTCCGGGAGATGTCGCCCGGCCCCCGACCCCGGACGTCCCCCGTCCTGACGTGCCGCGCACCGCTGTCCAGCGCCACGGTCGTCGTCGCGACCGCCGTCCGGCGGCCCGGTGGCCTGAGAGCGTGCCTGGAGAGCATCGCTCAGCTGGACCACGACGACCACGACGTCGTGGTGGTCGACAACCGGCCGGAAGCCCCTGCGGCCGATGCGCTGCCCGACCTCGTGGCCGGCCTTCCCCGCGTCCGCGTGGTGCGCGAGGCGCGACCGGGCGTGGGGGCCGCGCGCAACGCGGGCCTCGCAGCCGCCACCGGGCGAGTGGTCGCCTTCACGGACGACGACGTGCGCGTCGACCGGGGGTGGCTCACCGCCCTCGTGCAGCGGCTCGACTCCTCCCCCGAGGTGCACGCGGCCACCGGCCTGGTCGTGCCGAGCGAGCTCGTCACCCCCGCGCAGCAGCGCTACGAGCTCCACTACGGCGGCGCCGGTGCGCCGAGGGTGCTCGAGGCCCACGACGTCCGGCTGCGGGCCGGTGCCGGCAAGTGGATCGATCCGCGGTTGCGCGTGCGGACCCCTCGCGGTGGCGCGGGCGTCAGCTCGCTGACCGCCTACGGCGTCGGGGCGTACGGCAGCGGCTCGAGCATGGCCTTCCGCCGGGACGTCCTGGTGGCGCTGGGCGGGTTCGACCCGGCGCTCGGGACGGGGACCCCCTCGTGCGGCGGAGAGGACCTGCGCGTCCTGGTCCAGGTCCTCTACCGGGGAGGCACCGTCGCGTACGAGCCGCGGGCCGTCGCGCACCACCGGCACCGGCGCTCGGACCGAGCGCTGCGCGAGCAGGTGCGCGGCGGGGGCGTGGGCTTCACCGCGATGATCACCTCCCTGGTCCTGCAGGACCCCCGCCACCTGCTGGCGCTCGGCTGCACCGCGCCGACGGCCGGGCTGCGCAAGCTCGCGGGTGCGCGCGCGGCCACCGCAGCACCGCCCCCGGCGGATGACGACGGCGCCGAGCTGCACGAGCTCGCACGGGTCGAGGCGGAGGGCCTGCGCGCCGGACCGGGCGCGTACCTGCGCAGCCGCCGCGCGGCGCGTACGGCGGTCGGGGCGGACGCGGTGGAGTCGGTGACCGTGGCGACGGCCGCGGCGCGAGGACAGGAGGAACGTCGATGACGGGTTCGCGCACGACGACAGCGGTCGTGGTCTGCGCCTACACCGAGGAGCGCTGGGGTGACCTGCTCGACGGGTACCGGGCGCTGCAGCGGCAGACCCTGCCCCCGGACGAGGTCGTCGTCGTCATCGACCACAACGACGCCCTGCTGCGACGCGCCCGCGCCACCCTGACGGCGGCCACGGTCGTCCCGAACAGGCTCGAGCGCGGGCTCTCCGGAGCGCGGAACACGGGTGCCGCCGAAGCCTCCGCCGACCTCCTGCTCTTCCTCGACGACGACGCCGTCCCCTCCGACGACTGGGTGCAGCGGAGCACCACCCCCTTCGAGGACCCCTCGGTGATCGGCGTGGGCGGGTGGGCCGTCCCGCAGTGGAGGGGGTCCACCCGCCCCGGTTGGCTCCCCGAGTCCTTCCTGTGGGTCGTCGGGTGCAGCTACGAGGGACTGCCGCGGCACGTCGCGGAGATCCGCAACCCCATCGGCGCCACCATGGCTCTGCGACGGTCGTCCGTCCTGGACGCGGGCGGTTTCACCTCGGGCATCGGCCGGGTGGGCAAGCACCCCGTGGGGTGCGAGGAGACGGAGCTGTCCATCCGCATGCGGCGGCTGTCACCCGGCGCGCGCATCCTGCTCGAACCGGCGGCCGTGGTCCACCACCGGGTGACAGCCGAGCGCACGACCGGGCGGTACTTCCTCCGCCGCTGCTTCTGGGAGGGGTACTCGAAGGCCCTCGTGGCCCGGGTCGTCGGCACCGACGGTGCGCTCTCGTCGGAGCGCGCCTACTCGACGCGCGTCCTCCCCGCGGCCGTCGCGAGGGGGGTCGCGCGCGCCGCGCGGCACGGCGACCTCGACGCCGGGGCCCAGGCGGCCGCCGTCGTCGCCGGCTTCGGCACGACCGCCGCGGGGTACGCGTACGGGCTGCTGACCGCCGCCCGGGGTGCCGGCACGCCGGACCAGGGGGCCGGAGCTCGTCGCGAGCAGCTGCCCGTGGCGTGCGGTGAGGTGGAGCTGACGCGGGGGCAGGCGGGTGTTCCCGCTCCGCCGCCCGGCGCGGCGTCGCTGCGCCTCCTGCTGAGGTCCCGCGGCGAGGTGCTGGGCTACGCCACCGCCCCGGGTGGGAGCGCTCCCCGCCTCGAGGAGCTCGAGCGGCAGCTGACGCCGGCGGCCCGGCAGCGGGCGGAGTCCGGCGAGAGCACTCCCCTGGCGGCCGTCCCCGCCGACCGGCGGGTGACCGTGGCGGTGTGCACCCGTCAGCGCCCCCGGGAGCTCGAGCGCTGCCTCACCTCCCTGACGGGCCTCACCTACGCCGACCTGGAGGTCCTCGTCGTCGACAACGCTCCTCGCGACGACAGCACGCGCGAGGTCGTGCAGCGGGTGGCGCGCGTCGACCCCCGCGTCCGCTACGTCCGGGAACCGGCGCCCGGGCTCTCGCGGGCGCGCAACCGGGCCCTGCGGGAAGCGGAGGGGGACGTCCTGGCGTTCACCGACGACGACTGCCGCGTGGACCCCCTGTGGGTCGACGCGCTCGTCCGCGGTTTCCAGCGCCGCGAGGACGTCGGGTGCGTCACGGGTCTCGTCTCCACGGCTTCGCTCGAGGACCCCGTCGAGTCGTGGTTCGAGGACCGCGTCTCCTGGTCGGAGGTCCACCCGCCCGCCCTCCACGCCCGCTCCTCAGCGCCCGCCGACGAGCCGCTGTTCCCTTACGCGGCCGGAGGTTTCGGCACCGGCGCGAACTTCGCCGTCGACACCCGGCTCCTGCGCCGGCTCGGGGGTTTCGACGAGGCGCTGGGAGCCGGTACGCCCAGCCGCGGCGGCGAGGACCTGGACCTGTTCGTCCGGGTGCTCAACGCAGGAGCAGCCATCGCCCAGGAACCCTCGGCCGTCGTGTGGCACTACCACCGCGCGGACCTGGCGGCCCTGCGGCGACAGGTGTACGGCTACGGCTCCGGCCTGAGCGCGTTCTACGCGAAGCTGCTGGCCGACCCCACCACCAGGACGGACGTCCTCAAGCGCGTTCCCGCCGGAGCGGCCCGGCTGGCCCTCCTGCGCGAGCGGGCCGCCCGCCCCGGCCGGGTGGGCGACCGCCCGCCGCGGGACCTGTTCGCGCGGGAGCTGAGCGGCATGGCGGCCGGCCCGCTGCTCTACTGGCGCGGCCGCCGCGGCGCGCAGCGCTGAACGCCGGCACCCGGCGGCTCACACGGCGCGCTCACGGCGCTGGGCGAGCCTGATCCGCCAGGCGAACCACGGCAGGCACGCGACCCCCGCCCCGAACAGGAGCCAGCGGTCCACACCCAGCGCCGGCAGCGCCAGGGCGCAGCCCCCCAGCGCGACGGTGCCGCCCGCGGCCAGGACGGTGCGCACGCGGCTGCGGGGCCAGAGCCCCTGGCGACGGGTGTACCACCACAGGCACACCGCCTGGAGCCCGGAGGCCACGACCGTGGCCAGCGCGGCCCCCGTCACCCCCAGAGGTCCGATGAGCACGATGTTGAGGACCACGTTGCTCACCGCGGCGATCAGCACGGAGACGGCGATCGGACGGCTCCTGCGGGCCATGACGAGCGCGCGCTCGGCGGCGGTCGACACGATCGTCGGGAAGGCCGTCACGAGGACCAGGTAGGTGACGGGCACCAGGCTGTCGGTGCGGAACGACGGCGGCGCCACCACCGACAGGACGACCGGGGCGCCGCAGGTGAGACCGATGACGACGGGCAGGAGGATGCCCACCATCTCGTCGCGCGAGGTGCCGAGGACGTCGCGCCGCCGGACCTCGTCGCGGATCGCGCTGAGGCCGGCCGTCCACGCGGCGCTCGTGGCGCCGATGAGGATGACGACGACCGAACCGACCGTGTAGGCGATCTGGTACCTGCCCACCTCCTCCGACCCGAGCCAGCGCTGCAGGATGAGGCGGTCGCTGGCGTTGAGGACGAAGGTGGACAGACCGGCGATCGCCAGGGGCACCCCGATCGCCACGGCACGGGCGACGAGGCCTTCGGCGCGGACCCCGCGCAGGGTGGGACGCGTCAGCACGACCGCGAGCACGGCAGCCGCCGCCAGGCTGACGACCCCTCCCCACGCGTACGCGGCGGCGGAACCGGGCCGAGCGCCCAGGAGCACCAGACCCACCAGTTGCGAGGCGACGGTCGCGAGGAAGTTGAGCACGGTGAAGGCGCGGAGGCGGTCCTGCGCCATGAGCAGCGCGAGGCAGACCTGCACGAAGGCCGAGGGGGCGGTCCACAGCACCGCCGGCCACACGACGTCGACGTGCTGCGAGAGGCCGAGGACCGGCGTCCACGCACCCGCCGTGACCAGCGCGACGGACGTCACGGCCGTGCCGACGACGGCGCTCAGCGCCAGCAGCGTCCGCGCGCCCGCGAGGCCGGAGTCCTGGTTGTGCTCGACCACGACGGCGCGGTCGGCGCCGAGGACGGCGACGACGATCAGGATCTGGTTGAGGGCGATCGCCGAGGACAGCGCGCCGAACTGGCCGGGGCCCAGGGCGTGGGCCAGGACGGGTGAGATGACCACCGAGCTGCCGATCTGGAGGCACCACCCCACGACGAACAACAGCCCCCGGCCGAAGAGGGAGTCGGGAGAACCGCCGGGACCCCGTTCGGGGTCCTCGGCGCCTCCCCGGTCGGCCGCACCCGGAGTCGTCACCGGTCTGCCGCCCGCAGTTCGCGGTCGATCGCGTCCGGGAGCCCGGGGCTGCCGCTCGTCGAGAGCTTGCGCGCGAAGAACATCGGGTGCCCGGTGAGCTGGCCGCCGCGGGCCCGGCGCAGCGCGGGCATGTCGGCCAGCGTCAGCCACGGAGGGCTCTTGCGCCGCTCGGCGCCCCACCCGATGTACCACAGCGCCAGCGAGGTGCTCGAGGCCGCGTAACCGGGGACGAGCCGGGGGGTGTTGAGGACGGAGGGGATGAAGCTCTCGTCCGGGGCCCACGCGCGCCGCCAGAACCGGACAAGACCCGGTTCGTCGTCGACGACCCGCAGCAGGGCCTCGACGTGCTCGCGGGCGAGCACCTTGTAGGCGGAACCCCCGTGGAAGGCGACGTCCTCGGGCAGCCGACGCGGTACGGGCAGGCGCAGCATCTTCCGGCGCCACGAGGTGTGCGCGAAGCGCAACCGGTGCATGCCCCCGGCGACCCCCCAGCCGGGGAACGGGAGGCTGTGGTGCTCGGCGAAGGACGAACCCGGGTGGGTGCCCACGAAGTCGGAGACGGTGGAGCTGCTGGCCAGCGGGTAGTCGCTGCCGCTGAGGAGCGCGACGTGGGTCACGTGCGGCAGGGACAGCGCCCGCCGGTAGCCGTCCAGCTCGACCTCGACGCCGTCCCAGGTGGCCCAGCGGGTCCTGCGCCGCTCCAGCAGGCGGCACCGCGCCGGGAGACCCTCCACCATGGCGCGGAACACGGGTTCCGGTGTCGCGGCGTCGCAGTGCAGGAAGACGGGGAAGGGGTCGAGGGCCTCGACGAGGCGGCGGACCTGGGGCGGGTCGTCGTGGGCCAGGACCACGCACGCCAGCGGTGGACCGGCCGCGGGCACCGCGGTCACCGGCTCCCCCCCGCCCGCCGGTACACCCGCACCTCGGGCTGGTCGAGCACCGTCGTGAAACCCGCGCCGGCCAGCGACGCCTCCAGACGGTCGAGGTCCCCGGGCGAGACGAGGCAGGCGTAGGCGCAGTACCGGGTGGTGGCGTCGGAGAAGACCATCCAGGTGGCCCCCTCCGCGCTCGTCAGGGCCCGCGCGTACTCGTCGACCTCGTCCACCGCCAGCGGCTCGGGCACCTGGCCGACCAGGTCGTTGACGGCCACCACCGGAGGAGCTTCCAGACCGACCGAGACGGGCAGGGGGACGTTCGGGCTGGGCGCGACCACGACGTCCTCGGAGACCGCGCGCTCGGCGATCAGGCGCGAGGCGCGCAGGTCGGCGACGTCGACGTGGAACCTCGACTCCGGCTGCAGGCTGACAGCGGTGAACAGGCTCGCGACGACGAGCAGGGGGACACCGAACCGCACGGCCGACCCCCGCGCGGCGGATCCCGGCCCCCCGCGACCGTCGGCCCGGAGCGAGGGCCACACCGCCCAGGCGGCGGCGACGCTCAGCCACGGGAGGGCGAAGAGCACGACCCGCAGCCGCCCCTCCCCGCCGTAGGTCTGCCCCGCGAGCACGAGAGCCGGGCTGAAGGCCAACCAGAACACCACGAGGGCCTGCCGCAGCATGCCCGCCCGGGCCCGGCGGACGAGCCCGACCGCTCCCCACGCGTAGACGGCGGCCGTGAGCGACCACGTCCCGTAGCCCTGCAGCACGTCGGCGAACGGCCTGGCGGCGCGGTTGCCGGGCGAGTAGGTGGCGTTCGCCACCGGGTCGAAACCGCTGAAGATCCCGAAGCTGGAGCGGATGTAGTCGAGGTTCAGCACGAGGTAGGCCACGGTCACCACGGCCATGGCCACTGGCAGCCCCCGGGGTCGGACCAGACCCAGGACGCTGAGGGGCAGCAGCGCGAGGACGACGAAGTAGGGCGTCAACTGGTGGCTGCTGGTCACCGCGGTGTGCAGCGCCAGCACGAGCAGCGCGGTACCCAGCGCCGACGTCCCCGCGCGCGGCGGCGCGGCGTCGGCGCCACCCGGGACGAGCAGCGCACCGGAACCCCTGCGCGCGCCCAGCACCGTGCTCGCGGCCCGCTCGACGAGGCGGCCCAGGCGTCCCGGCTCGCCACCGCCGGACAGGCTCAGGACGAGGAGGAAGCCGGCCAGGGCGAGCGCGTAGGCGTACGCCTGGGGGGCGAAGTAGTTCTGCCCGATCCAGTTGCCGACGGTGAAGACGAGTCCGGCCGCCCAGGCGGTGCGCCGGGAACGCGTCAAGAGGAACGCGATCGCCACCACCAGGAACACGTTGACCAGCGCGAACCCGGGTTCGGCCCAGGCGGCGTAGGTGGCGGCGCTCGGCACCCCGAGCACGTGGTCCACGATCGCGGCGGCACCGAAGAAGGTGGGCCAGCGCTGGTAGATGTCCGGGTCCTGGCTGATGACACCCGTCCGCACGAAGTAGTCGGCCACGGCCACGTGCTTGTAGGTCCAGGAGAAGCGGGGCACCGCCTCGACGACGGCGGGGGTCGCGTAGTAGACGACCTGCAGCAGGACCAGCGGCACGGCCGGCCACGCTCGGCGACCACCCCGGAGCAGCTCGCCGAGCGCCCAGAGGAGGGTCACGGCGAGAGCCGCGTACCACGTCAGGGGCAGGACCTCGAGCAGGCCCCACACGCCCATCCCGTCGATGTCCGCGCCGAGGACCGCCGTGGACCACAGCGCGAGCACGAGGACCAGCAGGGCCGGGCGCACGAGGAGCCGCGGCCACGCACGCCGCTGGGGACCGGCCCCGGCCACCGGCCCGGCCCCCGCGGGCGGTCGGCCCGACCGGCGGAGCGCACGCGCGCAGCGCAACGACGCCACCGCCGTCCCGACCACCAGGGCGGCGACCGCGGCGGCGGTCGGGTACCACCCCACGAGCTCGAGCTGGACGAGGGCCAGGAGTCCGAGCACGCCCAGGCCCACCGCGGGAGCGAGCGCCCAGCGGGCCCAGGGTTCGAGGTGCCGCAGGCCGCCCACCACGGCCGTCCCGGGCACGAGCACGAGCGCGACGGCGCCGAGCACCGCCGCCGCGGGGGGTGCGGGCAGGCCGCGCGCGCTGGTCGACACGACGACGGCGAGGCCGGCAGCGCCCAGGACGACCGTGGCGACGTCGGCACCGGTCCGGCGCGGCGGTAGCGCGCTGGACGGTCCCGGGCGGCTGTCGACGTCAGCGGCTCGCCCGTGCATGCAGAAACCTCCCGGTGGAACGCGGACGAGGCCTGCAGCCTGCGTGCGCGTCGCGGCAGCTGCTCCTCCCTGTGGACGCCAGTGTCGCAGTCACCATATCCACGGGCGGGCGCTGCGGGAGCGGTGTCGACCGTTCGGGGGCGCGGCGCCCACCACCCGGGTGATGCCCGCCCCGGGCCCGCGCACGGCTGGCATCATGACCGGGTGAGCGTGCAGCGGCTCGTCCCCACCCTTGCTCCGGCGCACCCGTCACGTCCGGCGGTGGGACGCGGCCACCCGCGCGGGGCGGAGCCGCAGCGGTCGCGGGCGTCGGCCAGGTGACCGGCTCACCCGACGTCAGCGTCGTCGTCCCGACGTACGAACGGCGCGAGATCGTCCTGCAGTGCCTCGACTCCCTGGTGCGGACGACGTCCGACCTGTCGTGGGAGGTCGTCGTCGTGGTCGACGGTTCGACGGACGGGACGGCTGCGGCGATCGCAGCGCGCACCTGGCCCGTCGACGTCCGCGTCGTCACCCAGGTCAACCGGGGCTCCGCGGCGGCGCGCAACGCGGGAGCCGCCGCGTCGTCCGCGGAGTTCCTGCTCTTCCTCGACGACGACATGGTGGTCGAGCCGTCGATCCTCGACGAGCACCACCGCTGCCTCACCGCCGGCGCCGACGCTGTGGTCGGCCACATCGACGTCCACCCCTCGTCCACGCCGTCGATCCTCGTCCCCAGCCTGCGGCGCTGGAGCGTGAAGCGCAGGGAACGCCTGCTGGCCGCCGGCTCCGTCCCGCTGCAGGACATGCTGACGGGCCAGCTCAGCGTCCGGCGCGCGCTGTTCGAGGAGCTCGGCGGGTTCGACGCGGACATCACCGCCGCGGGGCGCTTCGGGGGCGAGGACACCGACTTCCTGCAGCGGCTCGTCTCCCGGGGGGCGCGGCTGCGCTTCGCTCCCGGTGCCGTGTCGCACCAGGTGTACGTCCTCACCCCCCGGGCCAACCTCGTCCAGTGGCGCGACAGCGGACGGGCGGACGTGCGCCTCGGCGCCAAGCACCCCGGGCTGGACCTGGAGATGCAGCGCCGCCACGGCAGGGACACCGCCCGCGGGCGCGTCCTGCGGGCGGTCGCCAGGGCGGCGCCGGAGGCGCTGGTGAGCAGGTCGTCCGCGACGGTGAGGTGGATGAACCCCGGGGGCCGCGGAGAGGTCGCGGCCCGCGCCGCGTTCACCGTCCTGCGCGACCTGCACTACTGGGCCGGCGCGGCGGAGGCCGCGGGGCTGGCCCCCGCCTCGTTCCCGCGGGTCCTGGCCTACCACGCGGTCGACCGGACGACCGCCGGGCCGGTGGGCGAGTGGGCCGTCGACCCGGACCTCTTCGAGCAGCAGCTGACGGCGCTCCTGCGCGCCGGGTACACCTTCCTCACGACGGCGGAGCTGGTGGCGAGCGTGGCCGGCGGGCGACGGCTCGGCCGGTCCCTGCTGCTCACCTTCGACGACGGGTACGCCAGCCTGCTGCGGCACGCCCTGCCCGTCACCCGTCGCCTGGGCGTCCCCGCGACGGTGTTCCTGGTCACCGGCGAGCTGGGAGGCACCAACTCGTGGGAGGCACCTCCGTGGGGCGGCGCCGAGGACTTGCTGGACGCCGAGGGGGTGCGCGTCCTCCTCGACGCCGGCTGGGACGTCGGCAGTCACACCCACCGGCACCGCAACCTGACCAGGCTGACCGACGAGGAGCTGACCGAGGAGCTGACCGCGCCCTTCGAGGTCCTCGCGCGCGCCGGACTGCCGCGACCGCCGGTCCTGGCGTACCCCTTCGGCGAGCACGACCACCGCGTCAGGCGAGCCGCCGCGCGGGCCGGCTACGACGTCTCGTTCGCTCTGTCGGGTCCGGCTCGGAGGCCCTCCCGGCGAGCCGTGCACGCCGTGCCCCGGATCGAGGTGCGCAGGCACCACGACCCCTCCGCGCTGCTCCGCGCGGTGGGTTCGCCCCCCCGCGCCGTGCGCGCGCGGGTGCGCGCCGAGCTGGCCGCGGTGGTCCGCGGCCTGCCGGTGCGCGCGAGCAGGCCCGGTTCCACCTCGGGTCCGCTCGCACGGGCCCCGCGGTGAGAGCTGGGGCGGTCGCGAGGGGTCAGGGCGCGTAGCGGTAGGCCACCGCCCAGTCCACCTCGACCCGTCCGACGGCCGCCGGGTCCGGCAGCGGGCCGTCCACGGTGGTCTCCGCCTGGAGCACCCAGTGCATGGAGGTCGTCGGCACCCCGCGGGTGACCGTCGCCACGGGAACGCCGTCCCACAGGAAGGTGACCCGGCCAGGAGTCCACTCGGTCGTGGCGACGTGCCAGTCGGAGGTGTCGTCCGGCGCGTAGGCGCGCGTGACCGGCAGGAAGGTCGGGGGCGTGCCTCCCGTCAGGGACCCGGCCACCAGGGACGCGGGGGACGGGCGGTCACCGAGCGCGCCGACCTCGGGCCAGTCCAGCTCGCCCTTGTTCCAGTCGTCGTCGTCGGGCCACAACAGGAAGGCGATCTTGTACCCGGGTGTCGCGGACGTGCGGAACCGGAGGCTGTAGCGGCCGTAGGTCTGCCCGTACGTGGGCAGCTTCGGCACGGGCGCCGCCACGAGGGGCCTGCTGTTCTCGGTGTGCATGTCCCAACGGAGAGCCCCGTCCCGCACGGACAGGACCTTGCCCGGGGTGTAGGTGCCCTTGTTCGAGGTGTCCAGCAGCCCGTCGTACCCCTCCCACTTCGCGCCGTAGACGGTGCCGGGGAAGGAGCCCACGGGCACGGGCGTGGTGAAGTCGTCCGCGAAGACCTGCCTCCAGCCCGGGAGGTCCCCCACGGGCATGGACGTGGCCGACGAGGAGGTCGACGGCGTGGTGGCTGTCGTCGTCGAGGGGACGGTGAACCAGCGCACGCTGCCGATGGTCCTCCACGAACCCGCGATCAGCGCGCAGGTGAAGGCCGAGTAGGTGCCGGGAGCGAACGTCCGGCTCTTGACGACGCGGGTGCTCCGGGAGGTGAGGAGGACGTTCGAGACCTTGGGGAAGTCGAGGTTCCTGCCCTGGGCGTCACGGGCGCAGACACCGAGGCGCGAGGCGAGGACGGGTGCGTCCGTCGTGACGACGGTCGTCGCCGTCGCGCTGGTGCCCGACACCGCCACCGCGGTGACCGCGGAGTAGGACACGGCGGCCTCGGCCGGTGCGGCGCCCCCGGCGAGGACGGCGACGGCGGCGAGCAGAGCGGTGACAGCGCGACGGCGGCGCACGTGTCCTCCTGGGGTCGAGCGGACGGTGTTCCCTCCCCGGTTCAGTCGGTCGGCCCTGCGAGGCCCTTGAGGCGGTGGTGACGTCTGCCTGGGGCGCAGGAGCACGACGGCCGGCGTCCTCGGCGAGGGCTAGCAGCACCGTCTCCTCACCCAGGAACCCTCCCCACCCCTCGCGCTCCGCCTAGAGTCACGTCTCGTGCACCTGCTCTACGTGACCGAAAGCGTGCCCAACAAGGACCCGGTCCACGGCGACGGCAGCTCCGCCATTCCCTACGAGGTGCTGCGCAACCTCCCCCCCGACGTCCGGGTCGACCTGGTGACCTTCGCGGGGGTCGCCGTCCCGGACGACGTGCTGCGACGGTGCGCCAGCGTGCAGTGCCTGCCGGAACGAGGACGCAGGGCCGCGCTCGCCGGTTCCGCGCTCACGCCGTTGTCCGTGGGCGGTGCGGCCCGCACCACGGTGCGCGCGCGCCGTGCGGTGCGCGCGGCGTCACGGCGTGCCGACGTGACGCTGTTGCACGGACCGCACGTCATCGGCCTGGTGCACGAGGTCTCCGGCCCCGCGGTGTTCCAGACGGTCGACCCGTGGTCGCACCAGGTGACGATGCAGGCCGCTGCGTCGTCCGGTCCGCTGGCTCGGTACCGGAGGTTCCAGGCGGCGCGAGCCCTGGAGCTCGAGCGGCGTCTGCCGGAGCACATGGCGCTGCTCACGGTGGGCCGGGGCGACGCGGAGGCGTGGAGCCGCGAGCTGGGTCGGCCGGTGACAGCGGTCCCCCTCGGCACCGACAGCGGCGGCTCCCCCTGGGCCCCGCCCGCTGGACCGCCGACCGTGTGCTTCGTCGGCAGCCTCGACTACGGTCCCAACGTCGAGAGCGTGGGCGCGCTGGTGCGCGAGATCGCCCCGCGCATCTGGGACGCCGCACCCGAGACCAGGTTCGTCCTGGCCGGGAGGCGACCGGTCCAGGCCGTCGCCGACCTCGCCGGTGACCGCGTGGAGGTCCGCGCCAACGTGCCCGACGTGAGCGACGTCTTCCGCTCGGCGCACGTGGCCGTCTTCCCGGACCGCAGCGGTCTCGGAATGCGCAACGCCGTCACCGAAGCGGTCGCCGTCGGGATTCCCGTGGTCGCGAGCGCGGTGGCCGCGCGTGAACAGCCGGCCCACCCGCTCCTGCGCGTCGCGCAGGACGACGAGGACCTCGTGCGCCTCGCGCTGAGCGCTCTGACGTCGACGGACGCGGCCGTGACGACCACCGGGACGCCGAGGACGTGGGCGGACGTCGCGGAGGACCACCTGAGGGCCTGCGAGGAGGCGTCGCGGCGGGCGGTGTGACCGCGGCGACGGACGACGTCCTCGCCGCGGTCACCGGCCCTGGGCGGGGTCGTCGATCCGCACGAGCTGCGCCGGATTGCCCCGGACGACCCCGTGGTCCGGCACGCTGTCCAGGACGAGGGCCAGCGCAGCGACCCGCGCGTGGTCCCCGATGTGGATGTCACCGACGACGACGCAGCCGGCACCGAACTCGACGTGGTCGCCGACGCTGACGACCCCCCTCTCGGAACCGTCCCGTCGGGTGCTGTTGCCGATGGTCACGCTCTGACGCAGCGTGCAATCGGCTCCCATCCGCACGCCCGGGTTGAGGACGATGCTGTGCGGGTGGAAGAGCTTCAGCCGCGGACCCACCTCGAGCTGGTGCGGCAGTTCCACGCTGAAGACCAGGGACGTGAAGAACCGGTAGGACCAGGCCACCAGGAGGCCCGGGAATCCCCACCGGCGGTAGGCCCACTGGGCCAGTCGGAACCACGCCAGCACGAGCTGCGAGTCCGGGTATCGCCGGTTGACCCGCCAGTCCTGGAAGACCCACGCGGTGAACCGCTCCGGCGGCTCGGCGGACCTTCTCCCACGCATCGTGCCTCCCGTCGCCACGTGACCCGCCGGGTCGGCCGGCAGGTGCCGTCGACGCCCTCCACCCCTGCTCACGGGCGAGGAGTGCTCCCGGGCGAGCAGCGTCGGCAGCCTAGCCTCACGGCGGTGGTGAGGTGGCCGGGACGGCGGTGGTCGACCCGACCGGGTCAAGGGGCCACCGCTCGAGGTGGCTCGCGTCGGAACGGGACCGGCCGGGACACCCCTGTGGTTCGATGAGCCGGCAGCAGGTGCACCCGGGGGCGGGTGCCGGACGTACGGAGGTGTGGCGGTGCGCGGCGGGCACGAACGGATCAGCGTCCTGATGCCGGCGCGCGACGCGGCGGCCACGGTCGAGGCCGCGGTGCGCACCACGCTGCGCGCCCTTCCGCGCGAGTCCCAGCTGCTCGTCCACGACGACGCGAGCTCGGACGGTACGGGGGCGGTGCTGGCATCGGTGGAGGATCCGCGGCTCCGGGTGCTGCGCAGCGACTCGGCCCGCGGCGTCGCCGGCGGGTTGAACCACCTCCTGGAACAGGTCGACTCGGACGTCGTCGCCCGCATGGACGCCGACGACGTGTGCCTGCCCTGGCGGTTCGCCTTGCAGTTGCGGGCCCTGCGCGCGGGTGCGGACGTCGTCTTCTCCACCGTCGTGGGCACGGGCGACGTGGGGCGCGCTCCCGTCCGCGTCGCGCCGCCGCTGCCGCTGCCCGCGGACGCCTTCGCGCTGCACCTGCTCGTGGCGAACCCCGTCGCCCACTCGACGATGCTGGGCCGCACGGACGTCCTCCGCGGGGCGGGGGGTTACCGGCCCGCTCCCGCGGAGGACTACGACCTCTGGCTGCGGCTGGCAGCCGCCGGCCACCGCCTCACCCGCATCGGCACCCCGTGCGTGCTGTACCGGTTCCACGGGGGGCAGCTCACGGCGTCCGCCGACTGGGCGCAGCGCTCAGCGTCCGACCCGGCGCTGCGAGAGGCGTACGCCGCCCTGTCCCAGCACCTCCTGGGCCGGGAACCCGTCTGGTACGGGGACCTGCGCGGCGACGGCGTCGGCGAGGACGGCCCCGCGAGGATCGAGCAGTTCACCCGTGCCGTGACGACCGCGGCCCGCGATCTGCCAGCGCTGCAGCGCCGCTTCCTGACCGCGAAGCTGCAACGGTTGCCGGGGCGCGCCCCCTGAGGGACCCCACCGCTCGGTGAGGCGGTGACGGCCGGGCCGAGCCGACTCGTCGAGCGTTCATCGCGCGGCGAGGACCCGGCTCCACGCCCGAGCGACCCAAGCCCTCTCCGGGGGCGTACCGGCGCCCGCAGACGCCCTCACACCAGGCACGAGGGCCCGAGCAGCGCCTTCAGGTCCCCGAACAGCGCCGGGCTGGGCGTCACCCGCAGCGCGTCGTCCAGGCGCATGAGGGTGCCGCCGCCCCCGGCCTTCGTCAGCCGCAGCCGCACCTCGGTCATGCCGGGGTGGGTGGTCAGCACGTCCTTGAGGCGCTCGACGACCGGCGGGGTGCACCGGGCCACGGGCAGGGACACCGTCACGGGCATGCCGTCGGTGGCGGACACGTCCGGCACGGTCAGCTCGGAGGCGTAGATGGTCGGCACGTCGTCGCGGCGGTTGACGCGCCCGCGCACGACGACGACGAGGTCCTCGGCGAGCAGCTGGGCGACGGCCGCGTACGCCTGGGGGAAGAACAGGCACTCGATGGCGCCCTCGAGGTCCTCCACCGTGACGATCGCCCACGGGCTGCCCTGCTTGGTCATCTTGCGCTGCAACCCGGTGATCATGCCGGCGATGGTGATGTTCGCGCCGTCGGGGCGGCCGTCGTCCTGGGTGAGCGCGGCGATCGAGCAGTCCGAGGCGTTGGCCAGCAGGTGCTCCAGGCCGAACAGCGGGTGGTCGGAGACGTAGAGGCCCAGCATCTGGCGCTCGTGGGCCAGCAGCTCGGCCTTGTCCCACTCGGGCAGCTCGGGGATCTCCACGGTGAACCCGCCGCCGGCGGGGCCGTCGTCGCCGCCGAGGCCGGCGAACAGGTCGAACTGCCCGATGGCCTCGTTGCGCTTGACGTCCACGACCGCGTCGACGGCGTCCTCGTGCTTGGCGACCAGCGCGCGGCGGCGGTGGCCGAGCGAGTCGAACGCGCCGGCCTTGATGAGCGACTCGATGGTCCGCTTGTTGCAGACCACCGCGGGCACCTTGGTGAGGAAGTCGGTGAACGACTCGTAGCGGCCGGAGGCCTCGCGGGCGGCGGTGACGGCGTCCACGACGTTGGCGCCGACGTTGCGGATCGCGGTCAGGCCGAAGCGGATGTCGGTGCCGACGGCGGTGAAGTTCGCGCTGGACTCGTTGACGTCCGGCGGCAGCACCTTGATGCCCATGCGCCGGCACTCGTTGAGGTACAGCGCCGACTTGTCCTTGTCGTCGCGCACGCTGGTGAGCACCGCGGCCATGTACTCGGCCGGGTAGTTCGCCTTGAGGTACGCCGTCCAGTAGGACACCAGCCCGTAGGCGGCCGAGTGGGCCTTGTTGAACGCGTAGTCGGAGAACGGGACGAGGATGTCCCACAGCGCCTTCACGCACTCCGCGGAGTAGCCGTTCTCCTTCATGCCCGCCTCGAAGCCGACGAACTCGGCGTCGAGGACCTCGCGCTTCTTCTTGCCCATCGCGCGGCGCAGCAGGTCGGCCTTGCCGAGCGTGTACCCGGCGACCTTCTGCGCGATCGACATGACCTGCTCCTGGTACACGATCAGGCCGTACGTCGTGCCCAGGATCTCCGCGAGCGGCTCGGCCAGCTCGGGGTGGATCGGGGTGATCTCCTGCTGGCCGTTCTTGCGCAGCGCGTAGTTCGTGTGCGAGTTCGCACCCATCGGCCCCGGCCGGTACAGGGCGCCGACCGCGGAGATGTCCTCGAAGTTGTCCGGGCGCATCAGGCGCAGCAGCGAGCGCATCGGCCCGCCGTCGAACTGGAACACGCCCAGGGTGTCGCCGCGCGAGAGCAGCGCGTACGTCGCCGGGTCGTCCAGCTCCAGGGAGTCCAGGTCGACCGGGTCCTTGCCGTTGAGCACGACGTTCTTCAGCGCGTCGTCGAGGATCGTGAGGTTGCGCAGGCCCAGGAAGTCCATCTTGACCAGCCCGAGCGTCTCGCACGTCGGGTAGTCGAACTGGGTGATGATCGCGCCGTCGGCCTCGCGCTTCATGATCGGGATGAGGTCGATCAGCGGCTCGCTCGACATGATGACGCCGGCGGCGTGCACGCCCCACTGGCGCTTCAGACCCTCCAGGCCGCGCGCGGTGTCGACCACGCGCACGACCTCGGGGTCGCTCTTGTACAGCTCGCGGAACTCCCCCGCCTCGGAGTACCGCTTGTGGCCCGGGTCGAAGATCCCCGACAGCGGGATGTCCTTGCCCATGACGGCCGGCGGCATCGTCTTGGTGATCCGCTCGCCCATCGCGAACGGGAAGCCGAGCACGCGGGAGGAGTCCTTGACGGCCTGCTTGGCCTTGATGGTGCCGTAGGTGACGATCTGCGCGACGCGGTCGGTGCCGTACTTCTCCACGACGTACTGGATGACCTCGCCGCGGCGGCGCTCGTCGAAGTCGACGTCGAAGTCGGGCATCGACATGCGCTCGGGGTTGAGGAAGCGCTCGAAGAACAGCCCGTGCCGCAACGGGTCCAGGTCGGTGATCTTCATGGCGTAGGCCGCCATCGACCCGGCGCCCGAGCCGCGGCCGGGGCCGACGCGGATGCCGTTCTCCTTGGACCAGTTGATGAAGTCGGCGACGACGAGGAAGTACCCGGCGTACCCCTTGGAGGTGATGACCTCGATCTCGTAGTCGGCCTGCTTGCGCACGTCGTCCGGGATCCCGGCCGGGTAGCGCTGGGCCAGGCCGCTCCAGACCTCCTTGACGAACCAGCTCTCCTCGTCCTCCCCCGGCGGGCAGGGGAAGCGCGGCATGTACGCGCCGGTGGACTCGGTGAACTCCACCTGGCAGCGCTCGGCGATGAGCAGGGTGTTGTCGCACGCCTCGGGGTGGTCGCGCCACAGGTGGCGCATCTCCGCCGGGCTCTTGAGGTAGAACTCGTCGGCGTCGAACTTGAACCGCTTGGGGTCGGCCAGCGTCGAGCCGGACTGCACGCACAGCAGGGCCGCGTGCGCCTGCGCGTCGGCGGCGGCCGTGTAGTGCAGGTCGTTGGTCGCGACCAGCGGCAGGTCGAGGTCCTTGGCCAGCTTGAGCAGGTCGTCCTGGACCCGCTTCTCGATGTCCAGGCCGTGGTCCATCAGCTCGCAGAAGAAGTTCTCCCGGCCGAAGATGTCGCGGAAGTCCGCCGCGGCGGCGCGCGCCTCGTCGTACTGGCCCAGGCGCAGGCGGGTCTGCACCTCGCCGGAGGGGCAGCCGGTGGTCGCGATGAGCCCGTCCGCGTAGCTGCTGAGCAGCTCGCGGTCCATGCGGGGCTTGTAGAGGAACCCCTCCAGGCTGGCCAGCGAGCTCATCTTGAACAGGTTGTGCATGCCCGCGGTGTTCTGCGCGAGCATCGTCATGTGGGTGTACGAGCCGGCGCCGGAGACGTCGTCGCCGGGGCGGCTGGACTGGTCGCCCCACTTCACGCGGGTCTTGTCCTGGCGGGCGGTGCCCGGGGTCAGGTACGCCTCCACGCCGATGATCGGGTTGACGCCGTGCTTGCGGGCGGTCTTCCAGAAGTCGTAGGCGCCGAAGACGAAGCCGTGGTCGGTGGTGGCCAGTGCCGGCATGCCCATGGCCGCCGACTCGCGGAAGAGGTCGTCGACCTTGGCGGCGCCGTCGAGCATCGAGTACTCGGTGTGGACGTGCAGGTGGACGAACGAGTCCGCGCTGGCCATGCGAGGCGCCTCCTGAGCGGTGCGGGTGGTGCGGGTCGAGCACGTGGAGCGGGTCGTGCGGGCGCCGGCGGGGCCGGCGCGACCCGTCGATCGTAGGCGCCGCCCACGACACCGGCGGGCAGCCTCGCCGGGGCCCACCGGGCGGTCACGCTCAGTCGGCGAGCCGCTCCAGCGCCGTGGCCAGGTCGGCCGGGTAGGGGCTGGTGAACTCGACCGGCCGCCCCGTGCCCGGGTGCTCGAAGCCCAGCCGGACGGCGTGCAGCCACTGGCGCGACACGCCCAGCCGCTCGGCCAGGACGGGGTCCGCGCCGTAGGTCAGGTCACCCACGCACGGGTGGCGCAGCGCCGCGAAGTGCACCCGGATCTGGTGGGTGCGCCCCGTCTCCAGGTGCACCTCGACCAGGGCCGCGGCCCGGAAGGCCTCCTGCACCTCGTAGTGCGTGACGCTCGGCTTGCCGTCGGCGGTGACCGCGAAGCGCCACGCGCTGCCGGGGTGGCGCCCGATGGGCGCGTCGATCGTGCCGCGCAGCGGGTCCGGGTGGCCCTGCACGAGCGCGTGGTAGACCTTCTCGACCGTGCGCTCCTTGAAGGCGCGCTTGAGCACGGTGTACGCGGCCTCCGTCTTGGCGACGACCATCAGGCCGCTCGTGCCCACGTCGAGGCGGTGCACCACGCCCTGGCGCTCGGCCGCGCCGGACGTCGCGACCGCGTACCCGGCGGCGGCCAGGCCGCCGACGACGGTGGGCCCCTCCCAGCCGGGGCTGGGGTGGGCGGCCACCCCGACCGGCTTGTCGACGACCACGAGGTCCGCGTCGTCGTGCACGACGGTGAGCCCCTCGACGACCTCGGGCACCACGACCGGCGCGGACGGCGGGTCGGGCACCTCCACCTCCAGCCAGGCGCCGGCGCGCACGCGGTCGGACTTGCCGACGGCGACGCCGTCGACGAGGACACCGCCCGCGGCGGCCACCTCCGCGGCGCGGCTGCGCGAGATCCCCAGCAGGCGCGCCAGGGCCGCGTCGACGCGCTCGCCCTCCAGGCCGTCGGGCACGGGCAGGCTGCGGACCTCAGGCACCCGTCCTCCCGCGCTCGCGGCGGGAGGGCTCCCGGGTGCCGTCGAGGTTGACCCCGCGCAGGCCCAGCAGGGCGATGAGCACGGCCGCGGCCACGATGGCGGAGTCCGCCACGTTGAAGATCGGCCAGTTCGGCAGCTCGAGGAAGTCGACGACGTGCCCGCGGCCGAAGCCGGGCTGGCGCAGCAGCCGGTCGGTCAGGTTGCCCGTCGCCCCCGCCAGGAGCAGGCCCAGCGCCAGCGCCCACGGGCCGCTGCGCAGCTTGCGGGCCATCCGGACCACCACGACGACCACCGCGGCGGCCACGAGGGTGAAGACCCACGTCATGCCGGTGGCGAGGCTGAAGGCGGCGCCGGGGTTGCGGATGAGGTGCAGCTGCAGCAGCTCGCCGACGAACGGCTGCGGGACACCGGGCTCCAGCTCGGCCACGGCCAGCACCTTGGTCAGCTGGTCCGCCGCGTACACGAGCAGGGCGATCACGAACAGCGCCCCGGTGCGGCGCGGGCGCGCGGGGGCGGCGGGCCCGGCGTCCGAGGGCTGCGCCGGGTCGGTCGCGTCCGCCGCGGCCGGGCGCGCGCCGGCGGGGACCTCGGGGTCGTCGGGGCGGGCCGCGTCGGGGCCGGGGATCTGGCTCATCGCCCCCCGATCCTCCCACGGGGCCGGGGGCGACCCGGTGCGGGCCGGGCGCCCGGGACGCCCGGCCCGCGCCGCTCCTCAGCGCCGCTCGGCGCGCGCCTTGCAGCCGACGCAGAGGGTGACCCGCGGGAACGCCTGCAGCCGGGCCTTGCCGATGGGGCCGCTGCACGACTCGCACGTGCCGTAGGCGCCGGAGGCCAGGCGCACGAGGGCGCGCTGGGTCTGCTCGAGCAGGTCGCGGGCGTTGTTGACGATCGTCATCTCGTGCTCGCGCCCCGCCGTGGCGGCGCCGTGGTCCACCTGGTCGTCCCCGGCGCCCTCCCCGCCGGCCGACACGAGCGCGGAGAAGGAGGAGGTGGCCGCGGCCACGTCGGCGCTCAGGCGCACCACCTCCGCGTCCAGCTCCGCGCGCACCCCGTCCAGCTCCTCCGGCGTCCAGGCGTCCTCGGACGCGGCCACCGGCAGCTCGCGCACGGCCTCGGCGCGGCGGCGGGCGCCCGAGCGCGCCGCCGCGCGGGCGGTCGTGCGCACCGCCGGCGCCCGCCCCGCCGCCGCGGGTGCCCCCGCCGTGCCCGCCTCCTGCACCGCCACGTCCTGCGTCATGGTCCCCCCTCGTCGCGCGACCCCCTGCCGCGTGCGGGTGAGCGTAAGGACAATGACTCCTAGTGAGCAAGCGGAAACGGAAAGTCACTCACTCGGGGCCGGGCGGAGCACGGACGGACCAGCGTCAGCGGGCGACGGCGTCGTCCGGGACGGCGCGCGGACTGCGGCGCAGCTCCGTCAGCTGCGTCGTCATGAAGTCCTCCAGCTGGCGCCGGTAGGCGTCCTCGCGCCCGTGCAGCTGGCGCAGGGCGGCCTCGAGCCGCTCGCGCCGGGTCTCCAGGTCGCCCAGCGTCCGGTCGCGCTGCTCCTCGGCGTCGGCGACGACGCGGGCGGCCTGCTCCTGCGCGGAGGACACCAGGGCGTCGCGCTGCTGCTCGCCGTCGCGGACGTACTCGTCGTGCAGGCGCTGGGCCAGGGCGATCACGCCGGCCGCCTGCGTCGCGGCGTCCGGCGCCCCGGTGCCGCGCTCGGCGACCGGCGCGGCCGCAGCGGCGGAGGCGGCGGGCGCGGCGGACGGGAGGGCGGCGGCGTCCTCGGAGGCCGCGCTGCCCGCCCCGTCCTCGCGGACGTCCGGGACGGCGGCGGCCGCGGTGACCCCGCTGACCCCGCCGTCGCGGGGAGCGGCGTCGGCGACGGCCGCGGCGGGCGCGCGACCGCTCCCGTCACCGGACAGCTCGGCCACCTGCTCGCGGCACCCGTCCAGCTGGGCGCGCAGCTCCTCGTTCTCCGCGTTCAGGCGGCGCAGCTCGGCGACCACCTCGTCGAGGAAGTCGTCGACCTCGTCCTGCGCGTACCCCTCGCGCACGCGGGTGGGGTTGAAGCGCTTGTTGACGACGTCTTCCGGACTGAGCGGCATGGCAGGGCCTCCACCGTCTCGGCCGCCCCCGGCGGACGGCGGACCTCGTCACCGTAGCGGAGCGGCACCCGCGCGCCCGGGAGGCCGCGGCGGCGCGGGACGGGCGCGATCAGGCGACGGCGGCCATGCGCTGCAGCACCGACAGCAGGATCGAGCAGGCGATGGCCAGCACGAGGAAGGCCAGGTCGAGCTGGACGGCGCCCAGGCGCAGCGGCGGGATGACGCGCCGGAGTGTCTTCAGGGGCGGGTCCGTCACCGTGTAGACGGCCTCGGCGAAGACCAGCACCGCACCGCGGGGGCGCCACTCGCGCGAGAGGGCCTGCACCCAGTCCAGCACCAGCCGCCCGATCAGGCAGAGGAAGAAGATCAGGACGACGAGGGCCAGGAACGAGAAGAGCGCGGACACCCGGTCATCCTGCCTGACGGACGGTGGTCGTAGAGGTCGTCACGTCGGCGCAACGCCCCGCAGGACCCGCGGGTTCCGGCCGCTCACCCGTCCGGCGGACCTCACGACTGGTTGAAGAAGGTGCGCTCCTGGGGACGCTCCTCCTCCTGCGAGGCCACCTCGACGTTCTGCGGCGACAGCAGGAAGACCTTGTTGGTGACGCGCTCGATCGAGCCGTGCAGCCCGAACACGAGGCCGGCGGAGAAGTCCACGAGCCGCTTGGCGTCGCTGTCGCTCATGTCCGTGAGGTTCATGATGACCGGCACGCCGTCGCGGAAGCTCTCCCCGATGGTCTTGGCCTCGTTGTAGGTGCGGGGGTGGATGGTCGTGATGCGGTGCAGCTCCGGGCCGCTGGACTGCTGGACCACGTGGGCCACCTGCCTCCTGATCGGGGTCACCTGACCGGTGGTCTCCGCGCGCGCCGGCACCTCCGCGGGCTCCTCGCGCACGCGGTGCTCGACGCGCACCTGGTCGCGCGGCTCGCTGCGCACCTCGCGCACGGGCTCGGTGCGCGCTCGGGTGGCCTCGGGCTCGTCCTCGGCGTAGCGGTCGTCCTCGGCGAGGCCGAGGTAGACCATCGCATTGCGCAGCGCGCCGGCCATCGCAGGCTCCTCGAGTGCTCGTCAGCTGGTGGTGCACGGTTCTTCTGCCGGGGCCGACCGGGGGCGGGCGGCTGCCCGGACGTTACCGCGGCGCCGGGCGCGGGCCGAGCACCGCGCTGCCGACACGCAGGTGTGTCGCCCCCGCCGCCACGGCCTGCTCCAGGTCGCCGCTCATGCCCGCCGACAGCCCCGTCGCCGACGGGTGCTCGCGGCGCAGCGCGAGGGACAGCTCGTGCAGGACCGCGAAGGCGCGGGCGGGGTCCGCGTCCCGGGGCGCCACGGCCATGAGGCCCGCCAGGCGCAGCGCGTCCGCGGCCGCCACGGCCTCGGCCAGGGCGGGCACGTCGGCGGCCGGCGCTCCCCCGCGACCCGGGTCGGCGTCGTGCCCCAGCGCCGGCGCGAGGTCCACCTGCAGGAAGACCTCCAGCCGGCGCTGCGCGTCGTGCGCGGCGCGGTCCAGCGCCCCCACCAGGCGGGCGCGGTCCACCGAGTGCACGGCCGTCGCGTAGCGGGCGACCGAGCGGGCCTTGTTGGTCTGCAGCTGGCCCACGAAGTGCCAGCGCGGCGCCGCGGACCCCAGCCGCGCGGCCACGTCGGCGGCCTTCGCCGCCGCCTCCTGGTCGCGGTTCTCCCCCACGTCGCCCACTCCGAGCCCGACCAGCTCGAGCACGTCGCCGGCCGGGAAGTGCTTGGTCACCACGACCAGCGTCAGCTCGCCCGGGTCGCGGCCGGCCGCGCGGGCGGCGGCGTCCACCCGCCCGCGCACCGCCGCCAGGCGCTCGCGCAGCTGGGCGGCGCGGTCGGCGGGGGCCCCGCCCCCGTCCGGACCCGCGCTCACGGCGCGCCGGGCGCGGTCAGGACGACCGCGCCGCCGGAGCGGCCGGTCGTCCCGGAGCGCCGGTAGGAGAACAGGTCGGGGTCCTCGACGGTGCACCCGCCGACGCGCGCCACGTCGCCCGCGGGCACGCCCGCCGCCGCGCACTGCGCGAGGACACCGGCCGGGACGTCGACAGCCGCTGTGCCCCAGCGGGTCCGGGCGCGGGCGGCCGGCACGGCCGAGGCCACCGCGGCCGCCATCGCCTCCGGCACCTCGTAGCAGGCCCCGCACACCGAGGGGCCCAGGCGCACCAGCGGGCGCCGCGCTCCCAGGTCCCGCACCGCCGCCAGCAGCGCGGGCACGACACCGGCCACCAGACCGGGGCGCCCGGCGTGCGCGACGCCGACCACACCGGCGTCCGGGTCGGCGACCAGGACGGGCACGCAGTCGGCGACCACCACGGCCAGCGCGACGCCCGGGTCGGTCGTCACGAGGGCGTCGGCCTCCGGCGGGCGGGCCGCCAGCCGCTCGGCGTCCGCGGCGCGCACGTGGACGACGTCCGCGCCGTGCACCTGCGTCGGCACGAGCAGCGCGCGGGCCCCCAGGGCGCGGCGCAGGACGTCGCGGTGCCGGGCCACCCGGTCCGGGTCGTCGCCGACGTGCGCGCCGAGGTTCAGCCCGGCGAAGGGCCCGCCACCCGGCTCGCCGCCGGCCCGGGTCGTGAAGCCGCCGCGCACCGCCGCCGGCAGGCCCGCGTCCAGCAGGGGCGCGGGCACGGCCGGTCCCCGGGTCGCGGTGCCCGTCGCGGTGGCGTCCGGCGTCACTTCAGGAAGTCGGGGACGTCGAGGTCCTCCTCCTCGACCCGGCCGCGGCCGGGACGGCGGGTGGCGCCGGCGCCGTCGTTGGGCAGCTCGATGATGCGCGGCACCTGCACCGGGTCCTCGCCGGGCACCACGTGCGGCGCCTGCTGCTGCGCGTACGCGGGCTGCTGCGGCTGCTGCTGGGCCGGCTGCTGCTGCGGCGCCTGCTGGCCGTAGTGCTGCGGCTGCTGGGCCGGCGGCGCGTAGTGCACGGGCTGCTGCTCGGGCGCGGGCGCCTGCTGCGGGGCCTGCTGGGGCGCCTGCTGCTGGGGGGCGGCCTGCTGCTGCCACGCGTCCTGGCGGCTGCTGCGCGGGGGCACGGCGGCCGCCTGCGGCACCGCGCTGCCCTGGGGCGAGCGGCCCGGCGCCTGCTGGCCCAGGGCGCGCTCGTCGCGGCGGCGCACCGGGCTGCCGCTGTCGAAGCCGGCGGCGATGACGGTCACGCGGACCTCGTCGCCCAGGGCGTCGTCGATGACGGCGCCGAAGATGATGTTGGCCTCGGGGTGCGCGGCCTCCTGCACCAGGCGGGCCGCCTCGTTGATCTCGTACAGGCCGAGGTCGGAGCCGCCCTGGATGGACAGCAGCACGCCGTGGGCGCCGTCGATGCTGGCCTCCAGCAGCGGCGAGGAGATCGCGCTCTCGGCGGCCTGGATCGCCCGGTCGTCGCCGCGCGCGGAGCCGATCCCCATGAGGGCGCTGCCGGCGCCCTGCATGACGGACTTCACGTCGGCGAAGTCGAGGTTGATCAGGCCCGGCGTGGTGATGAGGTCGGTGATGCCCTGCACACCGGACAGCAGCACCTGGTCGGCCGACTTGAAGGCGTCGAGGATGCTGACCTGCTTGTCGCTGATCGACAGCAGCCGGTCGTTGGGGATGACGATGAGGGTGTCGACCTCGTCGCGCAGCTCGGCGATGCCCGACTCGGCGCTGTTGGCGCGGCGGCGGCCCTCGAAGGTGAAGGGGCGGGTGACGACGCCGATGGTCAGCGCGCCCAGGGAGCGGGCGATGCGGGCCACGACCGGCGCGCCGCCGGTGCCCGTGCCGCCGCCCTCGCCGGCGGTGACGAAGACCATGTCGGCCCCCTTGAGGACCTCCTCGATCTCCTCGGCGTGGTCCTCGGCGGCCTTGCGGCCGACCTCGGGGTCGGCGCCGGCGCCGAGACCGCGGGTGAGCTCGCGGCCGACGTCGAGCTTGACGTCGGCGTCGCTCATGAGCAGCGCCTGCGCGTCCGTGTTGACGGCGATGAACTCGACGCCCTTGAGGCCGACCTCGATCATCCGGTTGACCGCGTTCACCCCGCCGCCGCCGACGCCGACGACCTTGATGACCGCTAGGTAGTTCTGCGGAGCTGCCACGTCGAGTGCCTCTCGCCTCTTTCGCCGATGCCGTGCGTCGCCCCGGGAGGACCCGGACCGTTCCTTCAACCTTCACCCTCAGGTAGAGGGTCAACGTTATGTCATGTTCTGCTGGTGGAGGACCGTAGGGATCCGCGGGCTCCACGTGCAACCGCCGCCCCGGCGTGTCGCCGAAGGACTTGCCGCAGGACACCGGATCGGCACAACCCGCGGCCTCGACCCTCGACCGGCGGTCGAGGGTCAGGAGACCGCCGGGACGTCGGGCGCCGACACGTCCACGCGCTGCGCGGAGGCGATGTCCTCCTCCTGGAGCATCCGCTGCAGGACCTCCGCCTTGCGCTCGGGACGCTCCGCACCGCCCCACAGGACCTCCGGGCCCTCCCGCAGCCGCAGCAGCACCTCGTCCGGCGAGCGGGCGGAGATGTCCGCGACGCGGTCGCGCACCGCGGCCGGCAGGGACGCGTTGACGTCCAGCGCCGCCTGCAGCGAACCCGGCAGCGCGGTCACCACGTCCACGCTGACGAGCGGGACGCCCGGCGGCGGCACCGGCTCGGAGACCAGCACCCGGCCGGCGCCGTCCACGAGGTCGACACCCCCGTCGCGGCTGGGCACGGCCGCCACGGCCTGGCGCTCGGCCACCTCGACGACGAGCGTGCCCGGCCACTCCCGGCGCACCCGCGCCGACTCCACGAGCGGCAGGGCGCCCACCTCGGCGGCCAGGGAGCTCGCGGGGACGACCGCCAGCGGGCGGCCCACCTGCGCCTGCGCGATCCGCTCGACGAGCACCACGTCGGTGCGCGCCGTCCCGGTCACCCGGACCTGCTCCACCCGCAGCCAGGGCGAGCCCAGCAGGACCCACCCGGCCAGCCCGACGAGCGCCGCGAGCGGCAGCACGACGGCGAGCAGGCGGCGCGCGCGGCGGGCGCCGGGACGCCGCGCGGGCAGGTCGGCGACGCGGTCCGGGCGCCGGGCGTCCGCGGCCGGGCGCACCGTGCCGCTGCCCCGCCCCGCGCCGCCCCGGGCGCGCGCGTCCGCACGGGCGTCCCGGCCGGCGCGCTCGTCCCGGCCCGCGCGGACCCGCCCGGGAGCACCGGCCGGCCGCTCCTCGGAGGCCGGTGCCGGGCGCGGTGCCCGGCGGGCGGCGGGCGCGCCCGCGGACGGCCGGGCCGGGCTCGCGCCGCCGGCCGCGCGCACGGCCCGCCGGCGCCGGGCCGGCCCCTGCACGGCGCCGGGCGGCGGGACCAGCTGGGAGGCGTCCAGGGCGTCGCCGCGGGCGGGGCCCGCCGGGGAGCCCGGCGCCGGGCTCGCGGGAGGGGTGCGGGGTCGGGTGGGGCGCGCCACTACGCCTCCCCCGGGCCGGCGGCCAGCCGCGCCAGCACGCGCGGCCCCAGCCGGGTGACGTCGCCCGCGCCGACGGTCAGCAGCAGGTCGCCCGCGCGCAGCAGGCCGTCCAGCAGCTCCAGGGCGTCGTCGGCGCCGGGCACGTGGTGGACGCTGTCCGCCGGCAGCGGCACGGCATCGGCCACCAGCGCCCCCGTCACCTCCGGGTCCGGGTCCTCGCGGGCGACGTAGACGTCGAGGACGAGGACGACGTCGGCCAGCGCCAGGGCCCGGGCGAACTCGCCCGCGAAGGTGCGCGTGCGGCTGACCAGGTGCGGCTGGAAGACGACGACCACGCGCCCGTCGCCCGCGACCGGCCGCGCGGCGCGCAGGAGGGCCTCCACCTCGGTGGGGTGGTGGGCGTAGTCGTCGACCACGCGCACCCCGCGCGCCTCGCCCTTGCGCTCGAAGCGGCGCCGCGCGCCGCCGAAGGAGGCGAGCCCGGCCAGCACCCCCTCGGCGGGGGCGCCCAGCCAGCGCGCGGCCGTCCAGGCGGCGGCCGCGTTGAGCAGGTTGTGCTCACCGGGCACGGCCAGCCGCAGCGCGTGGGCGCCGTCGCGGTCGTGCAGGAGCGCGGTCGGCTCGGCGCCGCCGGTGACGTCGCTCAGGCGGACGTCGGCGTCGGCGGCGCGCCCGTAGGTCAGGACCGCCCGGCCGTCGCGGCGCACGTCCCCGGCCAGCGCCCGCGACCCCGGGTCGTCCGCGCAGGCGACGAGGACGCCGCCGGGCAGCACGCGGGCGGCGAAGTCGGCGAAGGCCGCCGTGACGGCCTCCGCGGTGCCGTAGTGGTCCAGGTGGTCCGGCTCGACGTTGGTGACCACGGACAGGACGGGGGCGTAGGCGCGGAACGAGCCGTCGGACTCGTCCGCCTCGGCGACGAAGACGTCGCCGGTGCCCTCGCGGGCACCGCCGTCGCTGCCGCCGACCAGCTCCCCGCCCACGGCCGAGGACGGGTCCAGGCCCGCGGCGCGCAGCGCGACGACGAGCATCGAGGACGTCGTCGTCTTGCCGTGGGTGCCGGCGACGGCCACGCCGCGCCGGTCGGCCATGAGGGAGGCCAGCGCCTCGGAGCGGTGCAGCACGCGCAAGCCGCGCCGGCGCGCCTCGACGAGCTCGGGGTTGCCCGGCCGCACGGCGGTCGAGACGACGAGCGTGTCGCCGGGACCCAGGTCGCCCAGGTGCGCGGCGTCGTGACCGACGTGCACGCGGGCGCCGAGCGCGCGCAGCCCGTCCAGGACCTCCGAGCCGGCGGCGTCGCTGCCGGAGACCTCGAGCCCGCGGGCGAGGAGCAGGCGCGCCACGCCCGACACGCCCGCGCCGCCGATCCCGACGAGGTGGACCCGGCCCAGCGCGGCGACGGGCACGGGCGCGGCGGTGCCGGGCGCGCCGCCGCCCGGGCGCGCCTCAGCCACGGACCGGCTCCTGCGCCCCGGAGGCCGCGGCCTCCACGAGGTCGGCCAGGCGCTCGGCGCCGTCGTGCACGCCGGAGGCCGCGGCAGCGCGCGCCGCGGCCGCCCGGCGCTCGCCGTCCACCAGCAGCGGCAGCACCCGCTCGCGCACCACCGCGGCGTCGAAGCGGGCGTCGTCCACGAGCTCGGCACCGCCGGCGGCGACGACGCCCTCGGCGTTGCGGCGCTGCTCGCCGTTGCCGATCGGCAGCGGCACGTACACCGCGGGCAGGCCCAGCGCCGTCAGCTCGGCGACCGTCCCGGCCCCGCTGCGGCAGACCACGAGGTCGGCGGCCGCGTAGGCGGAGGCCATGTCGTCCAGGTACTCGCGCACCAGGTAGCGGGAGCGGTCGACGCCGGCCGGCAGCGGCACCGCCTTGCCGCGGCCGCTGGCGTGCAGCACCTGCGCCCCGGCGGCCAGCAGGTCCGGCGCCGCGTCGGGCAGCACCTGGTTCAGGCGCTGCGCGCCGAGGGAACCGCCCGTCACCAGCAGGGTCGGCGCGTCGGGGTCGAGACCGAGGGCGCGCCGGGCCGCGGCGCGCCGCTGCGCGCGGTCGGGCGCGGCGGCCAGGTCCGTGACCTCCCGGCGCAGCGGCATCCCGGTGCGCACCGCCCCCGGCAGCGGGGTGCCGGGGAAGGTGACGGCCACGGAGCGGGCCCAGCGGGCCCCGAGCCGGTTGGCGACACCGGGCAGGGAGTTCTGCTCGTGCACGACGACGGGGACCCCGGCGCGGCGCGCGGCCAGGTACGCGGGAACCGCCACGTACCCGCCGAACCCCACGACGACGTCCGCGGACGAGCGGGCCAGCGCCTCCGAGGCGGCGGCCACGGCCGCGCGCAGGCGTCCCGGCAGGCGCACCAGGTCCAGGGACGGCTTGCGCGGCAGCGGGACCCGCGGCACGACCGCGAGCTCGTAGCCGCGCTCGGGCACCAGCCGGGCCTCCAGCCCCTCGACCGTGCCGAGCACGAGGAAGCGGGCACCGGGCCGCCGGGCGCGCAGCGCGTCGGCCGTGGCCAGCAGCGGCGCGACGTGACCGGCGGTCCCGCCACCGGCCAGCAGGACGGACAGGCTCACGAGGACCTCCGGCCGCGGCTGCGGTCGGGAGCGCCCGCGCCGCGCCGCGGCAGGACGGCGAGCGAGCGGCGCACGACCGACTCGCGGGCGCGCAGGGCTTCCGGCGCACCGGGTTCGGCGCGCGCGAAGGACAGCAGGACCCCGATCGCGCACAGGGTCAGGACGAGGGCCGAGCCGCCGGCCGAGATGAGCGGCAGCGGAACCCCGATGACGGGCAGCAGGCTCAGGACCACGGCGATGTTCAGCAGCGCCTGGCCGACGATCCACGTGCCGAAACCCACGACGGCGAGCTTGACGAACAGGTCCTGCGAGCGGCGCACGAGCCGCACGCAGGCCAGGGCGAACGCCCCGAACAGCGCCAGCACGGCGAGCGTGCCGGGCAGGCCGAGCTCCTCGCCGAGGACGGCGAAGATGAAGTCGTTGTGGGCCTCGGGCAGCCACTGCCACTTCTCCCGGCTGGCGCCCAGGCCGAGGCCCCACCAGCCGCCGGAGGCCAGGGCGTACTGGCCCTGGACGGGCTGCCAGGCCAGGCCCTGGATGTCGGCCGTGGTGGCCGGGGACTCGGTGAGCCAGTGCGCGACGCGGTTCATGCGGTTCTGGCTGCTGAGCACGAGGGCGGCCGCGACCGCGGCGCCCGCGCCGCCGGCGAGCGCGAAGAACCGCGCGGGGACGCCGGCGACCCACAGCATCCCGGCGACCACCACCATCATCACCAGGGCGGTGCCGAGGTCGCGCTGCAGGAGGACGAGCCCCGTGGTCAGCGCGCAGCTGGGCAGCAGGGCCCCCAGCAGCTGCAGGGGCTTGTGCAGGACGTCGCGCTTGCGCACGAGGGCGAGCGCGCACGCCAGCACGAGCGCCACCTTCGCCAGCTCCGAGGGCTGCCCCTGCAGCGGGCCGAGCACGATCCAGTTGCGGTTGCCCTTGACCTCGTGGCCGATGCCGGGCACGAACACGGCGAGCATCAGCAGCGTCGAGACGCCCAGGACGGGCAGCGCCAGGCGCGACCAGGCGCGCGCGGGCACCCGGCTGGCCACGAGCAGGCCGAGGGCTCCCAGGACGGCGAACGTCGCCTGGTTCTTGAACAGCGTGAACTGCGAGCCGTAGATCCGCAGGGACTCCACGCTGGAGCTGGACAGCACCATCACCAGGCCGATGACCACGAGCAGCGCCGTGGTGGCCAGCAGGATGTGGTGGGTGGCCAGCGGGGAGTCGAGCAGGCGGGTGCGCTCGCGCACCCACGCGCCGACGGCCTCCAGGCGGGCGTGGCGGGGGCGCGCCGGGGCGGCGGGCGAGGACCCGCGCGCGGGACGGGGCGAGGGGCGGGGCGGGGTCGTGGTGGCCACGGCTCAGCGCCCCGTCGCCCGCCGGCGCACGGCGGCGGCGAACTCGTCACCGCGGTGGGCGTAGGAGACGAACTGGTCCATCGACGCGCACGCCGGCGCGAGCAGGACGGTGTCGCCGGGGCGGGCGAGCCCGGCCGCGCGGGCCACCACGGCGTCCATCAGGGCGGGGGCGGCGGCGACCCGGGGATCGGTGGGCGCGTCGGCGCCGGGGGCTGCAGCGGGCACCCCGGCAGTCTCCGGGAGGTCCACCTCGACGACCGGGACATCGGGGGCGTGTCGGGCCAGCGCCTCGCGCAGCACGTGCCGGTCGGCGCCCAGCAGGACGACGGCGCGCAGGCGCTCGCGGGCGCCGGCGACGAGGTCGTCGAACCGGGCGCCCTTGGCCAGACCCCCGGCGATCCAGACGACGGAGCCGAAGCCGGCCAGCGACGCGGCCGCCGCGTGCCCGTTGGTGGCCTTGGAGTCGTCGACCCAGCGGACGCCGTCGAGGTCGGCGACGCGGGCGACGCGGTGGGGGGCGGGCGCGAAACCGCGCACGCCGTCGCGCACGGCCGCCTGCGGGACGCCGTGCGCGCGCGCCAGGGCGGCCGCGGCCAGCACGTTGTCGACGGTGTGCCGGCCGGCGGGCACGCCGTCGCGCGCCAGGTCGGCCAGCGTGCACAGCTCGGCGGCGCTGCTGCGCCGCTCCGGCACGAACGCCCTGTCGCACAGCACGTCCTCGACGACGCCGAGCATCCCGACGGCGGGTACGCCGCGGGTCAGGCCGACGGCGCGGGCGCCCTCGACGACGTCGGCGTCGCGCACCAGCTGCAGGGTGCGCTCGTCGGCGTCGTGGTAGACGACGGCGCGCTCGGTGTTCTCGTACACCCGGCCCTTGGCCAGCGCGTACGCGTCCATCGAGCCGTGCCAGTCCAGGTGGTCGGGCGCGACGTTGAGGCAGGCGGAGGCCAGCGGGCGCAGCGAGGCCCGCGTGTCGGTGGACAGCCAGTGCAGCTGGTAGCTGGACAGCTCGACCGCGAGGACCTCGTAGCCCTCGGGGTGGCGCATGGCCTCCACGAGCGGGGTGCCCACGTTGCCCGCCGAGGCCGCGCGCAGCCCGGCCGCGCGCAGCACCGCGACCGTCAGCTCCACCGTCGTGGTCTTGCCGTTGGTGCCGGTCAGCGTCAGCCACGGCGCGGCGCCGGTCTCCGGGCGCATCCGCCAGGCGACCTCCACGTCCCCCCACACCGGCACGCCGGCCAGCCCGGCCCCCGCCAGCAGCGGGGAGTCCGGCCGCCAGCCCGGGGAGGTGACCACGAGGTCCACGGCGCCCCAGCCGTCCGGCGGGGCGGCCAGGTGCTCGGGGCCCAGGTGCGTGCGCGCGCCCAGGACCTCCAGCAGCTGCGCCTTCTCCCGCTGCTGCTCGCCCGCGGCGGCGTCGACGACGACGACCTCGCAGCCGGCCTCCAGCAGGGCGTCGGCCACGGCGAAGCCGGACACGCCCAGCCCGAGGACGAGGGTGCGCAGGCCCGCCCACGGCGAGCCGGCGTGCCGCAGCGAGCGCACCCGGTCGGTGTCCTCCGCGCGCGGGGACGGGTTGCCCAGCCAGCCGTCCGCCGCGCTGCGCCCCGTCATTCGCCGACCACCCACTCCGCGTAGAACAACCCGAGGCCGAGCGCCACGAAGAGCCCGGCGATGATCCAGAACCGGATGACGATGGTGACCTCGCCCCACCCCGCCAGCTCGAAGTGGTGCTGCAGCGGCGCCATCCGGAACACCCGTCTGCCGGTGAGCTTGAAAGAACCCACCTGCAGGATCACCGACAGCGTGATGAGCACGAACAGGCCGCCCAGCACCACCAGCAGCACCTGCGTGCGCGACAGGATCGCCAGGCCCGCCAGGGCACCGCCCAGGGCCAGCGACCCGGTGTCCCCCATGAAGATCTTCGCGGGGCTGGCGTTCCACCACAGGAACCCGAAGCAGGCGCCCATCACGGCCGCGGCCACCACCGCCAGGTCCCGCGGGTCGCGCACCTCGTAGCAGCGGCGCTCGATCTCGGTGAGGGTGGCGCAGTTCTGGTTGGACTGGAACGTCCCGATGAGCACGTAGGCGCCCAGCACCATCGTGGTCGCGCCCGTGGCCAGCCCGTCCAGGCCGTCGGTGAGGTTGACGCCGTTGCTGACCGCGGAGGTGATGACCAGCGCCCACACGACGAACAGCAGCGTGCCGCCCACCGTGCCGGCGAACGCCAGGTCGAAGCGGGTGTCGCGCAGGAACGAGATGTTCGTCGAGGCGGGGAACACACCGTCGGCGGAGGGGAACTGCAGCGCCAGGACCGCGAACGCGATCCCGACCAGGCCCTGCCCGGCCAGCTTCGCCCTCGGCCGCAGGCCCAGGCTCTGCTTGCGGGAGATCTTCAGGAAGTCGTCGAGGAAACCCACGACGCCCAGGCCGGTCATGAGGAACAGCACGAGCAGGCCCGAGGCCGTCGGCGGCCGCCACAGCACCAGGTGGGCCGCCGCGTACGCCAGCAGGGACGCCAGGATGATGACGGCCCCGCCCATCGTCGGGGTGCCGCGCTTGACGTGGTGGGTGGTCGGGCCGTCGTCGCGGACGAACTGCCCGTAGCCGCGGTGCACCAGCCAGCGGATGTACAGCGGGGTGCCGAACAGGGCGACGACGAGCGAGACGGCGCCCGCGATGAGCACGATCCTCACGCGCGCGCCCCCGTCGCCGCCGCCAGGCGCTCGGCCAGCGGGCCCAGGCCGGCGGAGTTGGACGCCTTGACCAGCACGACGTCGCCGGGGCGCAGCTGCTCGCGCAGGAACTCCTCGGCGGCGGCGACGTCGGGCGCGAACGCCGCCTCGTCGCCCCAGGAGCCCTCCATCACGGCGCCCGTGTACGCCGGGCGCGCGCCGGCGCCGACGACGAGCAGGCGCGAGACGTCCAGGCGCACCGCCAGGCGGCCCACGGCGTCGTGCTCGTCGCGGGAGGTGTCCCCCAGCTCGAGCATCTCCCCCAGCACCGCCCAGGTGCGGCGCCCGCCGGCCATCGCCACGAGGGCGCGCAGCGCGGCGCGCACCGAGTCGGGGTTGGCGTTGTAGGCGTCGTGGACGACGGTGACGCCGTCGGGCCGCTCGGTGACCTGCATGCGGCCCGGGCTGCGCGGCTCGGCCGCCGACAGGTCCCGCGCCACGTCGTCGAGGTCGCGGCCGGCGACCAGCGCCACGGCCGCCGCGGCCAGCGCGTTGGGCACCAGGTGCTCGCCGTGCAGGCGCAGCGCCACGGGCGCGCGCCGGCCGTCGGCGACGAGGGTGAAGGAGGGGCGGGCGAGGTCGTCGAGGACGACGTCCTCGGCGCGCACGTCGGCGCCGGCCTCGAGCCCGAAGGTGAGCGCGCGGGCGCTCGTGCGCGAGGCCATGGCGGCCACGCGGTGGTCGTCGGCGTTCAGGACGGCCGTGCCGTGCGCGGGCAGCGCCTCCACGAGCTCGCCCTTGGCCAGCGCGGTGGCCTCCAGCGAGCCGAACTCCCCGACGTGGGCGGCGCCCACGTTGAGGACGACGGCCACGTCCGGCGGCGCGGTGCGGCACAGCGCGGCGATGTGCCCGGGTCCGCGCGCGCCCATCTCCGCGACGAGCACGCGGGTGCCCTCGCCCACGCGCAGGACGGTCAGCGGCACGCCGACCTCGTTGTTGTAGCTGCCCTGCGGGGCGACGACGTCGCCGAGGGGGGCCAGGACCTGGGCGAGCAGGTCCTTGGTGGTCGTCTTGCCGGCCGAGCCGGTGACCCCGACGACGAGGGGGCGCGCGGCGCCCTCCCCCCGCCGCCCGCGCAGGCGCGCCAGCACGCCGGCGGCCAGCGCGCCCAGGGCCGCCTGGCCGTCGGCCACGCGCACCACCGCGGCGGCCCCCTCGGCGGCCCCCTCGGCGGCGGGGAGCCCGAGGCCGGCCGGGTCGCGCTCGGACAGCACGACGACCGCGCCCGCGTCGACCGCGGCGCGGGCGTGCTCGTGCCCGTCGGTGCGCTCCCCGCGCAGGGCGACGAACACGGCACCGGGGGCGGCCAGCCGCGAGTCGACGACCACGGGACCGGTCGCCCGCGCCCGCGGGTCCCCGGCGGCCACCTCGCCGCCCACCAGCTGCGCGACCTCCGCCGCGCTCAGCCCGATCACGCCCTACCTCCCGGCACGTCCACGTCCACGTCCTCGTCCACCGGGTCCGGGGCGGTCCCCGGACCCTCGTCGCGCCGGGCGCGTCGCCACGCCAGCAGCGCCTCGCGGGCCACCTCGCGGTCGTCGAAGGGGTGCACGACCCCCGCGACCTCCTGACCGGTCTCGTGGCCCTTGCCGGCCAGCAGCACGGTGTCCCGCGGGCCGGTGCAGCGGGCCAGGGCCGCGGCGACCGCGGCGCGCCGGTCGGCCACCTCGACGACCTCCACGGTGTCCTCCCCGCGCGCGGCGGCCGCCTCCCGCGCGCCCGCGAGGACCGCGGCGCGCACGGCCGCGGGCTCCTCCGAGCGGGGGTTGTCGTCGGTGACGACCACGACGTCGGCGCCGGTCGCGGCCGCCCGGCCCATCACGGGCCGCTTGCCGCGGTCGCGGTCGCCGCCCGCGCCCAGCAGGCACACCAGGCGCCCGGGGGTCTGCGCGCGCAGGGTGGCCAGGACGCGCTCCAGCGCGTCGGGCGTGTGCGCGTAGTCGACGACGACGAGCGGCTCGGGCGCGCCGGTGCCGACGGGCTGCATGCGCCCGGGCACCCCGTCGGCGGCGGGCAGGCCGCGCTCCACCTGCTGCGCGTCCAGACCGGCGGCCAGCGCCGCCACGGCCGCCAGCGCGGCGTTGGCGACGTTGAAGCGCCCGGGCAGCCCGACGCGCAGCCGCAGGCGCGTGCCGTCGCGGTGGCGCAGCGCGAAGGAGCTGCCCGTCCGCTCGGCGACCACGTCCGCGACCGTCCAGTCGGCGGACCCGCCACCGCCGGCGGACCCCTCGCCCGTGGCGACGGTGGTCACGGGCAGCCCGGCCGCCGACGCCAGCTCCGCCACGCGCGCGCCCCAGCCGCCCGGGGCGTCGACGGCCACGACGGCCGCGCGCGCCCGCGCCGGGGTGAACAGGGACGCCTTGGCGAGGAAGTAGTCCTCGACGGTGCCGTGGAAGTCCAGGTGGTCCTGGCTGAGGTTGGTGAAGACGGCGACGTCCACGACCAAGCCGTCCACGCGGTGCAGCGCCAGGGCGTGGCTGGAGACCTCCAGCGCGCAGCCGCGCACCCCGGCGTCCACCATGCGGCGCAGCAGGGCGTGCAGGTCGGGCGCCTCCGGCGTGGTCCGCACGCTCGCCACGCGCTCGCCCGCCACCCGCGTCTCCACCGTGCCCAGCAGGCCGGTCGTCCAGCCCGCCGAGCGCAGCAGCGCCTCCACGAGGTAGGCCGTCGTGGTCTTGCCGTTCGTGCCGGTGATCCCGACGGTGGTCAGCAGGTCGCCGGGACGCCCGTGCACGAGGGCCGCCACCTCGCCGAGGACGGCGCGCGGGTCGTCGACCACCCAGGCGGGCAGGCCGGCGGCCGCGACGTCCGCGGCGCCCGCGGGGTCGGTCAGGGCCAGCCGCGCGCCGGCGGCCGCGGCCTGCGCGGCGAAGCGGGCGCCGTGCGCGCGGGCACCGGGCAGGGCCGCGTACAGGTCGCCGGGGGCCGTGCGCCGGGAGTCGAGGGTGACGCCGGTGACGGTGCCGCCCGGCTCCGGCGCGGCCGCCGGGCCCGCCGGCCGGGGCAGCGCGCCCAGGAGGCGGGAGACGTCGCCCACGGTCGCCGACCCGCGGGCGCTGCCGCCGGCGGGGTCGTCGGTCATCGGCACGGGGGGAGGTTACCCGCCCGCACGGCCCGCCCCGGCGCGACGCTCCCGGCCACCGCGGCGGCAGCGGCGCCGGCCGCGCGGGGGCGGACCGGCGCGGGACCTGACGCGGACGTCACGGGGCGACGCCCCACTCCAGCGGCAGCCGCGCGGGTTCCGACGCCGAGGGGGGCACCCCGCGCTGGCGCAGCGCGTACGTCATGACGTCCTTGAACACCGGCCCGGCCGTGGAACCGCCGTAGTAGCTGGTCCGCGGGTCCTGCAGGATCACCGCGACGACCAGCTGCGGGTCGTCGGCGGGCGCCATCCCGATGAACGAGGCCGTGTACCCGTTGTAGCGCCCCACCTCGTCGTCGTAGCGCTGCGCCGTACCGGTCTTGCCCGCCACCAGGTACCCGGGGATGTTCGCGGCCTGCGCGGTGCCGCCCTCCTCGACGACGGCCTCCATCATCTGCCGCAGCGTCGTGGCGGTCCCGCTGCTGACGACCCTGCTCGAGGCGGGTGCCGGCGACGGCGTGTAGTCGCCGTCGGGGCTGGAGGTGCCGGAGACCAGCGACGGTTCCACCCGGACGCCGTCGTTGGCGATGGTCGCGAACACCGACGCGGCCTGCACGGCGTTGACGGACAGGCCCTGCCCGAACATCACCGTGAACCGCTGGCTGCCGGAGTACTCCTCGGGCGGCGCGACGATGCCGGCCGTCTCCCCCGGGAACTCCAGCGCCGTGCGCGAGCCGAAGCCGAACGCCCGCTGGTAGTCGTACAGGGTCCCGGCGTCCAGCTTCTCGCCCGCCATGATCGTGCCGGTGTTGCTCGAGGTGGCGAGCACGCCGGCGAGGGTGAGGTTCTCGTCCTCGTGCGAGTGCGAGTCGTGGAACACCTTGTCGGCGCGCTCGATCTCGTCGGGCACCACGAAGCGGCTCGCGGGGGTCTCCACCCCCTCCTCCAGGACGGCGGCCATCGTGACGACCTTCGCGGTCGACCCCGGCTCGAAGGCCTCGGTCAGCGCCGTGTTGTTCAGCTGCGTGTTGGTGAACCCGGTGAGGTTCGAGGGGTCGATGCTCGGCGCGCTGGCCAGGGCGAGCAGCCGTTGCTGGCGGTCCATCACCACCACGGTGCCCGACCGCGCACCGGTCTCCTCGACCTTGGCGGCGATGGCGGTCTGCGCCTTCCACTGCAGGTCGCGGTCGATCGTCAGGTGCAGCGAGTGCCCGTCGACGGCCTCGGTGGTCTCGCTCTCCCCCAGCGGGATCTGCTGGCCCTGCAGGCTGCGCTCGTAGCGCATCGAGCCGTCGGTACCGGTCAGCAGCTCGTCGTCGGCCATCTCCAGGCCCGACAGCGCCTGCCCGTCGCGGCCCAGGACGCCGACGAGCGTGGAGGCCGCGTCGCCGGCCGGGTAGATGCGCTGCGTCGTGCGCTCGCTGGCGATGCCGGACACGTCCAGGGCCACCACCCGCTGCCACGTCTCCGGGGTCAGCCCGCGCGCCAGCACGGCGTAGCGGCCCTCGCCGGTCAGCTTGCCCGTCAGCGTCTCCTCGTCCACGCCGAGCACGGGCGCCAGCAGCCGGGCCGCGCCCGCGGGGCCCTGCGGCAGGTCCTCGTCCCGGGGGCTGCCGTCCGCGCGCGTGTTGAACGAGGCGATGATCGAGGGGTCGGCCACGACGGTGCGCCGCTCCACCGAGGTGGCCAGGACCACCCCGCGCGCGTCGAGGACCTCGCCCCGCTCGGCGTGCAGGGTCAGCTGCGAGGTGCGCTGGGCGAGCGCCCGCGCGGCCAGCGCGGAGGCGTCGGCGCCCTGCAGCTGCACCAGCCGCGCGCACAGCAGCGCGAGCACGAGCATCACGGCGAGCACCCACAGGCGCAGGCGGCGGTCGGGTCGCACGGCGGCCCCGCGGGCACCGGCGGCGGTGCGGGAGGTGGGACGGGACGGGCGGGGCACGTCGCTGCGGCTTCCTCTCGGGCGTCGTCGGGTCGGGGCGTCCTCGGGTCGGGGCGACCCGCTCAGGGGGTGGTCGCGGGCGCGGGGTCCTGCGTGGCCCCGGGCTCGGGCGGCGCGACGGCGGCCGTCGGCTCGCCGAGCGCCTCGTCGGCCGTCAGGTGCACCGGGGCCGGCGCGGGGACCATGCCCAGCTCGGCCGCGCGCCGCGCCAGCTCCTGCGGCGCCGCCCGCTCGGCCAGCGACTCCTGCGCGGCCTCCTGCTGCTCGGCCAGCCGCTGCGACTGCACCTGCAGGTCGGTGATGCGGTAGGCGTCGCCCGCGACGGCGATGTTCGTCATCAGCAGGCCGAACAGGCCGAGGGTGAGCAGCACGACGCAGGCGAGCGGCAGCGGCACGCGCAGCCGGCGCGCGGACGGCGGGGTGATGACGCGCAGCGCCGGGCGGTCCGCGGCGGCCTCGGCACGCGCGCGGGCCCCGCGGGCCGCGATCAGTGGCTGGCTCATCACCGGCTCCTTCCGTGCGTCGTGCCGATCGGGTGGCCCGGGCCGCTCTCGCGCGGTCCGGGCGGGTCGTCCGCGCCGAGCTCGCCGGGTCGTGCGCGGCGAGCGGGCCGCGGGCGGGACGGTTCCCGCCCACGATCATCCGGCGGTCGCCGGCGCACGGCGCGCAGGCGCGCCGAGGCGGCGCGGGGATTCCGGGCGAGTTCCGCCTCACCGGCGCCCCGCCCGCGCAGCAGGAGTTCCGCGCGGGGTTCCGAACCCGGCGGCAGCACCGGCAGGCCGGGCGGCGCGGTCGACGTCGACAGCGCCGCGAACGCGCGCTTGACGAGCCGGTCCTCCAGCGAGTGGAACGTCAGCACGGCGAACCTGCCGCCGGGGGCGAGGCGGTCGAACACCGCGGGGACCGTCCGCTCGACGACGCGCAGTTCGTCGTTGACGGCGATGCGCAGCGCCTGGAACGTGCGCTTCGCGGGGTTGCCCCCGGTGCGGCGCGCGGCCGCGGGGACGTTGGCGCGCACCAGGTCCACGAGCCGGGCGGAGTTCCGGAACTCCTCCTGGGCGCGGGCGCGCACGAGGGCGGACGCGATGCGGCCGGCGAACCTCTCCTCGCCGTACTCGCGCAGCACGCGGGCCAGTTCCGCCTGCGGCAGCGTGTTCAGCAGGTCGGCGGCCATCGGGCCGTCGGAGGTGGCGTCCATCCGCATGTCCAGCGGCGCGTCGCGGGCGTAGGAGAAACCCCGCACGACCTCGTCGAGCTGCAGCGAGGAGACGCCCAGGTCGAGGAACGCCGCGTCGACCGCGGGCAGCCGCAGCTCGTCCAGGACGCGGGGCAGTTCGTCGGAGACGGCGTGCGCGAACGTGACGCGGCCGGCGAACGGGGCGAGCCGGGCGCGGGCCAGTTCGAGCGCCTGCGGGTCCCGGTCGACGCCGACCAGGTGCAGCCCCGGCAGGCGGCGCAGGAGTTCCTCGGCGTGCCCGCCCATGCCCAGCGTGCCGTCGACGCAGACGGCGCCCTCGTGCTGCAGAGCGGGCAGGAGGACCTCGACGCACTCGGCCAGCAGGACCGGGACGTGCAGCTCCCGCGCGGGCGCCCCGCCGTCCGGCCGACCCGTCACGTCCCCCTCCCCCGCGTCCGTCACGTGCCCGCTCGTGGTGCTCCCGTCGGTGTGGCGGTCGCCGGCGCGGTGCGGGCGGTCGGACCACCCACCTGCCGCCGGGCCAGGTCCCCATCCGCTCCGCGGTCCGCGGGCCTGGCGCCGGGGAAGTGGCGTCAGGGCAGCGGGGTGCGGGAGCGGCTGGAGGCCTCGCTCGACGGTCGGACCCCCGCGGAGCGGGGGTGCGCGCACGGGTCAGACGATCCCGGGGAGCACCTCCTCGCGCTGGTCGGCGAAGGCGGGCTCGGCACCGGCCAGGTAGGTCTCCCAGGTCGGCAGGTCCCAGACCTCGACGCGCGAGCCGGCGCCGATGACCGCGACGTCGCGGTCCAGACCGGCGTAGGCGCGCAGCAGCGGCGGCACGGTGAAGCGGCCCTGCTTGTCCGGCTTCTCGTCCGAGGCGCCCGACAGGAAGACGCGCAGGTAGTCGCGCGTCTCCTTGCGGGTCAGCGGCGCGCGCCGCAGCTCCTCGTGCATCCGCTCGAACTCCTGCAGGGGGAAGAGGTAGAGGCATCGCTCCTGGCCCCGCGTGAGCACGAGGCCGTCGAGCAACTGGTCCCTGAACTTGGCGGGGAGGACCAGCCGCCCCTTGTCGTCCAGCCGCGGGGTGTACGTGCCCAGGAACACGCGCACCCCCGCCGGACGGCACTCACGGCCCCCGGTGCGAGCCGCTGCGCTCCACCGTACTCCACTTTCCTCCACCGTCAACGCGGACCCACCGTCCGTAGTCGCGCGGCGACGACATCGCCGCAGGTCAGAGCGGTGGAGCGCGGTGGAGGGCC
The DNA here is from genome assembly GCF_041020755.1 of Kineococcus terrestris. NCBI lineage: Bacteria > Bacillati > Actinomycetota > Actinomycetes > Kineosporiales > Kineosporiaceae > Kineococcus > Kineococcus terrestris. The sequence continues at coordinate 84,215 of NZ_JBEUEI010000006.1, read as the reverse complement.
GCGCGCCCGCCCCCCGGCCCCTCCACCCGGCCCCACCGCGCCCACCGGGGTCGCCGGCGCCGGCCGCGCAGCACCCGCCGCAGCACCCGCCGCAGCACCCGCCGCAGCACCCGCCGCAGCACCCGCCGCCGGACCCGCCCGGGACCCGCCCGCGGGAGGGCCGTCCGGGTCCCGGGCGGGGGCGTGGACGGGCAGGAGGGGGTACCGGTGGGGCACAGTGGGGGGGCGCTCCCCCGGGGCCCGCCCGGCGGCGCGCGCCGCAGCACGAGGGCCGCCCAGGGCCCGCGACGAGACGAGGGCACGTGACGACGACGAGCGCACCCCCCGGCAGCCCCTCCGCGCCGGAGCCGGTGCCCTCCGGCGCCGACCCGGCGCAGGCGCTCGCCCGGCTCGCGGGCACCGCGGACCGGCTCGCCGCGGCCGTCGACCGCGTCATCCAGGGCAAGGACGAGACCGTCCGCCTGGCGATCACCGTGCTGTTCGCCGAGGGGCACCTGCTGGTGGAGGACGTGCCCGGCGTCGGCAAGACCATGCTGGCCAAGGCCCTGGCCCGCGCCGTGGACGGCAGCGTGCGGCGCGTGCAGTTCACCCCGGACCTGCTGCCCAGCGACGTCACCGGCTCCAGCGTCTGGAACCAGGATCGCGGGGACTTCGAGTTCCGCCCGGGCGCGGTCTTCGCCAACGTCGTCATCGGCGACGAGATCAACCGCGCCTCGCCCAAGACGCAGTCGGCGCTGCTGGAGTGCATGGAGGAGGGGCAGGTCACCGTCGACGGCACCACCTGGCCCCTGGAGCGGCCGTTCATCGTCTTCGCCACGCAGAACCCGGTCGAGATGGACGGCACGTACCCCCTGCCCGAGGCCCAGCGCGACCGCTTCACGGCCCGCATCTCGATGGGCTACCCCTCCGCGGAGGCCGAGCTGCTCATGCTCTCCGAGCACGGCGCCGTGGAGCCGCTGGCGGGCCTGCGGCCCGTCGTCCACGTCGACGAGGTGCGCGAGCTGATCCGCGCGGTGCGCTCGGTGCACGCGGCGCAGGCGCTGCAGCAGTACGTCGTCGACCTCGTGCGCAGCACCCGCGAGCACCCCGACCTGCGGCTGGGCGCCTCGCCGCGGGCGGCGCTGCACCTGCTGCGGACCGCGCGCTCGCGCGCCGCGCTGGACGGGCGCGACCACGTCCTGCCGGACGACGTGCAGGCGCTGGCCGTGCCGGTCGTGGCGCACCGCCTGGTGCTGACCGCCGACGCCCAGCTGTCCGGGCGCACCGGCGAGGACGTCGTCGTCGACGTCCTGCGCCGGACCCCGCTGCCGGTCCCCCGGTGACACCCGCCGCCGGCGCTCCCTCGACCTCGGGTGGAGCCTCGGACCCGGCCGCGGCGTCCGGCCGGACCCGGACGCGCCCCACGGCGCGCGGGGCGGCCCTGGCGCTCGCCGGTGCGGGGGCCGCCGTGGCGGGCCCGGTGCTCGGCCAGGGGGACCTGTTCAGCGTCGGTGTGCTCCTGCTGGTGCTGGTCGCGCTGGGAGCCGTCGCCGCCCACCGCGGCGCCGGCAGCCTCGACCTCGAGTCGAGGTCGAGGGACCTCGTCGTGGAGGCCGGCTCCCCCGCGCCGGTCCGCCTCACCGTCGTCGTGCGGCGCCGCGCCCACGCCGCCCGGGTCGTCGTCGAGGACGCGGCCCCCGTGCTGCTGGGCGGCGGCGCCCGCCTGGGCGTGCCGCCGCGCGAGCCCGGGCGGACGGCGTCCCTGGAGCACGTCGTCACCTCCGAGGTGCGCGGCTCCTTCCGCCTCGGCCCCGCCGCCGTGCGCAGCGGCGACCTGTTCGGCCTGGCCCGCTCGCGGCGGCGCCTGGGCGGCGCCGTGGCGATCGACGTCCTGCCCCGGGTGCACCGCCTCGCCGAGCTGACCCTCGGAGACGTCGGCGGCTCGCGCGGCTCCTCGGCCAGCGCGGCCTCCACCAGCTCCCCCGACGACGCGTCCATCCGCGAGTACCGCGTCGGCGACGACCTGCGCCGCGTGCACTGGCGCTCGACCGCGCGCCGCGGCACGGTCATGGTCCGCTCGGACGAGCACCCCGGGCACCCGGACGCCGTCCTCCTGCTCGACGACCGCGCGGGCGCCCACCGGGGCCCGGGGCCGGCCTCCTCCCTGGAGCACGCCGTCAGCACCGCGGCCTCCGCCGCCGTGCACCTGCACCGGCGCGGCCACCGCGTCCGGCTGCTGCACGCCGGCGCGCTGGACCGGGTCCGCGAGGCGGACGAGGCGTCCGCCGTGCGCCACCTGCTGCGCAGCCTGGCCCGCCTGCGCCCGGCGCGCGAGGACTCCCTGGCCCGGTCCGTGCGCGCGCTCGGCCGCTCCGAGTCCACGCTCCTGGTCGCCGTCCTCGGCGACGTCGACGAGCGCGACGTCCAGCCGCTGCTCAGCGCCCGGCCGCTGGGCGCACCCGCCCTCGCGGTCCTGCTGCGCACCCGCACCTGGGCGGGCACCGGGTCAGGGGGCACCGACCCCGACGCCGACCGGCGCCTGGACCGCGCGCGCCTGGTCCTGGCCCGCGCCGGGTGGCGCACCGCCGTCGCCGAGGCCGGTGAGCCCGTGCCGGTCGTGTGGGAGCGCCTGGCCCGCAGCGGTGCCGGTGCCCGGCGCGCCCCCGCCCCGGGCGCGGCCGGCGGTCCCGGACCGGCCGCCGGGGGTGCGACCATCGAGGGGGGCTCCGACGCCGCGCGGACCCCGCCGTCCCCGCGACCCGCCGGCCGACCCGCCGGCCGACCCCCGAGCGAGGTACCGTGACCCGCAGCGCCCGGACCGCCTGCTGGGCGGGCCTCGCCTCCGCCGCCGTCGTCCTGTCCGTGCGGCCGCTGGTCTCCGGCACCGGCTGGCTCGTGCCCGCCCTGGCCGTCGTGGCCGCCGTCACCGGGACCGGCCTGCTCGTGCGCGCGCTGACCCGCCGGCCGGGGCTGGCCGCGGGCGTCCAGCTGCTCGTGCTCCTCGGCGCCGTCCTGGTCCTCTTCGGCGGCAGCACCACGGTGCTCGGCGTCGTCCCCACCTCCGCGACACCCGCCCGCCTGGCCCAGCTGTTCGGCGATGGCGTGCAGGTGGTGCGCAGCTACAGCGTGCCCGCGGTGGACCTGCGCGGGCTGCGGCTGCTGCTGGTGGCCGGCGCCGGGCTGACCGCGTGGGCCGTGGACCTGCTCGCCGTGGCTCTGCGCCACCCCGCCCTGGCCGGTGTGCCGCTGGCCGCGGTGTACGCGGTGCCGGTGGTGCTCGCCCCGGGCGGCTCCTCCGGGTGGGCGCTCGCGCTCGTCGCCGTCCCCTACCTCGTCCTGCTGGTCACCGCCGGTGACGGGCGCCGGCGCTGGGCGGGCTCCGCCCGCGCCGGCGTGCGCTCGGCCCGCACCGCGGCGGCCGCCGGCACGGGCGCGGTGGCGCTGGTGGCCGCCGTCGCGGTGCCCGCCGCCGTCCCCGGGCTCGACGAGCGCGCCCTCACCTTCGGCGGGGGCGGCGGCGACACCATCGCCGTCATCAACCCCATCCTCAACCTCAAGGCGAGCCTCGGGGCGCGCTCCGACGCGACGATCCTGTCCTACGAGACCGACGAGGACGACCCCGAGCCGCTGCGCATCGTCACCGCCGACGTCTTCGACGGGCAGACGTGGGCGCCGAGCACGGGCGCCGACATCCCCCGCCGCCAGCGCGTGCAGGACGGGCTCAGCGACCCGCCGGGGATGTCGGGGGCCGTCCGCGAGCAGTCCGCCGTGCGCCGGACCAGCATCGCGGTGCGCGGGCTGGACCAGACGTACCTGCCGCTGCCCTACCCCAGCACCCGCGTCGAGATCGACGGCGACTGGCTGTACGAGACGAGCAGCCTCAACGTGGTCGGCGACGGGGAGACGACCCGCGGGCGCACCTACACCGCCACCCACCTGGAGGTGCGCCCCACCGAGGAGCAGCTGCGCACCGCGCCACCCGCTCCCGGCGACGTGCAGGAGGTCTTCACGGCCCTGCCCGAGGGGCTGCCCGAGGTGGTGTTCGAGACCGCGCGCGAGGTGACCGCCGGTGCCGCCGACGCCTACGAGCGGGCGGCGCTCATGCAGCGCTGGTTCCGCTCCACCGGCGGCTTCACCTACTCCACGACCGCCCCCAACGACGGCGGCTCCGACGCCGTCGCCGCCTTCCTGCAGGAGAAGTCGGGCTTCTGCGTCCAGTACGCCTCCGCGATGGCCGTCATGGCCCGCACGCTGGGCATCCCCGCCCGGGTGGCCATCGGCTTCCTGCCCGGCGAGGAGGTCAGCGACGGGCGCTGGCGCATCAGCGCCCAGGACGCCCACGCCTGGCCCGAGCTGTGGTTCTCCGGTGTCGGCTGGGTCCGGTTCGAGCCCACCCCGGCCACCCGGACCGGGCAGTCGCCCTCCTACTCGCAGCCGCGCACCCCCGTCACGCCCGTCACGCCGAACGCTCCGGCCGCCGCGCCGCAGGGTCCGGGCCCGTCCGCGGACGCCCCGGCGCCGGAGGAGGAGACCAGCGCCGCCGAGGCGGGCGGGGCGGCGGGCGCCGACGGCGAGCTGACCGGCTGGCAGCGCGTCGCGGCCCTGCCGTGGGGCTGGCTGGCGCTCGGGCTCGCCGCGCTGGTCGCGCTGCTGCTGCCCGCCGCGTCCGCCGCGGCGCTGACGCGGCGGCGCTGGCGCGGCGCCGTGGACGGGGCGACGGCCGCCGAGGCCGCCTGGGCCGAGCTCGTCGACCGCACCCGCGACCTCGGGGCGCAGTGGCCGGCCTCGGCCACCCCGCGGCAGTCGGCCGCCGCGCTGGGACGGCTGGTGGACCTGCCCGGCCAGGCGCAGGAGGACCTGGCCCGGGTGCGCCGGGCGGTCGAGGGCGCTCGGTACGGCGCGGGCTCGCGGCCGTCCGCGCCGGGCGCGGGCGGCACCGGGGTGCTGACGCGCGCCGCGACCGGTGGCCGCCTCGTGCGCGCCGACGTGGACGCCGTGGTGGCGGCGGTGGCCCGCCAGCGCCCGGCGGCCGTGCGGTGGCGGGCGCGCCTGCTGCCCACCGCGGGGCTGCGGGCGCTGCTGGCCTGGTGGGACAGGGGCTGACCCTCCCCCCGCCGCCCACCCGGTCGGCTCCCGCGGCGTTCCCGGCGGGCTCTCCGGGAGGCGTCGCCGGGCCGAGGGGGACGTCCCCCGACGCGCGACACCCGGCCGCGCGGTGCGCGGCCGGGTGTCGGGTCAGGTGCGGGGTCGGGGCGCAGGACCGGGAGGCCGGCGCCGCGGGGTCACCACTGGTTGCGGCGGCGGTCCCAGCGCTGCTCCATGCGTTCCATGAACGAGCCGCCGCGGCGCGGCTTGGGCCCGCTGGGCGGGCGCGGGCCCGATGCGGCGGGAGGCTGCCCGGCCGGCTTCGCGTCGGTCCCCCTGGCCGGAGAGAAGGCCCAGATGGTGCCGGCGAGCATGACGATGAAGCCGCCCGCCCCCAGCCAGATCTGGCTCGTGCTGACCCCGATGACGAGGAGCACGAGACCCACCACGACGGCGGCGATGCCGACGACCAGACGTCGGCGCGCACCCCCGGCTCCGTGGCGGGAACCCCGCATGGCGTTGGCGAACTTCGGATCGTCCGCGGACAGCGCACGTTCCATCTGCTCGAGCAGACGCTGCTCATGTTCAGAGAGCGGCACCTGTACCTCCTGGCGTGCGCACGGTGAGGGTTCGAGGATAGGTCCCCGCGGGTGGGGGCGAAACTCGACTGGTCCATGGTCCCCCACCGCGTCCGCGTCCGGGGTCCGAACGCGTCGGTCGACGACCCGACGGCCCAACGCCCGGCCCCTACCAGGTGGTTCCCGCGGGCCCGTCGCCGGGTGCTCCGGCCGCGTCCGGCCCTCCCGCCGCCCCCGTCCCGCCGGGCGGGCCGAGCAGGGTGGCGGGGCGCACCGCCCCGTCGCCGAACCGGGCCCCGGCGCGGTCGACCGCCCCATCGGCCTCGCGCCACCCGCGCTCGCGCTCGCCCAGCGCCAGCTGGTGCGGCTGACCGGCCGAGCGGGCCAGCCCCTCCAGGCGGACCCCGACCAGCCGCACTCGCGCGCGCTGCAGGCCGAGGGCGTCGAAGAGGTCGCGGGCGGTGGCGTGCACCTCGCGGGTGACGTCGGTGCGCTCGGCCAGCGTGCGCGAGCGGGTGATCGTGCTGAAGTCGGCGAAGCGCACCTTCAGCACGACGGTGCGCCCCGCCAGGCCGGCCGCGCGCGCCCGCGCCGCGGTCCGCTCGGCCAGCCGCAGCAGCTCCCGGTGCACGAGGCGGGGGTCGTCCACGTCGCGGGCGAAGGTGCGCTCGGCGCCGACGCTGCGCTCGGGGGCGGTCGCGACCACCCGCCGCTCGTCGCGCCCCCACGACAGGGCGTGCAGCCGGCGCCCGGTGCCCTCGCCCAGCGCGCGCACCAGCGTGGCGACGGGCGTGTGCGCGACGTCGGCCACCGTGCGCAGCCCCAGCCGCAGCAGGACCTCCTCGGTGCGCTCGCCCACCCCCCACAGCGCCCCCACCGGCAGGGCGTGCAGGAAGGCCACCGTCCGCGCGCGCGGCACCACGAGCAGGCCGTCGGGCTTGGCCGCCGCCGAGGCCAGCTTCGCGACGAACGGCGCCGAGGCCACCCCCACCGAGCAGGTGATGCCCTGCTCGTCGGCGATCCGGTCGCGCAGCAGCCGCGCGATCCGGGCGGGACCGCCCAGCCGGCGCACGGCGCCCGCGACGTCGAGGAACGCCTCGTCCAGGCCCAGCGGCTCCACCACCGGGGTGACCGAGCGGAAGACCTCCACCACCCCGGCCGAGACGCGCGCGTAGTCGGCGTGGTGGGGGGTCAGCACCGTGGCCTCCGGGCACAGCCGGCGGGCGCGGCTGACCGGCATCGCCGCGTGCACGCCGCGGCGGCGCGCCTCGTACGTGGCCGACAGCACCACCCCGCGCGCCCCGCCGCCCACCACGACCGGGGTGCCGGCGAGGTCGGGCCGGCGCAGCAGCTCCACGGACGCGTAGAAGGCGTCCATGTCGACGTGCAGCACCGTGCACCCGGTGTCGTCGGCGTCCGCACCGCCCCAGCCGCCCGGGCGGGGCGGGTGGCGCCGGCTCACGCCGGACCGCCCGGACCGCTCGCGCCGTCCGCACCACCCGCGCCCCGCGCGGCGCGGGCGCGGGGATCAGCCCCGCACGGCGTGCAGGTGCAGGTGCCCGGCCAGCGGCAGCAGCTCCGGCGAGCGCGAGGCCGCCGACTCCAGCGCGCGCAGCAGGGCGAGCTCGGCGTCGGACCCGGCGCTCGCCGGGGGCACCACGTCGGCGAAGGTGCGGGTCCCCTCGACGTCGGTGACGGTGAACCCCGCCCGCTCGGCCAGCCCGGTGGCCGAGGCGCGGTCGAAGCGGCGGCGCAGGGGGTCGGTGGCGCTCCAGCGGTGCGCCTCGTCGGACAGGGCGTGCAGCGCCTGCTCCAGGCGGCCGGCCAGGGCGCGGGAGAGCACCGTCGCGGGCCACTGCGCCACCAGCAGGCTGAGCCGGCCGCCCGGGCGCAGGACGTCGTGGGCCGCGCGCAGCGCGGCGAGCGGGTCGTCGACCACCTCGAGCACGCCGTGGCACAGGAGCAGGTCCGCGCTGCCCGCCGGCAGCAGCGACGCCAGGTCGGCCGCGTCGCCCTGCACCGAGCGCACCCGGCCGGCGAGCCCGGCCTCCACCGTGCGCCGCTCGAGCGCGGCGAGCGCGTCGGGGCTGGGGTCGACCACGACGACGTCGTGCCCCAGGCCGGCCACCCGCACGGCCAGGCCGCCGGTGCCGCCGCCCAGGTCCACCACGGCCCGGGACCCGCCGTCCGGGGCGGGCGGCAGGTCGGCGAGGAGTCGCTGCACGCCCTCCCAGAGGACCGTCGACGTCCGGGGGCGGCCCCGCTCCTTCGCCACGCGCTCCTCCAGGTGGTCCTCGTGCGGCGCGCGCCGGCCCGGCGCGCGTCCGCGCCCCACCCTAGACACGGCACCGGGCCGCGGTGCGGGACCTCCCGCGGCGCGGGAGGGGTGCCCGGGCGCGCGGGGACGGCGGCGGTCACCACCCCGAGCTGCCGGGGCTGGAGCTCCACAGCCTGCGGGGGGCGCCCGCCCGCCGGGCCCGTCCGGGGTCCACCGGGTCCACCGGGTCCACCGGGTCCCCGGGCTCGGGGCCGGGCGGCGGGTCCGGCGCCCGACCCGGCGCAGGAGCGGCGGCCAGAGCACGACCACCGCGGGGGTCCGCGCCGGCAGGACGGACGTCCGCGTAGGGCGACTGGCGGAAACCGCTGGCGTGCACCAGCACCCGCCGCCGGCCCGCCACCCGTCCGCGGTCGGGAACGCCGGGCCCGTCGGGAACGCCGGGCCCGTCGAGGACGCCGGGCCCGGCGGGGACGCCGGGAAGGCCGGGCTCTGCGGCCGGTCGCGCGCCGGCGCGCGGCAGGGGCGGGCGCGCCGCCACGGGCCGGCTGGAGCGGCTCGCGGCCGCCCCGGCGACCGCCGCCGCGGAGCGGAACCCCGGGTCCGGGGCGGCGGCGATCAGCCCGCGGACGGCCGCCTCCCCGCCGGCGGTCCACGCCTCCCACAGCGCGGGCAGCTCCCACGCCCCCGTGGCCCGCAGCGAGACGCCGCGCGGGCCGGTGCGGCGCAGGACGCCCCGCACGAGGAGCAGCCAGGAGTGGAACACCGTCGCGGCGTACGGGCCCTGGGCGTCCTCGAAGAACGTGGCGTCCAGCGGGCCCGTGGAGTCGTCCAGCGTCAGGAACACCACGCGACGCCCCGAGCGCACGGGCGGTGTCTGGGTGGCGACCTTGACCCCGGCGACCAGGAGCTCGGCCGAGCTGCGGCGGCGCCGCAGGTCCCGGGCCGCCGTCACGCCCAGCGCCCGCAGCAGCGGGCCGTACGGCTGCACGACGTGCGCGCTGACGTCCAGGCCGAGGACGTCGAGCTCGGCGCGCACCCGCTCGGCGGCCGACACCTCCGGCAGCCCGGACGGCACCAGCCGCTCCGGGGCGTCCCCCAGGTCCAGGGCCAGCTGGGCGCCGCGGTCCGCCTCGCCCGGGCGGCGCGGCGCCCGCGAGCGCGCCGCGGCGGCGGCCCGCACGTCCCCCGCCGCGCCCGCCGCGCCCGCCGTGCCCGTCGCGCCCGCGGGCTCGGGGAGCGGGCGGCGCGGGGCGGGGGCGCCGCGGCGGCCGGCGCCCGGCCGGGCGCGGGCGGACCGGTCGAGCTCGGCGACCTGCAGCAGCAGGTCGCGGTGCGTGGTGCGCCCGCGGCGGGGCACCGGGTCGCCGTCCGGGCCGGCGGGGCGCAGACCGTGCACGGCGTCCAGCGCGCCGGCCAGCACCAGCCGCTCGGCGACCGGCCGCGACGGGCGCGCCCGCTGCCACAGGTCGGCCAGCGACCGGTACGGCTGCCCCGCGACGATCCGGGCCACCTCGGCCGCGGAGATCCCCCGGACCTCCGTCAGCGGCAGGCGCAGGCCGTACCCGGTGCCGTCGGCGACGCCGTCGCCCAGCCCGTCGGGGTCGCGCACCGGCGCACCGCCCGACCACGGCGCGGGCAGCGCCGGGCCACCGGGACCCGGCCCGCCCGCGGACGGGCCGCCGGGCGGGCCGTCGGGCAGGCGCTCGACCCGGTAGACGTCGTCGGAGCGGTCGACGTCCGGGCCCAGGACGGCGACGCCGAGGTGGCGGGCGTCGTCCAGCAGCAGCCGCTTGGGGTACATGCCCGGGTCGTGGGTGAGCACGCCCGCCAGGAACGCCGCCGGGTGGTGCGCCTTCAGCCACGCCGACTGGTACGTCGGCAGCGCGAACGCGGCCGCGTGCGCCTTGCAGAACCCGAAGGAGGCGAACGCCGTCAGCACCTCCCACACCGCGTCCACCGCCGCCGGCGGGTACCCGCGCTCGAGGGCGCGGCGCCGGAACTGCGGTTCCAGCTCCCGCTGGCCGGTGCGGGTGCCCAGGTGGCGCCGGTACTCGTCGGCGGCCGCGAGGCCGTGCCCGGTGGTCGCCTCGAGGATCCGGACGACCTGCTCGTGGAAGACCACGACCCCGCACGTCTCCTCCAGCACGGGCCGCAGCCGCTCGTCGGGGTAGCGCGGCGCCTCCCACCCCTGCCGGGCGCGCAGGAACGGCGTCACCATGTCCGACTTCACCGGCCCCGGCCGGAACAGGGAGATGTCGACGACGAGGTCGGCGAAGGTGGTGGGGGCGAACTTGCCGACCAGCTCGCGCTGGCCGGGCGACTCGACCTGGAAGCAGCCCAGCGTCCGGGTCGAGCGCACCAGCCGGAAGGTCGCCGGGTCGTCCAGGGGGACCTGCGCGCGGTCGTCGAGGTCGACGTCGACGCCGTCCACGCGGGCGACCTCCCGCACGGCGTGGGCCATCGCCGACTGCATCCGGATGCCGAGCACGTCGAGCTTGAGCAGCCCGAGGTCCTCGACGTCGTCCTTGTCGAACTGGCTGACGGGGAACCCCTTCCAGCTCGCCTCGACCGGGGTGCGCCGCAGCAGCCCGGTGCCGGACAGGACGACGCCGCAGGGGTGCAGGGCGAGGTGGCGGGGCAGGCCGTCGAGGCGCTCGACGAGGTCGAAGAACGCGTCCAGGCGCTCCTCGCCCAGACCGCTGCGGCGCAGCTCGGGCAGGTCGGCGACGGCGGCGCGCGCGTCGCGGGCCCGCACGTGCGGGAACGCCGTCGCGATGGCGGCCACCTCCGCCGGCGGCATCCCGAGGGCGGCGCCGACGTCGCGCACGGCGTGCCGGACGCGGTAGGTGTCCATCATCGACACGCACGTCACCCGCCGGGCGCCGAAGCGGTCGAGCACCGCCCCGTAGACCTCCTCGCGGCGGGCGGACTCGACGTCGAGGTCGATGTCGGGCAGCTGCCCGCGCAGGGGGTTGAGGAACCGCTCCATGAGCAGGCCGTGCTCCAGCGGGTCGACGCCGGAGATCCCCAGCAGGTGGTTGACCAGGCTGCCCGCCCCCGAGCCGCGGGCGGCGACCCGCACCCCGAGCCCGCGCACCAGGTCGCACACGTCGGCCACGGTGAGGAAGTAGGCGGCGAAACCCGTCGCGGCCACGGTGCTCAGCTCCTCCTCCAGGCGCCGGCGCACCCGCTCCTCCCGGGCGGCTCCCGCCCCGGGGTAGCAGCGGCCGACGCCCGCCTCGCAGCGCGCGCGCAGCACGGCGGCGGGGTCCTCGCCCGGCGCCAGCCGCAGGGCCTCGCGGTCGGGCAGGTGGTGCTCGCCGATCCCGAGGTCGGCGCGCGGGTCCAGGCGCGCGCGCTCCGCGAGCGCCCGGGTCGCGGTGAGCAGCTCGCGGGCCAGCCCGTCCCCGCCGCCGGCGGCGCGGGCGACGTCGGCCGCGGTGCGGGCCATGTCCGCCGCGGGCAGCAGGTGCTCCTGGGCGGTGGTGCGGTCCACGTGCCGGGTGTCCAGGGGCACGAGCCGGCGCACCGCGTCGAGCAGGTCGGCGGTGGGTGCCTCGCGCGCGGTGGCGCAGCGGGCCGCGGCGGTCAGGACCGCGGGGACACCGGCCTCGCGGGCCAGCAGCAGGGTCCGCGCGGCCTGGTCGAGGGCGCCGGGGGTGCCCGGCCGGGCGTGGTGGTGGACGACCTCCACGTGCAGGCTGCCCGGCGGCAGCAGCCGCGCCCACCGGTGCAGGTGCTCGCGGGCGAGGTCGTCGCGGTGGGCGAGCACCGCCCGCCCCACCGGTGAGGACGGCCCGAGCAGGACCGCCAGGGCCGCGCCCCCGCCGGGGGCGTGCGCGTGGGCGGCGACCAGCTCGGGCGGGGCGGTCGGGCGGCCGCGCTCGGCGCCCAGGTGGGCGGCGCTGACCAGCTCGCACAGGGCGCCCCAGCCGTTCCCGGCGCCGGCGTCGCCCAGGGCCAGGACCGTCGCGCGGGGCAGCCGCGGGTCGACCGCCCGACCGCCGCGGGCCGGTGTCCGCCGGCCCGTCCCCGGCGCGCCGGCCGCGGGCGCCCCGGCGGGCCGCGCACCGGGGGGACCGGCGGAGGAGCCCCCGCAGGACCCGGTGGCCAGGTCGACGCCAAGGACCGGGGCCAGGCCGGCGTCCTGGCAGGCGCGGACGAACTTCACCGCCCCGTACAGGCCGTCGCGGTCGGTCAGCGCCAGGGAGTCCATCCCGAGCGCGGCGGCCCGCTCGACCAGGGCCGCGGGGGTGGAGGTGCCGTGGCGCAGCGAGTACCCGGAGGCGACGTGCAGGTGGGTGAACGGCGGTGCGGGCCGGGCGGGGACGGCGGCGGTGCGGGTGGTGCGGGGGGTGGGGACGGGGTGGTGCATCGGGTCCTCTGCGGTCACGCCCGCGGGGAAGGACGGAGCAGCGGTGGTTCGTGGTGCGGGTGCCGGCGGTGCGCCGGTGGTGCGGGTGCCGGCGCTCAGCCCGCCAGCGGGTGCGTGCGCGAGAGCCCGAGGACGTCCTCGACCGCGTGGTGGAACGCCTCCGCCGCCGCGAGCAGGGCGTCGGCGGCCGCGGCGTCGACCACCCCGGTGCGACCGGCCTCGACCGCGGCGCGCCGCCCGGCGCTGGCGGTGAACTCGGCGGCCCAGACGGTCAGCTCGGGCGCCAGCTGCGGCAGGACCTCCCAGACGCTGCGCGGGCCGCCGCGGCGCCGGCGGGGCGCGGCCGCGGCCCGCCCGGCCGCGGTGCCGGTCCGGCGGGCGGGCGCCGCGGGGACGGGCCCGGGGTGGACTGCCAGGACGGCCGCGCCGGCGCGCAGGGCCGCGAGGTGGGCGTGCACGTAGCGCTCGGCGGGGTCCTCGGCGCGGAAGGCGGCGAGCAGCTCGCGCTCGGAGCGGTCGAGCAGGTCGAGAGCGGCGGTCGTGAGGGGCCGGGGGCCCGGCTCCGGCGCGTCCGGCGGCGCGCCGTACCGCGCGGTGGCGCGCGGGCCCCGCGAGGTGTCGGCCGCGGTGGTCATGGTCCTCCTCCCGCGCCGGCCGAGCCGGCGCCTGCGTGCTGTCGTCCCACCCGTCGTGCTGGTGCTGCGGTGCTGGAGCGGTGCTGGAGCGGTGCTGCTGCTGCAGCGCTGGAGGTGCGTGGCGCGGGGTGCGCAGGGTGCGCGGGACCGGTGCGCGGTCAGTCCGCGACGCGCAGCAGGACCCACTCGTCGTCCCCGGCGGTCCTGTCCGCGGTGGTCCCGTCCCCGGCGCCAGGACCAGGGGTACCAGCCGCCTCCGACACGAGCTCCCGTCCGCGACCGCCGCCGTCCGCGGCGGCCGTGCCGGGGGCGGCGCGGCGGGCGAGGTCGTAGACGCCGACGGCGGAGACCCGGCCGACCCCCGCCTCGACCCGCCACACCTCGCGCTCGAGGTCGCCGACCTCCTGGACGGACCCCGCGCGCGCCGGCGCGGCGAGCGGCTCGTCCCCGTGGACGGCGGCGACGGCGGGCTGCTCCCACCAGGCCAGGCGCTCGCGCCAGTGCGAGAGCACGGAGCGCACGACGTACAGGCGGCCGCGCCAGACGAACTGCACCGGAGCGGCCTCGTCGTCGCCGATCGCGCCGGAGCGGACGTGCACGGTGTCGCAGAACCGTCTCACCGGACCTGCCTCCCCTCCTCGAGCCGGCACCGCCGGAGGGCTCCGGCGGTGGGCGAGCCGGGGGAAGACGGCTCCACGACGCACCCGGCGGGCGGACGGGCGGGAGCTTCCCCTCTCCCGTCCACCCGCACCGCCGGGCGGCCGCGGCGTTCGAACACCTGTTCGAACTGTGATCGACGGTACACCACGGCGCCCCGGCCGCGTCAACGGGGAGCGGCGCCCCTGTGGACGCCGGGACCGTGGCCGCAGGACCCGCTCCGCCGCGCTCCGGAGCCCCGCGCGGCCTACGGTGCAGGGGCATGAGGTGGACGCCGCCCGTCCTGCTGCACCGCTCGCCCGCCCGCGGGGACCGCGTGCGCGACGGCCCGGTGCCGACCGGGGGGACGGGGCCGGCGCGGACCGCCACCGCCCCGCGGGACGACCCCGGGGAGCACCCCGGCGAGCACCCCGGCGAGCACCCCGCGGTCGCCGCCACCGCCGCCGCCCTGGCGGCCCTCGCCGCGGCCGGCACCGTCGTGGAGCTGCCGCCGGGCCTCGACGACCCCGCCGACCGGGCCGCCCACCTCGGCGCCGCCCCCGAGGCGCTGGCGGTGACCGGGGTGCTGGTGGCGCGCTGCAGCCGGGCGGGGCTGCCCGCCGGCTCGACCGGCACGGGCGGGGTCGACGTGCGCCCCGACGAACCCGTCCTCGTGGTCCGCGCGGGCGTGCACCGCACGCTGCCGGGCGTGCTCGCGGGGGTCCTCGGGCTGGCGCGGCTGGACCCCGCCGACGACGCCCTCGCGCACCGGCTCACCGGGGCCGCGCCGGGCAGCGCCGCCCCCGTGGGGCTGCCGGTGGCCCTGACGACGTTCGTCGACGTCGCGCTCGCCGTGCACCCGGCCGTGTGGGTCCCGGCGGGCCACCCCCGCGCGGTGTTCCGCACCCGCTACGACGAGCTGCTGCGCCTGACCGCCGGGCACCCGGTCGAGCTGGGCTGACCCGCGGCACCCGCGGGGCGCGGGGCGGGAACCCCCGGCGCCGCCCGGGCGTGCAGGGGACGTGGGGGCGACGGCACCGGGCACCGCCGCGGGCGCCGGGCCCGGGCCGGAGGGGCTGTGCACCGCGGCCGCGGGCACCGGCGACCCGGCGGCGCCCCGCGTGCTGCTCGTGCACGGCCTCGGCGGCGCCTCGACCGCCTGGGCGCCCGTCACCGGCGACCTCGGGCGCGACCACCGGCTGCTGCTCGTCGACCTGCCCGGGCACGGGCGCAGCCCGGTCCCCGGCCCGTCCGAGGGGCCGGACGCCATGACGCCGGCCGCGCTCGGCCGGCGGCTGCTGGCGCTGGCGGTGCGCCTGCGCGGCGAGGACGGCCACCCGGTGCACCTGGTGGGGCACTCCTTCGGCGGGTGGGTCGCGCTGGAGGCCGCCGCGCGGGACGACCCGGCGGACCCGGCGCTGGCCGGCCTGGTCGCGCTGGCCCCCGCGGGTCTGTGGCGCAGCGCGCGCCGGCGGCCGCCGCTGCTGCCGACCGGCCAGCGCCTGGCCCGCTGGGCGCGGCACCTGCCGCAGGGGTTCGTGACGGGAGCGCTCGGGCGCACGCTGGCGTTCACGGCGACCAGCGCGGCCCCGCGCGCGCTGCCGGTGGCGCTCGCGCGCGACGCCCTGGAGGCGGTCGCGTCCGCACCGGGCTACCCCGCCGCGGACGCGGCCCTCGCCGCCGGGGCGTTCACGCGCGCGGCGGACGTGCGCGTGCCGGTCGTCGTCGTGACCGGGGCCCGCGACCGCGTCCTGCCGCCGGCGTACCTGCGGCGCGAGCTCGCCCCGCCGGGCGCGCGCTGGGAGCGCTGGGAGCGCTGCGGGCACGTGCCCGCGTGGGACCGGCCCGGCGACGTCGCCCGCCTGGTGCGCGCCCACGTCGCCGCCCACGAGCGCGGGCGCGGGCGCGGGGACGAGCGCGGGGACGACGGGCGGGCCGCGCCCGCGGGACGGACGTAGGGTCCGCTGGTGCCCGCCCAGCCCCCCGAGCAGCCCGCCCAGCCGCCGCCCCCGCTGGTCACCCTGCACCTGTGGACGGTGCCGCCCCGCGCCGTGCCCTTCGCCGTGGGCCGGATGGTGCTGGACCGGGTGCTGCTGGCCCGCACCCCCGGCGCGCGCTTCCACAAGCTGCTCGGCACCGGCGACGGGCGCACGTTCACCGTCCGCGACGCGGACCCGCTGCGCTGGGCCGCCCTCGTCGCCTGGGACTCGGCGGCCGACGCGGCCGCCTTCGAGCGCTCCGCGACGGCGCGCGCGTGGCGGCGGGCGGCGAGCGAGACGCTGCGCGTGCAGCTGCGGCCGCTGAGCAGCCGCGGCCGCTGGTCGGGCCGCGAGCCGTTCGGTCCCCCCGCGCGCGCCCCGCACACCGGGCCGGTGGCCTCGGTGACGCGGGCGCGGTTGCGCCCGGGGCGGGCGCTGTCCTTCTGGCGGGCGGTGCCGCCCGTGGCGGCGGAGCTGCGGACGGTGCCGGGCCTGCGGTTCGCCGTCGGCCTGGGCGAGGCGCCGCTCGGCTACCAGGGCACCTTCTCCCTGTGGGAGTCCGCGGACGCGCTGAGCGGGTTCGCCCACCGGGGCCCCGCGCACCGCGACGTGATGGTCCGCACCCCCCGCGAGGGCTGGTACGCCGAGGAGCTGTTCGCGCGCTTCGCGGTGGAGCGGCTGGAGGGGACGGTCGACGGGCGCACCCCCTGAGCACCGCCCCCTGAGCACCGCCACCCGGACGGGTCTGCCCCGCGGGCCGCCGCGCCCGGGACGCTGGTGCGGTGGAGACCGTCCTCGCCCTCGCCGGTGGGCTCGCGCGCGCCGTCGCGGGCGCCCTGACGTGGCTGTGGGCCCTCGGGCCGCACCCGGACGCCGCGCGTCCGGCCAGCGCGCTGCCCGCCGGGCGGGCCCGGCGCGCGCACGCGGCCGCGTGGCGGGCGGGCCGGGCGCTGGCGGTGGCGTCGGTCCTCGCGGTGGCGCTGGGGCTCCTGGCGCTGCGGCGGCTGCTGCCGTCCTGAGCGCCGCCGGGTCCGGTGCGAGCGCCGGGGCGGGCGCGCAGGTCCCGCGGGGCCGGTGTCGCCGGCCGTCCCTAGAGTGAGCGGGTGCCCCACCGCCCGCCCTCCCGCGCCCTGCGCGCGGTGACCGGCGTCCTGACGGGCGCCGCCGTCCTGACCCAGGTCGCCCACCCGCTGCTGCGCGGGGAACGGCTGCGGCGCACCACCATCGGCTCGGTGGGGGTGTTCAGCGCGGCCGCCGTGGCGGACGCCGCGCGCCGCGGCGGGGCGCGCGGGGCGGTGCGCACGCTGGCCGTGGCCGGCGGGCTGGGGCTGCTGGCCGAGGCCGTCGGCACCCGCACCGGCCGGCCCTTCGGCCGCTACCGCTACGCCGGGACGCTGGGCCCGCAGGTCCTGGACGTGCCCGTGGTCGTGCCGCTGGCGTGGACGATGGTGGCCCACCCGGCCGTGCAGCTGGGCCGGCGGCTGGCGCGGCGGCTGCCGCCGGGCCGCCGCCGCGACGGCGCGGTCGTCGCCGCCGCCGCGTGGACCCTGGCCAGCTGGGACCTGTTCCTGGACCCGCAGATGACGGCCGCCGGGCACTGGGCGTTCGAGGTGCCGCACCCGCACCTACCGGGCCTGCCGGGGATCCCGCTGAGCAACTACGCCGGGTGGCTGCTGACGGCCACGGCCGTGTGCGCGGGCCTGCACCTGCTCGTCCCGGAGGAGCCCGCCGCGGGCACGGCGGGCGCCGCGGGCCCCTCGCAGCGGGTGCCGGCCTGGCTGCTGGGCTGGACGTGGCTGGGCTCGGCGCTGGGCAGCGCCGCGTTCTTCGGCCGCCCGGCCGCGGCCGCCTGGGGCGGGGCCGCGATGGGGCTGACCGTGGGCCCGTACCTGCGCGACCTGCGGGCCGGCGCGTGAGGCGCGGCCCCGGCGCGGCCCGGGCGCTGCTGCGCGCGGCGGTGCGCGGCGGGTCGGCGGCGGCCGTGCTGCTGACCGCGCACACCGCGCTGAACGCCCGCGCGCTGCGCCGCCCGCCGGTGGACCCGCCCGCGGTGGCCGAGCGGGTCAGCGTCCTGCTGCCCGCGCGCGACGAGGCCGAGCGGGTGGGCGCGTGCCTGGCGGCGCTGCTGGACCAGGTGCAGGTGGGCGAGGGGTACGAGGTGCTGGTCTGCGACGACCGGTCCACCGACGCGACGGCGTCCGTCGTGCGGGCCGTCGCGGCCGGCGACCGGCGCGTGCGGCTGCTGGAGGGCGCGGACCCGCCGCCGGGGTGGCTGGGCAAGCCGGCCGCGTGCGCCCGCCTGGCCGCCGAGGCCCGCGGGGACGTCCTGGTGCTCGTGGACGCCGACGTGGTGCTGGCCCCGCACGCGGTGGCCGCGGCGGTGGCGCTGCTGCGCGGCAGCGGCCTGGACCTCGTCAGCCCGTACCCGCGCCAGCTGGCGCTGACGTGGGCCGAGCGGCTCGTGCAGCCGCTGCTGCAGTGGTCGTGGCTGACGACGCTGCCGCTGCGGGCGGCGGAGACGTCGCGGCGGCCGTCGCTGGCGGCGGCGAACGGGCAGTTCCTCGTCGTCGACGCGGCCGCGTACCGGCGCGCGGGCGGGCACGGCGCGGTGCGCGGGGAGGTCCTGGACGACGTGGCGCTGGTGCGCGCGGTGAAGGCGGCCGGCGGGTCCGGCGGGGTCGTGGACGGCACGGACCTCGCGGTGTGCCGGATGTACGGGGGCTGGTCCGAGCTGCGCGCGGGGTACGCGAAGTCGCTGTGGTCGGCGTTCGGCGGCCCCGCCGGTGCGGTGGCCGTGGGCGCCGGGCTGCTCGTCGTCTACGTGCTGCCGCCGCTGGCGGCGCTGACCGGGTCGCGGGCGGGGGCGCTGGGCTACGCGGCGGGGGTGGTGGGCCGCTACCTGGCCGCCGAGCGCACGGGCGGGCGCTCGCTGCCGGACGCCCTGGCGCACCCGGTGTCGGTGGCGCTGCTGGTGGGGCTCGTCGCCGACTCCCACGCCGCCCGGCGCCGCGGGTCGCTGCGCTGGAAGGGGCGTCGGGTCGCGTGAGGCACCGGTGAGCCGGGTCGTCGTCGTCGGGGCGGGGCTGGGCGGTCTGTCGGCGGCCGCGCGCCTGGCCGCGCGCGGTCACCGCGTGGAGCTGGTGGAGCAGGCGCCGGGGGTGGGCGGCAAGCTCGGCTGGTTCAGCCGCGACGGCTTCTCCTTCGACACCGGTCCCTCGCTGCTGACCCTGCCCGCGGTGCAGCGCGACCTGTTCCTCAAGACCGGCGCGCCGGTCGAGGACGTGCTGGACGTCGTGCCGCTGGACCCGGTGGCGCACTACCGCTTCGGCGACGGCACGCACCTGGACCTGCCCGGCGGCGGGGTGCCGCGGGTGGTGCGCGCGCTGGACGAGGCGCTGGGCGCGGGCACGGGCGCGCAGTGGGCGGCGTTCCTGGGCCGCGCGTCGCAGGTGTGGGACGTGGCCCGCGAGCCGTTCCTGGAGTCCCCGCTGCGCGGCGCCTCGACGCTGCTGCCGCTGGCGCGGGACGTGCGGGCGCTGCGGACGGTCGCGCCGTGGCGCAGCCTGCGCGGGCTGGGCCGGCAGTACCTGCGCGACGAGCGGCTGCGGGTGCTGCTGGACCGCTACGCCACCTACTCCGGCTCGCACCCGGCGAAGGCGCCCGCGGCGCTGGCCACGGTCCCGTTCGTCGAGCAGGCCTTCGGCGCCTGGTACGTGCGCGGCGGCCTGCACCGCCTGGCGCTGGCGGTGGCCGAGCGGGCCGCCGAGCGGGGGGTGCGGGTGCGCACGGGCACCGCGGTCGCGGAGGTGACCACGGCCGGCGGGCGGGTGGACGGGGTGCGGCTGGCCGACGGCGGGCACCTGGGCGCCGACGTCGTCGTCTCGGCCGTGGACGCGGCGCAGCTGTACGGCCGGCTGCTGCCGCGCCCGCGGCTGCGGCCCTCGCCGCGGCGGCGCTCCTCCTCGGGGTTCGTGCTGCTGCTGGCCCTGGACGGGCGCACCCCGGGCCTGCGCCACCACACGGTGCTGTTCCCCGGCGACTACGACGCCGAGTTCCGCGACCTGGCCGCGGGGCGGCCGGTGGCCGACCCGACGGTGTACGTCAGCGCTCCGGACGACCCGGCGCTGCGCCCGGACGAGGGCACCGAGGCGTGGTTCGTGCTGGTCAACGCGCCGGTGCACGACCCCGGCGGGGCGCCGCCGGGCGGCACCGACTGGCGCGCGCCGGGGCTGGCGGAGTCGTACGCGCGCACCGTGCTGGACGCGATGGCCGCGCGCGGCCTGGACGTGCGCGACCGGCTGCGCTGGTGCGAGGTGCGCACGCCCGCCGACCTGGCCGAGGACACGCTCAGCGACGGCGGCGCCATCTACGGCTCCTCCAGCGACGGGGCCCGCTCGGCGTTCCTGCGCCCGGCCAACCGCTCCCCCGTGCCGGGCCTGTTCCTCGTCGGCGGCAGCGCGCACCCGGGCGGCGGGCTGCCGCTGGTGGGGCTGTCGGCGCGCATCGTCGCCGACCTCGTGGGCGACGCCTGAGCGGTGGCCTCAGCCGGCGGGGCGGTCCAGCGCCCGCAGCCGGCGCCCCAGCGCCAGCGCGACCTGGACGGCGGCCACGAGGCCCAGCACCAGCCACACCCCGGCGGCCAGCGACGCCCACGGCGGCCCGGGGCGCACCGCGCCGGCCGCCGCCGCCGAGGCCGCCAGCGCGACCCGCACGGGCCGCTCGGCGACGCTGACGACGCCCACCTCGCCGACCCCGGCGCCCTGGACGCGGGCGCGGGCGTACTCCTGCAGCTGCGCCAGTCCGCCGGCGGCCAGCGCCAGCGCGGGCGGTGCGCCGCAGCCGAGCAGGACGAGCGCGCAGCAGGCGTCGCCGACGCGGTCGCACACGGCGTCGAGGACGGCGCCGAGCGCGCTGGTCGCCGAGCGCAGCACCGCGACGGCGCCGTCGAGGTTGTCCAGGACCCCGCCGGCGGCCAGCAGGAGCGCCGCCGCGAGCGCCGCGGCACCACCGGGACCGCCGCGCACGGCCAGGACGGCGGCGGCCACCGCGGCCAGCGCGCCGGCGAGGGTCACGGCCGAGGGCGGGACGCGCGCGGCGGCCAGCGGGCGGGCCAGCGCGTGCGCGCCGGTCAGCCAGACGCGGACCACCCCGGTGGGGGCGGCACCGCCGTGCAGGGCGGACCAGCGCCGCAGGTAGGTCTCCCGGTCCACGCGGCCGACCCTAGGCGCAGCGGGCCCGCGGGTCCGGCGCGGCGGCCCGGCGCGCCGGGCGGGTGACTTCGGCCCACCCGCTCGCCCGCGACCCTCAGCCTGCTTAGAGTGCGGCTGTGCCGCCTCCCCCGCCCAGCCCCAGCACCGGAGCGCCCACGGTCGAGGAGACCCTGGAGCTGTCCTGCGGCGACGACGCCGCGCGCCTGCCCGCCGCGGTGCTGGACGAGGCGCGCAGCACCACCGCGTGGCTGCGCGCCGCGGTGGAGGACGAGCTGGCGGTGTTCGTCGGCGAGCAGGAGCTGCTGCTGCGCGAGGTGGACCCGGAGACCGGTCCCGTGCTGGACGCGGTGCGGGCCCTGCTGTCCGGCGGCAAGCGGCTGCGCCCGTCGTTCTGCTTCTGGGGCCACCGCGGCGCCGGCGGCGACGGCGGCGAGGAGGGCCGCGGCATCCTGCGCGCGGCGGCGGCGCTGGAGCTGTTCCAGGCGGCGGCGCTGCTGCACGACGACGTGATGGACGACTCCGACACCCGACGCGGGCAGCCGGCGGCGCACCGCCGCTTCGCCGCGCAGCACCGGGCGGCCACCTGGTCGGGCAGCGCGGAGCGCTTCGGCCTGGCCGGGGCGGTGCTGGCCGGGGACCTGTGCCTGGCGTGGAGCGACGAGGTGTTCGCCCGCTCCCCCTTCCCCGCGGAGCGGCTGTGGGCCGGGCGGCGGGTCTTCGACACGATGCGCACCCAGCTGATGGGCGGGCAGTACCTGGACATGCTGGAGCAGGCGTCCTCGGCCTCGCGCGGTGCGGCCGGCGCGGTGGAGCGCGCGCGGCGCGTCGTGCGGTTCAAGAGCGCGAAGTACTCCATCGAGCACCCGCTGCTGCTGGGCGCGGCGCTGGCCGGCGCCGACGACGCGCTGGTGGCCAGCTACTCGACGTTCGGGCTGGCGCTGGGCGAGGCCTTCCAGCTGCGCGACGACGTGCTGGGCGTGTTCGGCGACCCGTCGGTGACGGGCAAGCCGGCCGGGGACGACCTGCGCGAGGGCAAGCGGACGGTGCTGGTGGCGCTGGCGGTGCAGGCGGCCGACGCGCGCCAGGCGGCGCTGGTGGAGCGGCTGCTGGGCGATCCCGACCTGGACGGGCGGGGGGTGGACGCGCTGCGCGAGGTCCTGGTGGCCACGGGCGCGCTGGAGCGGGTGGAGGACCTCATCACCACGCAGGTCGAGGTGGCGTGCACGGCGCTGGAGCAGGCGGACGTGGACGCGACGGCGCGCGCGGCGCTGCACGAGCTGGTCGTCGCGGCGACGGCGAGGCGCTCGTGAGCCGCCTGTCGCGGACCCTGGACTGGCTGCCGGGACGCACCCGGCACGTCGAGGGCCCCAGCGAGCACGTGGTCGTCGTCGGCGCGGGCCTGGCGGGCCTGTCGGCGGCGATGCGCCTGGCGGGCGCGGGCCGGCGGGTGACCGTCCTGGAGCGCGAGGACGTGCCGGGCGGGCGGGCCGGGCTGGTGGTGCGCCCGGGCACGGGCACCGACGGCAGCGCCGGGGAGTACCGCTTCGACACCGGCCCGACGGTCCTGACGATGCCGGACCTCATCGCCGACTGCTTCGACGCCCTGGGCGAGGACATGGGCGACTGGCTGGACCTGCACCCGGTGGAACCGCTGTACCGGGGGCGCTTCGCCGACGGCAGCTCGCTGACGGTGTCGGCGGACGTGGACCGCACGGCCGACGCGATCGCGGAGCTGGCCGGCGGCGCGGAGGCCGACGGGTACCGCCGCTTCGTCGAGCACGTGGGGCGGCTGTACCGCTACGAGATCCGCGACTTCATCGACTCCAACATCGACACGCCGCTGGACCTGCTGCGCCCCAACCTGGTGCGGCTGGTGGCGGCGGGCGGGTTCGGCAAGATGGCCCCGCACGTGGCCAAGTACCTCAAGGACGAGCGCGTGCAGCGGATGTTCTCCTTCCAGGCGCTGTACGCGGGCCTGGCCCCGCAGGACGCGCTGGCGCTGTACGCGGTGATCGCCTACATGGACTCGGTGGCGGGGGTGTTCTTCCCGCGCGGCGGCATGCACGCGCTGCCCACGGCGATGGCGGCGGCCGCGGAGAAGCACGGGGTGGAGTTCTCCTACGGCACCGAGGTGACCGCGGTGGAGCACCGCGGCGGGCGGGCCCGCGCGGTCCTGACGGCCGACGGCCGGCGGATCGAGGCCGACGTGGTGGTGCTGAACCCGGACCTGCCGGTCGCCCACCGGGACCTGCTGGGCCGCGACCCGTGGCGGGTGCGCCACCTGACGTACTCGCCCTCGTGCTACCTGCTGCTGGCGGGGTCCTCGGCGGACTACCCGGACCCGGTGCACCACAGCATCCACTTCGGCGAGCAGTGGGAGCAGGTGTTCCGCGAGCTGCTCGACGGGCGCCTCATGAGCGACCCGTCGGTGCTGGTCTCGCGCCCGACGGTCTCGGACCCGGGGCTGGCCCCGGCGGGCAAGCACGTCTACTACGTGCTGTTCCCCACGCCGTCGCTGTCGGCGGGCCGGGCGCGCCTGGACTGGGACCGCATCGCCCCGCGCTACCGCGAGCACGTCATGCGGGTCATGGAGGAGCGCGGCTACCCGGGGTTCGAGCAGGCCGTGGAGGTCGAGGACGTCACGACGCCGGCGGACTGGGAGCGGCGCGGGATGGCCGACGGCGCGCCGTTCGCCAGCTCGCACGCCTTCCGGCAGACGGGCCCGTTCCGCCCGGGGAACCTGTGGGGCGAGAACGTCGTGTTCACCGGCTCGGGCACGCAGCCGGGCGTGGGCGTGCCGATGGTGCTGGTGTCGGGGCGGCTGGCCGCCGAGCGCGTCACCGGCCGCGACCGCACCTACCGCTCGCGCGCCTGGCGCTGAGGGCCCCGGGTCCTCAGCCCGGCAGGTGCCGCTCGGGCGGGCCGGAGTACGCCGACAGCGGGCGCACGAGGGCGTTGTCGGCGCGCTGCTCGACGACGTGCGCGGTCCAGCCGGGCAGGCGGGCGGCGGCGAACACGGGCGTGAACAGGGGCGTGTCCAGACCGGTGAGCGCGTAGGCGGGTCCGGCGGGGAAGTCCAGGTTGGGCTTGAGGCCCTTGCGCCGGGCCACGCCCTCCTCCAGCGCCGCGTACAGCTCCAGCACGTCGGTGCGCCCGAGCGAGCGGGCCAGCCGCTCCAGCGCGGCGCGCATCGTCGGCACCCGCGAGTCGCCGTCGCGGTAGACGCGGTGGCCGAAGCCCATCACCTTGCGGTGCGCGGCGAACGCCTCCTCCAGCCACGCCTCGGCGCGCTGCGCGGCGCCCTCCCCCGGCCCGATCTCCTCGAACAGTTGCCAGACGGCCTCGTTGGCCCCGCCGTGCAGCGGTCCCCCGAGCGCCCCGACGGCCGCGGTGACGGCCGAGTGCAGGTCCGCCAGCGTCGAGGTGACCACGCGCGCGGTGAACGTGGAGGCGTTGAAGGAGTGCTCGGCGTACAGCACGAGGGAGACGCGGAACGCGTCGACGGCCTCGGGTCCGGGCACGGCGCCCAGCGCGGCGTGCAGGAAGTTCTCCGCGTACCCCAGGTCCTCGCGCGGTGGCACCGGCTCCAGCCCGTGCCGGCGCCGCTGCAGGTGCGCGACGACCCCGGGCAGCGCCGCGAACAGGCGCTCGGCCTTGGCGAGCTCGGCCTGCGGCGAGCTGTCGGCGGCCTGCGGGTCGTGCAGGCCCAGGACGCTGACGGTGGTGCGCACGAGGTCCATCGGGTGCGCGGCGGCCGGGGCGGCGTCCAGGACGTCGGTGACCTGGCGGGGCAGGGCGCGCGCGGCCCGCTCGCGCCCGAGGAACGCCTCCAGCTGCGCGGCGTCCGGCAGCTCCCCGTGCCACAGCAGGAACGCCACCTCCTCCGGCGAGCAGCGGGCGGCCAGCTCCTGCACCGGGTACCCCCGGTACAGCAGCGAGTTCGTCGCCGGGTCGACCCGCGAGATCGCCGTGGTGTCGGCCACCACCCCCGCCAGGCCCTTGCGGACCTCGTCCTGTCCCGCGCTGCTCGTCCTGCCGGTGGTGCTCACGTGTCGCTCCTTCGCGTCGTCGCGTGCGGTGCGTGCGGTGCGTGCGGTGCGTGCGGTGCGTGCGGTGCGTGCGGTGCGTGCGGGCCCGTCAGCCCGGCCGGTGGGTGCGGTTGCCCTCGAGGGTGACGTCGTAGACGGCGGTGTCGAAGACGCCGTAGGAGGCGTAGTCGAGCAGGTCGTACAGCTCGGCCCGGGTCTGCATGCGCTCGACCTCCCCGGCCAGGGTCCCCTCGCGCGCCAGGGCGTCCAGGGCGCGGTCGGCGGCGCCCATCGCCAGCCGCAGCAGCGAGACCGGGTGGATCACCACGCGCACGCCGGCGTCGCGCAGCTGGTCGTGGGTGAACAGGTCGCTGCGGCCGAACTCGGTCATGTTCGCCAGCACCGGCACCTCGACGGCGCTCGCGAGCGCCTCGAACTCGCCCAGGTCGGCCAGCGCCTCGGGGAAGACGACGTCGGCGCCGGCGTCGACGAGGGCCCGGGCCCGCTCGAGCGTGGCGTCCAGGCCCTCCAGCGCGCGCACGTCGGTGCGGGCGACGACGACGAGGCCGTCGTCGCGGCGGGCGCCGACGGCGGCGGTGACGCGGCGCACCGCGGTGGGCAGGTCGACGACCTGCTTGCCCTCCAGGTGCCCGCAGCGCTTGGGGTTGACCTGGTCCTCCACGTGCAGGGCCGCGACCCCGGCGTCCTCGAGCACCTGCACGGTGCGGGCGAGGTTGAGCGGCTCGCCGAAGCCGGTGTCGGCGTCGACGAGGACGGGCAGGTCGGTGGTGCGGGCGACCTGCGCGGCGCGCTCGGCGACCTCGGACAGGGTCGTCAGGCCGACGTCGGGCAGGCCGAGCTCGGCGGACATCACGGCCCCGGACAGGTAGACGCCCTCGAACCCCTTGCGCTGCACCAGCCGCGCCGACAGGGGGTTGACGGCGCCGGGGAAGCGCAGCAGGTCGTCCCCGGCCAGCGCGGCGCGCAGGGCGGCGCGCTTGGCGGCGGGGGTGGTGGTGGCGTGCAGCATCAGAACAGCCCTCCGGGCAGCGGGACGGAGGCCAGCAGCTCGTCGGGGGCGACGACGCCGAGGGCGCGCACGCCGGCGGCGTCGAGCTCGGGCAGGTGCTGGGCCAGGTCGGCGAAGCGCTCGACCTCGGCGTCGGGCAGGACGCCGGCGGCCAGGACGCGCAGCTTGTCCAGGTACTGCGGGCGGGCGAAGGGGCGCGCGCCGCGCGGGTGGGCGTCGGCGACGGCGATCTCGTCGGCGACGGTGCTGCCGTCGGCCAGGACGGCCTCCAGGCGGGCGCCGAACGCGCGGCGGTCCGGGTCGGGGTCGTGGTACCGCTCGGTCCAGACGGGGTCCTCGACGGTGGTGATCTTCCGCCAGAGGGCGACGGTGTCGGGGCGGGCGGCGCGCTCGGGGGCGTAGGAGTCCTCGTGGTGCCAGCGGCCGTCCTGCAGGGCGACCGCGACGATGTACGGCACGGAGTGGTCGAGCGTCTCGCGGCTGGCCGACGGGTCGTACTTCTGCGGGTCGCCGGAGCCGGAGCCGATGACGGTGTGGGTGTGGTGGCTGGTGCGCAGCACGATCGAGCGCACGCGGTCGGGGTCGGCCAGCTCGGGGTGCTCGCGGTGCAGGCGGCGGGCGAGGTCGATGAGCGCCTGCGCCTGGTACTCCGCGGAGTGCTCCTTGGTGTACGTGTCGAGGATCGCCCGCTTGGGCTCCCCCGGCTCCGGCAGCGGCACCTCGTAGACGGCCTCGGGGCCGTCGAGCAGCCACGCGACCACCCCGTCCTCGCCCTCCCAGACCGGCGCTGGCGACGTCTGCCCCCTCATCGCGCGGTCGACGGCCTCCACGGCGGCCTTGCCGGCGAAGGCGGGCGCGTACGCCTTCCACGTGGAGATGGCTCCCTTGCGGGACTGGCGGGTGGCGGTGGTGGTGTGCAGCGCCTGCCCGATCGCCTGGTAGGTCGTCGCCACGTCGAGGCCCAGCATGGTGCCCAGGCCCGCGGCGACGGCCGGGCCGAGGTGGGCGACGTGGTCGATCTTGTGCCGGTGCAGGCAGATCGCGCGCACGAGGTCGACCTGCACCTCGTAGGCGGTGACGGTCCCGCGCAGCAGGGCGGCGCCGTCCAGGCCGAGGTGCTGGGCGACGGCCACCAGCGGCGGGATCGTGTCGCCGGGGTGGGAGTAGTCGGCGGCCAGGAAGGTGTCGTGGAAGTCCAGCTCGCGCACGGCGACGCCGCCCGCCCAGGCCGCCCACTCCGGGGAGGCGGTCTCGCGGGTGCCGGCGACCAGCGCGCCGGTGCCGCCGCGCGAGGGCGGGTGCGCCAGCGCCTGCGCGCGGGCGGCGACGACGGGCGCGCGCAGCAGGGAGGCGGCCGTGACGGCGGCGTCGTCGATGACCCGGTTGACGACCATCTCGGCCACGTCGTCGTCGACGGCCACGGGGTCGGCGGCCACGACGGCCAGCCGGTGCGCGAGCTCGTCCTCGCGGCGCAGACCGGCGTCGCTGCGGTGCACGCGGACGGTGCATGTCCTCACGCGGGGACCTCCTGCGGTCGGCCGAGGGGCTCGGGGGGCGGGGCGGGCTCGACGGGCGGGGCGTGCGGGGCGGGCGGGGCGCCCGCCTCCTGCCGCGCGACGGCCTCGACGAAGCGGGCGCGGCTGCGGTGCAGGTGCACGCCGACGGCGTGCACGGCCAGGACGGCGTCGCCGGCGGCGACGGCCTCGGCGACCAGCTGGTGCTCGGCGGCGGCCCGGCGCAGCCGCGCGGGGTCGTGCCGGGCCAGGCGGCGCACGCGCGCCAGGTGGGTGCGCACCGCGGTCAGGGCCTGGACCAGGTGCGGGTTGTCGACGGCCTCGTCGAGGGCGGCGTCGAACTCCTCGGTCAGGGCGTAGTAGCGGTCGAGGGCGTCCTCACCCGGCTCCTCCAGCAGCCGCGGCGCGCGGGCGAACTCCTCCGCCAGGCGGGTGAAGACGGCCGGGTCGCGCCGGAGCGCGGCCAGGCGCACGGCCTGCTCCTCCAGCGCCGAGCGCACCTCGTACAGCTGCTCGACGCTGCGCGCGGACAGGGCGCTGACGACGAGGCCGCGCCCGGCCAGCGGGCTGGCCAGCCCGTCGCCCAGCAGCCGGGCGAAGGCCTCGCGCACGGGGGTGCGGGAGACGCCGAGGCGCTTGCTCTGCTCGACCTCCGCCAGGACGTCGCCGGGGGCCAGGACGCCGTCGAGGACGTCGCGGCGCAGGCGCCGGTAGACCCGCTCGCTGGCGCGCACCCCGACCTCCTCGTCGTCCCCGGCAGCCGTTGCCGACGGCGACTGTATGCACAGAGCCCCCGCGAGCGCCAGGGTCGCGGCCCGCGGGGCGGTTGTGCATGCACAGCCGCGCCGGGCGCCCCGCGGCGCACGAGCGCGCCGCGGCGTGGCAGCATCCCGCCGGTGAGCAGCCGCGACCTCGACTCCGCCGCCCGCACCGACCCGGCGCTGGCCGACCCGGAGCTGCGGGCCGCCTTCGAGGAGTGCCGGCGCCTGCACGCCGAGCACGGCAAGACGTACTACCTGGCCACGCTGCTGCTGCCGCCGGCCAAGCGGCCCTACGTGTGGGCGCTGTACGGCTTCGCCCGCTACGCCGACGAGTTCGTCGACTCCCTCACCGACCCGGACCCCGACGCGCTCGTGGCCTGGGGCGACGCCTTCCTGCAGGGGCTCGCCGGCACCGGCCCCACCGACCCGGTGGGCCGGGCGATGGCCGCCACGATGCGCCGCTGGGACATCCCCGTCGAGCACGTGGAGGCGTTCCTGGCCTCGATGCGCCGCGACATCACCGACACCGGCTACGCCACCTACGAGGACCTGCGCGGGTACATGTACGGCTCGGCGGCCGTCATCGGCCTGCAGATGCTGCCCGTGCTGGAGCCCGTCGCCCCCGGCGCCGAGGAGCCCGCCCGCGCGCTCGGCGAGGCGTTCCAGATGTCCAACTTCGTGCGCGACGTCGGCGAGGACCTCGAGCGCGGGCGCGTCTACCTGCCGGCCGAGGACCTGGAGGCCTTCGGCGTCACCCGCGAGGACCTGCTCGCCGGCCGCCGCGCGCGCTCCACCCCGCGGGCCGTGCGCGAGCTGCTGGCGTTCGAGGTGGAGCGCACCCGCGCCGTGTACGCGCGGGCCGAGCCGGGCATCGCGATGGTCCACCCGACCAGCCGCGACTGCCTGCGCACGGCCTTCGAGCTGTACGGGGGCATCCTCGGCGCCGTCGAGCGCGCCGGGTACGACGTGCTGTGGCGGCGCGTGTCGGTGCCGCTGCCCCGGCGGCTGGCCGTGGCGCTGCCCGCGCTGGGCCGGGCGCAGCTGGCCCGCCGGCGCGAGGCGCGCTGGCGGCAGCTGCCGGCCTGACCCGGCGGCGGGTCCGGCCGGGAGCGGCTCGGCGGGACGTCAGAAGGACAGGGCCTGCGCCCGGCGGCGCACCTCGGTCTTGCGGTTGGCCGCCAGGGCGGCCACCGGCGTGCCGGGCAGGGTGTCGTCGGGCGTGAACAGCCAGCGGACGGCCTCGGCGTCGGAGTAGCCGGAGTCCAGCAGCACCGACAGGGTGCCGCGCAGGTGCTGCAGCGGGCCCTCCGGCGTGACGAACGCCGCCGGCACCGACACCACGTGCCGCTCGCCGCGGCGGACCGCGACGAGCTCGCGCTCCTGCAGCAGCCGGCGCACGGTGCGCAGCTCCACACCCATCCGCTCCGCCACGTCGGGGACGGTCAGCCACTCGTCCACCACGTCGTCCAGGTCGTCGCCCTCGTCGCGGGCGACCTCCGCCCTCACCGGTCCAGCCACCCCCTCAGCCTGCCACCCGCGTCCGGCGCGCGCGCACGCGGCGGCCCGCACCGGGTGCGGGCGGCGACGCGCCCGGCGGTCGCGGCGGGTGCTGACCGGGTCCCGGGGCACCGGTCGGGTAGGTTCGCGCTCGACCGGCGATCACCGCCGGGGCCCGCCCGATCGCCCGCACCCCCGACGACCGCGGAGGACACCCGCCCCATGGCCGAGCACAGCGACCCGTCCGAGGACCGTCCCGAGGAGCGGGCGCCGCAGCCCGGCGAGGGCCGCCGCGGCGAGCAGGGCGCCGCCGAGCGCCGGCGCGGGCGGTGGCTGGCCGCCGCCCTGGTGGGCGCCGCCGCCCCCGGCGCCGTCGCCGGCACCGCCTCGGCCGCGGCCCCCGCCGCGGCCCCGGCGCAGGTGAGCGCCCAGGTCGCCGCGCAGGCCCCCGCCGCCGCGCCCGCGGGCGGGACCGTCGTCACGGTGCGCCGCGGGGACACCGTCGGGCACATCGCCGCCCGCACGGGCTCCACCGTCCGCGCGATCGTGGAGGCCAACGGCCTCGACGCCCGCGCCCGGGTGCGCGAGGGCCAGGAGCTGCGGGTACCCGCGCCCGGCGCCTCCGCGGACGCCGGCGCGAGCGCCGCCCCCGCGGAGATCACCGTGCGCGCCGGTGACACCCTCGGCGCCCTCGCCGCCACCCACGGCACCACCGTCGGCGCCCTGCGCGAGGCCAACGGCCTGGACGCGCGCGGCTTCATCCGCGAGGGCCAGGTCCTGCGGCTGGCCGGCGCGCCGGCCGCGGCGCCCCCCGCCGACCAGGCGGGCGAGTCCGCGGGCGGGCGCTACACCGTCCGCGCGGGCGACACCCTCGGCGCGATCGCCGCCGCCCACGGCACCAGCGTCGCCGCGCTCGTGCGGGCCAACGACCTGACCGCCGACGGCTTCATCCGCGAGGGCCAGGTCCTCGACCTGGGGCCCGGCGCGCAGGCGCCCGCCCCCTCCCCCAGCTCCTCGGCCGGCTCGAGCGCCGCCCCGGCGGACGGCACCACCCGCGCCGGCACCATCGCCGGCGCCGTGGCGCAGAACCAGGCCCGGCTGGCCTCGGCGGACCTGCCCGGGCGCGAGGAGATGCGCGAGATCGTGCGCTCCACCGCGGTGCGGCTGGGTGTCGACCCCGCCCTGGCGCTGGCGATCTCGTACCAGGAGTCCGGCTTCAACATGCGCGTGGTCTCGCACGCCAACGCCATCGGCGCCATGCAGGTCATCCCCAGCTCCGGCGAGTGGGCCTCGAACCTGCTCGGCGAGAACCTGGACCTGTTCGACCCGCACGACAACGCCAAGGCCGGGGTCGTCATCCTGCGCACCCTCACCGCGCGCAACGACCTGGACGTCGCGATCGCCTCCTACTACCAGGGCGAGGCGGGCGTGCGCTCGCGCGGCATGTACGACGACACCCGCCGCTACGTGGCCAACGTGCGCACCCTGATGTCGAGGTTCGGCTGAGCGTCCCGGCGCGGGGAGCCGGGGGCGGCCGCCGGCCGACCTAGACTCGCTGCCCGTGGACGCCACCCTCTCCGACCCGCTCGTCGGGCGCGTGCTCGACGGGCGGTACCGCGTGCTCGGGCGGATCGGGCGCGGCGGCATGGGCGTCGTCTACCGCGCGCTGGACACCCGCCTGGACCGCGAGGTGGCGCTGAAGGTGCTGCGCGCCGACCTCGCGCACGACCCGGAGGCGCGCCAGCGGTTCGTGCGCGAGGCCAAGTCGGCCGCGCGGCTGGCGCACCCGGGCATCGTCAGCGTGCTGGACCAGGGCAGCGACGAGGAGACCGCCTACCTCGTCATGGAGCTGGTGCCGGGCCGCACGCTGCGCGACGTGGTCCGCGAGCACGGCCTGCTCACCCCCGGCGAGGCCCTCGCCGTGGCCTCCGACGTGCTCGACGCCCTGTCGGAGGCGCACCGCAAGGGCGTCCTGCACCGGGACGTGAAGCCGGCCAACGTCCTCGTCGGCGACGACGGCCGGGTCAAGGTCGCCGACTTCGGGCTGGCCCGCTCGGCGGCCGCGACCGCGCAGTCCACCGCGGGCGACGGCGCCGAGCTGGTCGGCACGGCGGAGTACCTGGCCCCCGAGCGGGTGGCCCGCGGGGTGGCCGACGCCCGCAGCGACGTCTACGGCGTGGGCGTCCTGCTCTTCGAGATGCTCACCGGGCAGCCGCCGTTCACCGGGGACACCCCCGTGCGGCTGGCCTACCGGCACGTCTACGACGACCCGCCGGCGCCGTCGACGCTGGTGCCGGGCCTGCCCGCCGTCCTGGACCGGGCCGTGCTGAAGGCCCTGGCCAAGGACCCCGACGAGCGCTACGGCGACGCGGCCGCCTTCCGCGACGAGCTGCGCGCGGCCCGCGCCGCGCTGACCCCGGCCGAGCTGTCGGCCCGCCCCGCCCGCCCGGCGCCCGGCGGGGCCGGCGACACCGTGCGCATCGACCTGGCGGCGCTGGAGCGCGACGGGGAGGCGGGCCCGCCCGCGGGCGCCGGCGCGCTCAGCGCCCTCGTCGCACCGGGCGGCGCGGAGGACGGGGCGCCCGGCGCCGCGGCGGGGGGCACCTCGGGGCCGCGCGCCCGCGCCGCCGACGTCGGCTGGGGCCCGCAGGGCGGCCGTCGCCGGCGCAGCGTCGTGCTCATGGTCGCCACCCTCGTCGTGCTGGCGCTGGCCGCCGGGCTGTCGTGGTTCTTCCTCGCCGGTCCCGGCGCGTGGACGACGACGCCCGACGTCACCGGCCGCGACCCCGACCGCGCGGAAGCCGTCCTGACCGCCGCGGGCCTGGGCGTGGAGCGCGAGGAGGCGCACAGCGACACCGTGCCCGCCGGCGTCGTCGCCGCCACCGACCCCGCGGCCGGGGAGCGGGTGCGCCGCGACGGCGCGGTGACCCTCGTGGTCAGCCTGGGCGTCGAGCAGCACCCCGTGCCCGACGTCGTCGGCGACCCCGAGGCCGACGCCGCGCGCGCCCTGACCGACGGCGGCCTGGCCGTCGGCGAGGTGCGCCGCGAGTTCAGCGAGGACGTGCCCGAGGGCGACGTGATCGCCACCGACCCGGCGGCCGGGACGGTGCTGGACCACGACACGCCCGTGGCGCTGGTCGTCTCGCGGGGCCGGCAGCCGATCGACGTGCCCGACGTCACCGGCGACGCCCTGGCCGAGGCCCGCGCCGCCCTGGAGGACGCCGGGCTCGTGGTCGGCGGAACCCGGGAGGAGACCAGCGAGAGCGTCCCGGCGGGCGCCGTCGTCTCCCAGGACCCCGGCGACGGGACCCTCTTCCGCGGCGACGCGGTCGACCTCGTCGTCTCCACCGGCCCCCCGCTGGTCGAGGTCCCCGCCGTGCAGGGTCGGCAGGTGGCCGACGCGCGCGCCGCGCTGGAGGAGCTGGGCTTCCGGGTGCGGGTGGAGAACGTGCTGGGCGGCATCTTCGGCACGGTGCGCTCCTCCGACCCGGGCGCGGGCGAGGCCGTGCCGCGCGGCTCGACCGTCACGCTCACCGTCGTCTGAGCGCCCGCGACCCCCGGACGCGACGAGGCCCCCACCGCCACGGGCGGTGGGGGCCTCGTCGCGCCGGACCGGTCAGCGGCGGCTGAGCATCTCCGCCGCCAGGAACGCCAGCTCCAGCGACTGCTGGTGGTTCAGCCGCGGGTCGCACAGCGACTCGTAGCGGGTGGCCAGGGCCGCGTCGTCGATGTCCATCGCGCCGCCCAGGCACTCGGTGACGTCGTCGCCGGTCAGCTCCACGTGCAGGCCGCCGGGGACGGTGCCCAGCGCCTCGTGGACCTCGAAGAAGCCGCGGACCTCGTCCACGACGTCGTCGAAGCGGCGGGTCTTGTAGCCGCTCGTGGAGGTGATGGTGTTGCCGTGCATCGGGTCGCACACCCACACCGGGGTGTGGCCGGCGGCGCGCACGCCCTCCACCAGGCCCGGCAGCGCGTCGCGCACCACCGAGGCGCCCATCCGCGTGATGAAGGTCAGCCGGCCCGGCTCGCGGAACGGGTCGATGCGCTCGACGAGCGCCAGAGCGTCCTCGACGGAGGTCTTCGGACCCAGCTTGACGCCGATGGGGTTGCGCACGCGCGCGGCGAAGTCGACGTGGGCGCCGTCGAGCTGCCGGGTGCGCTCGCCGATCCAGACCATGTGCGCCGAGACGTCGTACGGGCCCCCCTGGCGCACGTCCTCGACCGGCTCGGTGCCCGACAGCGGCGGCTCCTCGTCCAGCGTGCGGGTCAGCGGCTTCTCGTAGTCGAGCAGCAGCGCCTCGTGGCTGGAGTAGAACTGCACGGTCTTCAGGGCGTCGAAGTCCGCCCCGCAGGCGATCATGAACTTCATCGCCTTGTCGATGTCGCGGGCCAGCACCTCGTAGCGGGCGTTGGCGGCCGTCGACGCGAAGCCGCGGTTCCACTCGTGGACCTTGCGCAGGTCGGCGTACCCGCCGGTGGTGAAGGCGCGGATGAGGTTCAGCGTCGCCGAGGCCGTGTGGTAGGCGCGCAGCAGGCGGCGCGGGTCCGGCGTGCGGCCCTCGGGGGTGAACGCGAAGTCGTTGACGGCGTCCCCGCGGTAGGCGGGCAGGGTCACGCCGTCGCGGGTCTCGCTGTCGCTGCTGCGCGGCTTGGAGAACTGACCCGCCATCCGGCCGACCTTGATGACCGGCAGGCTCGCGCCGTAGGTGAGGACGGCGGACATCTGCAGCATCGTGCGCACGCGGCGGCGGATGCCGTCCGCCGTGGCGCCGGCGAAGGTCTCGGCGCAGTCCCCGCCCTGCAGCAGGAACGCCTCGCCGCGGGCGGCGGCGGCGAGCTGGTGGCGCAGCTGGTCGGCCTCGCCGGCGAAGACGAGCGGGGGGTAGGAGGCGAGCTCGGCCTGGACCTCGGCGAGCGCGGCGGCGTCGGGCCACTGCGGCTGCTGGGCGGCGGGCAGGTCGGGCCACGACGTCGGACCGGGGGTGGTCCCGCTCGTGGCCGACGCGCCGGGGACGGTGCTCGTCACGGTGCTCACGCGCGCCAGTGTCCCACTGCCGCGCCGGTGCCGTGGCCGCTGCGCGGGCCGGTCGCCGGCCCGCGCGCGCACGCCGCCCGACCGGCCGCCGGGCGGCGACGCCCCGCGACCGGCCGTCACCAGGCGTGAGCGGCGCGGTCGCCCGGGATCACCACACCACGTCGGACGTCTCCGCCCACCGCGCCTCGGGCACCGTGCGCAGCACCCCCGTCGCGTCGGCCAGCGGCACCTGCACGACCTCCGTGCCGCGCAGCGCCGCCATCGTGCCGACGTCGCCGCGGGCCAGCGCCGCCACCGCCGACAGCCCCATCCGGGTGGCCAGCACCCGGTCCGCCGCGCTCGGCGTGCCGCCGCGCAGCAGGTGCCCCAGGACGGTCAGCCGCGTCGACAGGCCCGGCACGCGCGCCTTCAGCTCCCGCTCGACCTGCTCACCGGCGCCACCGAGCTGCACGTGCCCGAAGGCGTCGCGCGGCAGGTCGCGCACGGCGTCCTCCCCCAGCACCCGGGCGCCCTCGCTGACCACGACGAGCGGGGCGTCGCCGCGGGACAGCGCCGCCGCGACCGTGGCCGCGGCCGCGTCCAGGTCCACCGGCACCTCCGGCAGCAGGGTCACGTGGGCGCCGGCGGCGATGCCGGTGTGCAGGGCGATCCACCCGGCGTGCCGGCCCATGACCTCCACGACCATCGCCCGGTGGTGCGAGGCGCCCGTCGTGACGAGCCGGTCGCACGCCTCCACGGCCGTCTGCACGGCCGTCTCGAACCCGAACGTGGCGTCGGTGGCCGACAGGTCGTTGTCGATCGTCTTGGGCGCGCCCACCACGGGCACCCCGGCCTCGTGCAGCGCCGTCGCCACGCCGAGGGTGTCCTCCCCGCCCACCGCGAGCAGGCCCTCCACCCCCAGCGCGTCCAGCGAGGCCCGCACGCGCGCCACGCCCTCGGCCACCCCGTCCGCGAGCGGGTTGGTGCGGCTGGAGCCCAGCACGGTGCCGCCCACCGCCAGCAGCGGCCGCACGCTCGCCTCGTCCAGCGGGACGGCGTCGCGCTCCAGGACGCCGCGCCAGCCGTCGCGGAAACCGGTGAAGGTCATCCCGTAGCGCTGGGTGCCCGCCAGGACGGCCGCCCGCAGGACGGCGTTCAGGCCGGGGCAGTCACCCCCGCCGGTGAGGATGCCGACGCGCACGACGCCTCCCGTCCCGCCGGCCACGACGCCGGCGCCCCGGCCGCCGGCACCCCGGCGGGGCACCTCGACGGGCCGGACGGCGATCACTCTGCCACCGGCGGC
The DNA here is from genome assembly GCF_041020755.1 of Kineococcus terrestris. Taxonomy (NCBI): domain Bacteria; kingdom Bacillati; phylum Actinomycetota; class Actinomycetes; order Kineosporiales; family Kineosporiaceae; genus Kineococcus; species Kineococcus terrestris. Next base: position 48,313 of record NZ_JBEUEI010000006.1, on the reverse strand, counting down.
GCGGGCGGGTCAGCCGTTCGAGGGCGTGTCCCCCGGCCACCGCCGGCCGTCCGGCTCCCCGGGCGCGTCCGGGCCGGCCGCGTCGCCGGGGGCCCCCGGCGGCGGGCCGGTCGGTGCGGCCCGGCCTCCGGGACCGCCCGCCGACGGCAGCGGCGGCACCTCGCGGCCGGCGTCCTCGGCGACGGCGCGCACCCGGGCAGCCCGGACCGCGTACTCGTCGACGTACTCCTGGCGCGAGAGCCGCTGCACCGCGGCCATGACCTCGTCGGCGACGGCCCGCACGACGAGCTTGTCGTCGGCGCGGCCGGCGTAGCGGGAGAAGTCCAGGGGCTCGCCGATGACGACGCCCACCCGCCGCACCGACGGCAGGACCTTGCCGCGGGCCATGACGTGCTCGGTGCCGATCATCGCCACCGGCACCACCGGCGCCCCCGAGCGCAGCGCGATGCGCGCGACCCCCGTGCGCCCCCGGTACAGCCGCCCGTCGGGCGAGCGGGTGCCCTCGGGGTAGATGCCGAACAGCTCGCCGCGGCGCAGCACCGCCACCGCGCCCTCGATGGCCGCCTGGGAGGCGCGGCCGCCGGAGCGGTCCACGGGCAGCTGCCCGACGCTGCGGAAGAACCCCGCGGCCAGGCGCCCCAGCGGCCCGCGGACGGTGAACATCTCCGCCTTGGCGATGAAGGTGACCCGCCAGCGCAGCACGACCGGCAGGAAGACCGGGTCGGTCACCGACAGGTGGTTGCTCGCCAGGATCGCCGCGCCGGAGGCCGGTACGTTCTCCAGGCCGCGCACCCAGGGGCGGAAGACGGCCCGCACCACCGGCTCGGCCAGCAGGAGCTTGATCAGCCAGTAGAGCACGAGCGGTCCGGACCTCCCTGTCGCGAGCCCGCCGCCCCGCCGTGCGCGGCGCGGGCGCACCGGTCGGCGGGCGTGGCCAGGACTGTAGGGCACAGCGCGCTCCCCCACCGGCCCCGACGCCTCGACCGGTCGGCGTCGGCGTGCCACGATGAGGCGTGCCCACCAACCGCGACGACGGGTCCGGGCCCCTCGACGTCGACGCCGCCTTCGCGGAGATCGTCGCCCACTGGGGGGACGAGGACGCGGGCCACGGCGCCCGCGCCGACGCCGCCCCCGACGCCGACCCGGCCGCGGGTCCGGCCGCCGCCCGCGCGGCCGGCGGTGAGGGCGCCCCGGCGCGGCCCGGCACCCCCGCGGAGGAGGGCGACCAGCCCCGGGCCGCGGGCGGCGAGGTCCCGGGCGCGCTGCGCGACTCCGCTCCCGGCGCCCCGGACGCGGGCGCGCGCGAGACGGCCGCCGAGCGCGGTGCCCGCACCGTGCGCCCCGCCCGGCCCCTGCCCCCCGCCCCGCGCGAGGACGTCCCCGGCGCCGCGGTGCCCGGCCGGGCGCCGGGCGGTGCCGCCGAGGAGCCGCGCGGCCGGCGCGAGCGCGACCGCGAGCCCCTGGAGCTCGGCGACGGGCTCAGCGACCGCTTCGTGCCCGCCGAACCGGCACCGCTCCCGCGTGACCTGGTGGGCTGGGCCGCCTGGGCCGCCGTCGTCGGCGCCCCCCTGTTCCTGCTCGTCGTGGCCCTGACCTCCCGGGGCGTGCCCGCGCTCGTGACGGTGCTGACGGCGCTCGTGTTCGTCGGCGGGTTCGCCACCCTCGTCGTGCGGCTGCCGCGCTCGCGCGACGACGACGAGGACGACGGCGCCGTCGTCTGACCCGCCGCCGACCCGCCGCCGACCCGCCGCCCGGTCCCTCAGGCGCCGGGCACGAGCAGGTCGGCCACCACCGCCAGGTGGTCGGTCGCGGCCGCGGCGACCGCGGTCGGCACGTCCGCGGTGCCCGCCGTCGCCACGCCCAGCCGCCGGTCGGCCAGCACGACGTCCAGGCGCGAGCGCGGGGCGCGGGCCGGGAACGTCGCGGCGGTCGCGCCCGCCACCTGCGCGGCGTCGGCCAGGACCGTGGCCAGGCGGGTGCGCACGGGGCCGTCCGGGCCCTCGTTGAGGTCCCCGGCCAGCACCGCCGGCACCCGCGGCCGCTCACCGCCGCGGGCCAGGAGGACGTCCGCCTGCGCCTCGCGCTCGGCGGCGTCGAGCCCCAGGTGCACGCTGGTCACCCGCACCGGCAGGCTCCACCCGGCGCCCAGCGGCACCCGCACGACGACCTCGGCGGCCCCCCGCGCCCGCACGGGGCGGCGGTGGCGCCAGCGCGGCGTCGGCAGGCGCAGGACGTCCGCGGCGCGCACGTCGACCCGCGCCGCGGTGAGCACCGCCGTCCCCGCGCCGGGGCGCCCGGCGGCGGTGACCCACAGCCCGGCCGCGGCGGCCAGGTCGCCCAGGCGGTGCGCGGCCAGCGGGTGGACGGGGGCCTCCTGCACGCACACGACGTCGGCGGCGGCGGCCTCCAGGACGCGGCGCAGCGCGCGCCCGTCGTCCAGGAGCTCGCGCACGTTGACGGTGGCCACCCGCAGGCGCGCCACCGGCCGCCCGGCGCTCACCCCCAGCCGCGCGAGAGGTCCGCGGCGCCCACCAGCCCGGCCGACGGGCCGAGCGCGGCGCGGGCGATCGTCAGCTCGGGCCGGAAGCCGCGGCCGGTCAGGGTGCGCCGGTACGCCTCGCGGGCGGGCGCCAGCAGCAGCTCGTCGGCGTCGGAGACCCCGCCGCCCACGACGACGGTGCCCGGGTCCAGCGCCGCCGCCAGGTTGGCGATGCCGATGCCGAGCCAGCGGCCGACCTCCTCGAACAGCTCCACGGCGGCCGCGTCCCCCTCGCGGGCGGCGCGCGTCACGAGCGGCCCGGTGATCGCCTCGGGGTCGCCGCCGGCGAGCTCGAGCAGGTGGTGCGCCACGGGCGAGCCGGCCCGGGCCAGCTCGCGGGCCTCGCGGACCAGGGCGTTGCCGGAGGCGTACTGCTCCCAGCAGCCGCGGTTGCCGCACTCGCAGCGGTGCCCGCCGGGCACGACGACCATGTGGCCGAACTCCCCGGCGATCCCGTAGCGGCCGCGCTGCACGCGCCCGGAGGTGACGATGCCGCCGCCGATGCCGGTGCCCATCGTCACGCACAGCAGGCGGCTCTCCCCGCGGCCGGCGCCGAAGCGGTACTCGGCCCACGCCGCGGCGTTGGCGTCGTTCTCCACGACGGTGCGCCGGCCCACCCGGCGGCCCAGGCGGGCGCGCACGCGGCGCTCGACGGCCTCGCGCAGCGGCTCGTGCCGCCACGCCAGGTGCGGGGCGAACAGGACGGTGGAGCGCTCGGCGTCGACGAACCCGGCGGCGCCGATGCCCACGGAGACGATCTCGTGCCGGGCGGCGAGCTCCTCGACGACCTCGGCGATGGTGTCCTCGACGGCCTGCGGGCTGCGGGTGGGCGTGTCGCGGCGCACGCGGGCCACGACCCGCCCGTCGCCGTCGACGACACCGGCCAGGACCTTGGTGCCGCCGATGTCGACGCCCACGGCCGGGCCGTCGCCGATGAGGGCGCGGCGGGTCTGCTGGCGCAGCTGCTGCTGCAGCGCGGTCCGGCGCGGGTCCGGCGGGCGCCGGCGCCGCGGCGGGCGGGGGGTGCGGGCGGCCACGACGCCCTCAGCCGGCGCGGGCCAGGTCGGCCGCGCCGACGATGCCGGCGGCGTTGCCGCGCAGGGCGGCGCGCAGCGCGGGCGGGCGGCGGTGGGTGCGCCCGGGCAGGTTCTCGGCGAGGCTGGCGCGGGCGGGGGCCAGCAGCAGCTCCCCCGCGCTGGACACGCCGCCGCCGATGACGACGACCTCCGGGTCCAGGACGGCCGTGAAGGTGGCCACGGCCTCGCCCACCCAGCGGCCCAGGTCGGCCAGCAGGCGCGCGCAGCCGGGGTCGCCCGCGGCGGCCAGCTCGGTGATCGTGCGGCCCTCGACGGCCTCCGGGTCCCCGCCCGCGGCGGCCAGCAGGGCGGCGCCGGACTCGTCGCCGGAGCGCAGCAGGTCCTTGGCGTCGCGCACGAGGGCGCTGCCGGAGACGTACTGCTCCCAGCAGCCGCGGTTGCCGCAGCCGCAGCGGCGGCCGTCGGGCACGGCGCGGGCGTGGCCGATCTCGGCGGCGGCGCCGTTGGCGCCGCGCTGCAGCAGGCCGCCGGCGACGATGCCGCCGCCCAGGCCGGTGCCGAGGGTCAGCATCAGGAGGTCCTGGACGAGCTCGCCGTCCGCGCCGCGGCCGCCGCCGAAGCGGTACTCGCCCCAGGCGGCCGCGTTGGCGTCGTTCTCCACGACGACGGGCCGCCCGATGCGGCGCTCGACGTGCTCGCGCAGGGGCTCGTCGCGCCAGGCGAGGTTCGGGGCGAAGACCACGCTGGAGCGCGCGGCGTCGACGAAACCGGCCGCGGCCACCCCGACGGGGCCGAACTCGTGGGTGGTGGCCAGCTCGGCGACGGCGTCGGCGACGGCGTCGGCGATGGCGGCCGGGTGCGAGGCGGGCGTCTCGCGGCGGGTGGAGACCAGCACCTCGCCGCGGTGGTCGACGACCCCCGCGGCGATCTTCGTGCCGCCGATGTCGACGCCGACCGCGTTGCGCGTGCCGCCGGCGGCGCTCACGCGCGGACCCCGGGGGTCGTGCGCCGGACGTGGACCTCCGCGTGGATCTGCGGCATGCGCGTCCAGGACCCCCTGCCCGTCTCGGGCCGCGCGGGCGCGCGGTCTCGACGGGCGAGGGTACTAGTCACCGGTGCGGCGCCGGTCGGGCGCCGGTCGGCCACCGCGTCAGCGGGCGAGCAGGCCCAGCAGCGTCATGAGCAGCACCAGCACCGCGGTCAGCGCGAGGCCGCCGCCCGCGGCCACCCCCACCGCGGCGCGCCGCGACAGGCCCGGCAGCGCCGGGCCCTGCGCCCCGGCGAGCGCGGCGAGCATGCGCTCGACCTCCTCGGGGTCCGGCCCGGTGAGGTCGACCGGGCCGGGGGCGCCGGCGGGGCCCACCGGTGCGTGGGCCTCCGCAGCCCCCTCCGCGGCCTCCCCCGCCCCGGCGGCGGGGCCCTCCTGCACCGGCGCGTCCAGCGGCGCCAGGCACAGCGAGCACCAGTCCTGCTCCGCGCGCACGCGGGCGGCGCAGTGCGGGCAGCGCTCGGGACGCTCGGGGCGCTCGGGGCGCTCGGGCGCAGCGGGGTCACCGGGCGCGTCGGCGACCGGCGCGGGTCCGGGCGGCGCGGTCACGGGCCGCGGCACGGGCGGGCCCACCTCCACGTCCCCGAAGGCCGCGCTCGTGCGCGTGGCGCCCGCGCGGCGGCGGGCGGCGGCCGCGGGGTCGCCGAACGGCTCGTCGTCCAGGCCGGCGAAGGTGTCGAGGATCGACGGCCCGGCGGGCGGCTCGGCGCGGCGGGCGGGACGGGCGCCGGTGTCGGGGCTCATGCGGGGCACCTCCTCACGACCTCCTCGGCCGGCGCGGCCCGCACCTTGAGCCCACCGGGTGGCGCGCGGGCACCGGCCGCCGCGGCGGGCGGGGCGGCCGGTAGGGTCCGGCGGAACCGCGGCCGCGGGTCGTCCGTTGGCCGTGCACCACCCGCCCAGGACGACCCCGGGACGACGGCGCCCCGGGGGCTCGCGAGGAGGACACCGTGCGGACCGTCAGCGAGCCGGCGCTCGTCGAACCCACCACCACCGGCAACCTCACCGACTGCGTGGTGACGACCGCGGCGGAGGTCCCGCAGCACGTCACCGCCAGCGTCAAGCAGCCCGACGGCACGTGGCGCGACGTCACCGCCGCGGAGTTCCTGGCCCGCGTGCAGCGCATCGCCAAGGGGCTGCTGGCCGCGGGCGTCCAGCCGGGCGACCGCGTGGGGATCATGTCGCGCACCCGCTACGAGTGGACGCTGACCGACGTGGCGGTGTGGTTCGCCGGGGCCGTCGGCGTGCCGGTCTACGAGACGTCCTCGCCCTCGCAGGTGGAGTGGATCCTGTCCGACTCCGCCGCCGTGGCGTGCGTGGTGGAGTCGGTCGAGAACGCCGGCCGGGTCGCCGCGGTCCGCGACCGGCTGCCCGCCCTGCGGGACGTGTGGACCATCGACTCCGGCGGGCTGGACGAGCTGGAGGTCGCCGGCCGCGACGTGCCCGACGCCGACCTGGAGCGCGCGCGCACCACCGCCGGGCCGGGCGACACCGCCACGATCATCTACACCTCCGGCACCACGGGGCGCCCCAAGGGCTGCGTGCTGACCCACGCCAACCTGCTGGACCTGGCGCGCAACGCGCAGGCGGGCGTGCCGGAGGTCCTCGGCAAGCCGGGCGGCGCGACCCTGCTGTTCATCCCGCTGGCGCACGTCTTCGCCCGCTTCATCGAGGTGCTGTGCCTGGTCGCGCGGCTGCGGATGGGCCACACCGCCGACGCCAAGGACCTGCTCAGCGACCTGTCCGGGTTCCGGCCCTCGTTCATCCTGGCCGTGCCGCGGGTCTTCCAGAAGGTCTACAACGGCGCCGAGCAGAAGGCCGCCGCGGCGGGGAAGGCCAAGGCCGCGATCTTCGCGCGCGCCGCCGCGACCGCCATCGCGTACTCGCAGTCGCTGGACTCCGGCGGCCCGTCGCTGCCGCTGCGGGCCCGGCACGCGCTGTTCGACCGCCTCGTGTACGCCAAGCTGCGGGCGCTGCTGGGCGGCGACGTCACCCACGCCGTCTCGGGCGGCGCGCCGATGGGCGAGCGGCTGGCGCACTTCTTCCGCGGCGTGGGCCTGGTGGTGCTGGAGGGCTACGGGCTCACCGAGACGTCCGCGCCGCTGACCGTGACGCGCCCCGAGCGGCTGCGGATCGGGACCGTCGGCCCGCCGCTGCCCGGCTCGGAGTTCGCCGTCGCCGACGACGGGGAGATCCTCGCCCGGGGCATCGGGGTCTTCCGCGAGTACCTGGGGCGCCCGGAGGAGACCGCCGCGGCGTTCACCGAGGACGGCTGGTTCCGCACCGGGGACATCGGGGAGGTCGTCGACGGCGCCTACCTGAGGATCACCGGGCGCAAGAAGGAGATCATCGTCACCGCGAACGGCAAGAACGTCGTGCCGTCGCAGGCGGAGGACCGGCTGCGCGCGCACCCGCTGATCTCCCAGGCCGTCGTCGTGGGCGACCAGCGCCACTTCGTGGCCTGCCTGATCACCCTCGACGAGGAGGCCCTGCCCTCCTGGGGCGCCAACCACGGCCTGCCCGGCCTGGACCTGGCCACCGCGCGCGAGCACGAGACGGTGCGCGCGGAGCTGCAGCGGGCCGTCGACGCCGCCAACGAGCACGTCAGCCGGGCCGAGTCGATCCGCAAGTGGTGCGTCCTGGAGGGCGACTTCACGCCGGAGAACGGCTACCTGACGCCCTCGCTGAAGGTGAAGCGGGACGTGGTCCTGCGCGACCACGAGGCCGAGGTCGAGGCCCTGTACGCCACGTGAGGGGTCCCTCGCCGTCCGCGCCCCCGCCGTCCGCCCCGTCCCGGGGCGGGCGCGCGGGGGCGTCCGCGTCCACCGCGCTGCTGCTGCTCGTGGTGGTGCTGACGGCGCTGGCCACCTACAGCGTCGTGCGCTACCGGTGGTGGCTCGTCGCCGGCTACCTGGTGGCGGCGGCCGCGCTCGCGCTCGTGCTGGCGCGCGACCGGCCCGGCGCGGACCCACCGGGCGCGGACCGGCCGGGCGCGCGGGAGGTGGTGCCGGCCGCCGCGGTCGCCGGTGCGCTCACCCTGGCGGCCCTCGCGCACGCCCTGGTGCCGGTGTTCAGCTACGTCGAGCCGCCGCTGCTGCGCGCCGTGCGCGCCGGGCTGGCGGTCGCGACCGCGGTCGCGGCCGCGCTGCTCCTGGCAGCCGCGAGGGGCGGGCCCCGCGCCGGGGCGCTGACCCGGGCCGCGCTGCTCGTCGCCCTCGCGGGCGCCGGCGCCGCCGGGGCGGCGGTCGTGGTCGGCGACCCGGCACCCCGCATCGACGTGTGGGTGATCCTGCAGCAGGCCGCCGACGCGGTGGGCCGCGGCGAGTCGGTGTACACGCAGACGTGGACGGGCTCGCCGGGCATCACCGACGCCTTCGCCTACCTGCCGTTCACGGCGGTGCTGACCGCGCCCGGCCGGTGGCTGGCCGGCGACGTGCGCTGGGCGCTGCTGCTGCTCGTCGGGGTGAGCGCCCTGGCGGTGGCCGCGCTGGGGCGCTGGCGGGTGCCGGCCGTCGGCGCGGCCGCGCTGCTGCTGCTGGCCCCGGGCGCGACGACGCTCGTGGAGCAGGCGTGGACCGAGCCGACCGTCCTCGTCGGCGTCGCGCTGTGGGCGCTGCTGGTGGCGCGCGGGCGGGCGTGGTGGGCCGTGCTGCCGCTGGCGGTGGCGCTGGCCGCCAAGCAGCACACCGTCCTGCTCCTGCCGCTGCTGGCCGTGCACCCGGCCTTCGGCGCGCGCCGCACGATCGCGGCGGTGGGCACCGCCGGGCTGCTCGTGCTGCCGTGGTTCGTCACCGCCCCGGCGGCGTTCTGGCGCGACACGGTGGAGACGATGGTCGGCCTGCCGCCGCTGACGTTCGCCAACACCGCCTACACGCTGGTGCTCAACGAGACGGGGCTGAGCCTGCCGCTGCCGCTCGTGGCGGCCGCGGTGCTCGGCGCGCTGACCGCGGCCGTGGTGGTGCTGCGCCGCCGCCCGGTCGACCTTGGCGGCCTGCTCGGCTGGTGCGCGCTCGTGCTGCTGGTCGCCAACCTCGTCAACAAGCAGGCCTTCTACAACCAGTTCTGGCTGGTCGCGGCGGTGCTGCTGCTGGCCGTGGCGGCGCGCGCCGGGGCGGCGCCCGCTGCGCGCGCCGGACGTGGCCCCGGCGACGGGCGGGTGGCGGACGTCAGGCCCGCCCGGGGTGCCCGCCGCTGACCTCACCGGGAGCGCCCGCACCGCCGGGAGCACCCGGGTCCGCGGGGCCGTCCCCCGGGTCGCGGCCGGCGAGCAGGTCCCGCAGCCGGCGGGCCTGCACGTCCCACCCCCACTCCCGGGCCACCCACGCGCGGCCGGCGGCGCCCGCGGCGCGCGCCGCGGCCGGGTCCGCCAGCCGGGCCACCACGGCGTCGGCGACGGCGCGCACGTCCCGGCCGTCGACGACGGTGCCCGCGGCGGGGACCAGCACCGCGTCCGGCGCGCCGCCGGAGTCGCCGGCCACGACGGGCAGCCCGCACGCGGCGGCCTCCAGGTAGCAGATGCCCAGCGCCTCCGGCTCCAGCCCGGCCAGGCGGGTGCGGGTGGGCATGCAGAAGACGTCGCCGGCGTCGTAGTGGGCGGGCGTCTCCTCCCACGGCACCCGTCCGGCGAGCACGACGTCGCCGCGCAGCCCCAGCTCCTCGACGAGGGCCTCGACCCGGCGCCGGTGCGGCCCGTCGCCCACGATCAGCAGGGCGGCGCCCGGGACGGCGGCGCGCACCCGCGGCCAGGCGCGCACGAGGACGTCCTGCCCCTTGCGAGCCACGACGCGCGAGACGCACACGACGACGGGGCGCCCGGTCAGCCCGTGGCGGGCCCGCACCGCGTCGCCCCCGCAGCCGGGGCGGAAGACGTCCACGTCGACCCCCGGGGTCAGGCGCCGCGCGCGGGCCCGCGCGGCGGGGCTCAGCGGGCGCTCGATCCGCGAGCGCGTCCACGCCCCGAGGTAGGTGACGGTGTCGACGGACTCCCCGATGCGGTGCAGCGCCGCGCGCGAGCCGGGCAGCGAGGACCACCACACCTCGTGGCCGTGGGTGGTGGCGACCTGGTGGCGGACCCCGGCCGCGCGCAGGGCGGGGGCCATCAGCGCCAGCGGGGCCGCGGCGCCGTACCAGACCCGGTCGGCGCCGTGCCGGCGCGCCGTGCGCACCACCCGCCGCACGACGCCCGGGGTGGGCACCAGCAGCGGCGAGGGGTCGCGCACCACGGTGACGCCCGCGGCGGCCAGGGCCGCGTCGACGGCGGCGGCGCCGCGCTGGGCGGCCGTGTGCACGACCACCGGCCCTCCCCCGGACCCCCCGCCGGCGTGCTCCTCCTCGGCGGCGAGGGCGGCCAGGCGGCGGGAGAGGGCGTGCACGAAGGACTCGATGCCGCCCGTGCGCGGGGGGAAGTCGTTGGTGACGACGAGGGTGCTCACGGGGCGGGGCTCCTGGGCTCGGGGCGGGGCAGCGGGGTGGGTGGTGCGAGGCGGGCGTGCGGGTCGGGCGTGCGGGTCGGGCGTGCGGGTCGGGCGGGTGCGGGACGCCGTCACACCCACCCCGCGAGCCGGTCGTCCAGGTCCCGCCGCCAGCGCGCCAGCGCGTCGACGGGCTCCTCGCCCAGGTGCTCGCGCCAGGCGGCGGCCAGCAGCGCCTCGCGCGCGGACGCGGTCGCGGGCCGGTCGGCGGCGTTCAGCCGGCGGTGCAGCGCCGTGAGCGCGGGCAGGCCGTGGTGCCGGGCGGTGGAGGCGACGAGGGTCCACGCCGCGGCGTGGGCGCGCTGCAGCGCAGCGTCCCCGGTGCTCTCGCCGGGGCCGCCGGTGAAGTCCTCGTCGGCCGGCACGTCCACCGCCCCGCCGGCGCCGAGGTCGCGCAGGACGGGCTCGGCCAGCGCGCGGGGGTCCAGGCCGCGCCCGGCGCGCGCCACGACGTCCGCGTACCCCTCGGCCAGCCACCGGGGCGCGGCGGGATCGGTGGACCCGCCGGCGCGGGTCGCCACGTGCACGAGCTCGTGGGTCAGGACGACGCGGCGGCCGGTGCGGGTCAGCCCGGCGAACCGCCCGGCCTGCACGACCACGCGCGCCGCGCCGCGCCGGCCGCCGGGCAGGTCGTGCCGGCCGCCGGTGGTCAGCGCGTCGACGAGGGCGGCCCGCTGCTCGCTCGTCCCGGCCAGCCGGGCCGCGGCCGCGGCGTCCGCCGCCACGAGCACCGCCGCGCGGGGCGGGTCGGCGCCCCAGGCGGCGCCCGCGCGCGCGGCGGCGTCCGCGAGGTCGGCGCCCACGTCGGCGGCCACCGCGGCGACCACGTCGGTCACCGCGTCGGTCACCGCGCCGGTGGTCGCACCGGTGGTCGCACCGGCGGTCGCACCGGCGGCCGGTGCTCCGGTGCGCACGAGCACCACGGCGCCGCCGGGGACCTCGCGCACCTCGAGCGCGCCGACCTCCCACGGCTGGACGGGCCCGTCGACCGGCCCGGGGGCCAGCCACCAGCGCTCGCCGTCGCGGCGCAGGCCGAGGACGGCGGCGGCGGTGGCCGTGCGCCCCTCACCGGGCAGCCGCGAGCGCAGGACCACGTGCGCGGACGCGCCGACGCCCCCGCCGGGGCCGGTGCGCGGAGCCGTGAGGGCGGTGACGTCGGCGGCCAGCTCCAGCGGGCGGGCCGCGGCGGCCCGCCCGTCGCGCAGGCGCAGCAGGTCGCGCTCGGCGGCCGTGCGGGTGAGCACAGGCACGGCGGCGGCGGCGAGGTCACCGGCCAGCAGCGCGTCCGCGCGCCGGCGCAGCAGCGAGCGGACGTGCTCGACGCGCAGCTCGTGCACGGCCCCGGCGCGGCCGGACGGTGAGCAGCCGGCGACCAGCGCGCACCCGGCGGAGACGAGCAGCGCCCGGCGCGGGAACGGCGGCACCCGCGCATCCTCGCACCGCCGCCGGGCGCCGCGGCGCGCCGGCGCGACGCGGCTCAGACGCGGCTCAGCCCGCGGCTCAGCCCGCGGCCCGGGACCGCGCCCGGCGCGGTCGTGACCCCGCGGCCGGAGCCGGGGGGACGTCGGGCGCGGGGCCCGGCGCCGGTGCCAGCCGCAGCGGCGGCACGAGACCGGCGCCGGCGAGCACGGCGACGGCCCGGCGCTCGTCGTCGTCGAGCGCGGGCGGGCCCGCCCGGCCGGGCACGTCCGGCACGCCGAGCAGGACGGACACCACGCAGCCGTCGCACGCCCGCGGTCGGGCGGTGCACGTGTCGCAGTCGATGAGCATCGGTCGGCCTCCCGCGGAGCTGCCCGGGCCGGCGGCCCGTCCGGTCCCCCGACCGGCACGCGCACCGTAGGAGCCGCCTCCGACACGAGGCCCGCACCGGCCCCGCGCACGCCCCGGCGCGGGGCCCTGCGCGGGACCCTGCGCGGGGTCCGGCGCGGGGTCCGGCGGGGGTCCGGGCCGTGTCGCAGCCGCCCGGTGTCGGACGCCGTCCCTACGGTGACCGGCATGCCCCGCAGCACGACCGCGCCGCCCGCCCCGCACGGCGGGCCGGGAGCGCGCACGACCGGGCCGGCCACCCAGCCGGCCCACCAGGCGTCCTTCGACGACCTGGGCCGCCCGCTGGCGGAGACGACGTTCGTCGTGGTGGACACCGAGACGACGGGCGGGGCGCCCGCCGAGGGCGGCATCACCGAGATCGGCGCGGTCAAGGTGCGCGGCGGCGAGGTGCTGGGCGAGTTCCAGACGCTGGTGCGCCCGCCGTCGTCCATCCCGCCGTTCGTGCAGCTGCTGACGGGGATCACCGACGCGATGGTCGCCTCCGCCCCGACGGCGGCGCAGGTCCTGCCGAGCTTCCTGGAGTTCGCCCGCGGCGCGGTGCTGGTGGCCCACAACGCCCCGTACGACACGGGCTTCCTGGCGGGTGCCTGCGCCCGCGCGCAGCTGTCGTGGCCGCGCTTCGAGGTGGTCGACACGGTCGTGCTGGCCCGTCACCTCGTGGGCCCGGACGAGGCGCGCGACCGCAAGCTGGCGACGCTGGCGCGGCTGTTCGGCGCCCGCACGACGCCCGAGCACCGCGCGCTGGCCGACGCCCGCGCCACGGTCGACGTCCTGCACGCGCTGCTGGGGCGGCTGGGCAACCGGGGCGTGCAGACCCTGGAGGACCTGCAGACCTTCGCCGCGCGCGTGCCCGCGGCGCGGCGGGCCAAGAAGCACCTCGCCCTCGGGCTGCCCTCGGCACCGGGCGTCTACCAGTTCCGCGACGGGTCGGGCCGGGTGCTGTACGTGGGCACCAGCGTGGACGTGCGCCGCCGGGTGGCCAGCTACTTCACGGCCTCGGAGACGCGGCCGCGGATGACCGAGATGGTACGCGCGGCGGCCGCGGTGGTGCCGGTGGTGTGCGCGACGCCGCTGGAGGCGCGGGTGCGCGAGCTGCGGCTGATCGCCGAGCACGAGCCGCCGTACAACCGCCGCTCCAAGCGCCCGGACGCGGTGACGTGGGTGAAGCTGACCACGGACGCCTGGCCGCGCCTGTCCCTGGTGCGCCGGGTGCGCGACGACACCGCGGCCGGCGCGCAGTACCTGGGGCCGTTCCGCTCGGCGCGCACGGCGGAGCTGGCCGTGGCCGCGCTGCACGAGGCGCTGCCGCTGCGCCAGTGCACCCGCCGCATCCCCCGCGCGCCCCGCGCGGACGGGCCGGGGGCCTGCGCGCTGGCCGACCTGGGCCGGTGCGGCGCCCCGTGCCTGGGCGCCGAGCGCGGCGGGCAGGACGCCGCCTCCTACGGCGAGCTCGTCGAGCGGGCCCGCGCCGCGCTGCGCACCGACCCGGCGGGCGCCGACGCCGCCGAGGCGCTGCGCGCGGGGACCGAGCGGATGGGCCGGCTGGCGGCGCAGGAGCGCTACGAGGAGGCCGCCGTGCAGCGCGAGCGCCTGGACGCCTACCTGCGCACCGCGGCGCGCGCCCAGCGGCGCGCCCCGCTGCAGGGCACGGCCGAGCTGGTGGCCGCCCGGCGCAGCCGCCCCGACCCGGGGTGGCCGACCGGCGGCTGGGAGCTGGTGCTGGTGCGCTGGGGGCGGCTGGCGGGCACGACGCTGACCCCGCGCGGCGCGGACCCGCTGCCGCACGTGGAGGCGCTGCGGGCCACCGGGGAGGCGGTGGAGCGCCCGGAGCCGGGCCGCACCGCGGCCACCGCGGAGGAGACCGACGCGGTGCTCGACTGGCTGGAGCAGCCCGGCACCCGGCTGGTGACCGTCGAGGGCGCCGACGAGTCGCCGTGGGCGTGCCCCGTGCGCGGCGCGGGCTGGGCCCGCGAGCGCGTGCGCGGCGGGACCGGCGGCGGTGGCGCGGGCGCCGCCGCGGACGGCCGCGGCGCGGGGTCCGGGACTACGCTGGCGCCGTGATCACCGCCATCGTCAACGTGCTCGCCGACAGCCGGCGCATCCCCGAGGTCGCGCAGGCCCTGGCCGACCTGCCGGGCGTGTCCGAGGTGTACTCGGTCACCGGTGACGTCGACCTCGTGGCGATGGTGCGCGTGCGCCACCACGAGGAGCTGGCGGACGTCATCGCGGGCACGGTGAACAAGGTGGACGGCGTGCTGAGCACGACCACGAACATCGCCTTCCGCGCGTACTCGCGCCACGACCTCGAGAGCGCCTTCTCCCTCGGCGCCGACTGACGCGCACCGGCGGGCGCCGAGCCGGCGGGCGCCGAGCCGGCGGCCGGCCGGGTCAGCGCGCGCTGGCGGCCACCCAGCGCTCCAGGACGTCGGCGGCGGCGCCGCTGTCCAGCGAGCGCTCGGCGCGCCGCACCCCCTCGGCCAGGTGCTGCACCAGGTCCCCGGCCAGGTCCTCGGCGGAGTCCGCGGCCGCCGCGCCCGGTGCGCGCACCCCCGCGGCGACCATGGCGGCCGCCGCGTTGAGGACGACGGCGTCGCGCACGGGCCCGCGGCGGCCGGCCAGCAGGTCCCGCGCCACCGCGGCGTTGTGCCGCGCGTCGGCGCCGCGCAGGTCGGCCAGGGCGGCCGGGGCCATGCCGAGCGCGTCCGCGGGGTCGAGCAGGACCTCCCGCACCGCGCCGCCGAGCACGACCTGCACCCGCGCCGGGCCGGTGGTGGTCAGCTCGTCGAGACCGTCCTCGCCGCGGAAGACGAGCGCGGAGGTGCCCCGCGCGGCCAGGACGCCGGCCACGACGGGCGCCAGGCGGGCGTCGGCGACACCGACGGCGGTGGCCCCGGCGCGGGCCGGGTTGGTCAGCGGCCCCAGGACGTTGAAGGCCGTCGGCACGCCCAGCCCGCGGCGCGCGCCGGCCGCGTGGCGGAACGAGGGGTGGAAGACCTGCGCGAAGCAGAAGGTGATGCCGACCTCGACGGCCAGCCGGCCGACGTCCGCGGGCGGCAGGTCCAGGCGCACGCCGAGGGCCTCCAGGACGTCGGCGGAGCCGGAGGAGGAGGACGAGGCGCGGTTGCCGTGCTTGACGACGCGGTGCCCCGCCCCGGCCAGGACGAGGCTGGCCATGGTGGAGATGTTGACGGTGTGGGCCTGGTCGCCGCCGGTGCCGACGAGGTCGACGACGGGGCCGGGCACCTCGAGCGGGACGGCGTGCGCGAGCATCGCGTCGGCCAGGCCGGTCAGCTCGTCGACCGTCTCCCCCTTGGCGCGCAGGGCCACGAGGAAGCCGGCCAGCGGCACGTCGCCCGCCTCGCCGCTCATGACCTCGTCCATGGCCCAGGCCGTGGTCGCGGCGTCCAGGTCGCGGCCGGCCAGCAGCGCGCCGACGACCTGCGGCCAGGTCGGGCCGGCGGCGCCCGGGGGCGGGGCGGGCCGGGACGGCGCGGGGTCGGTCGGGCTGGTCATGGCGGGGTCCTCGGGCCGGCGGGCGGGGGTCGCGCCCGACCCTACTGACCCGTGCGGTCGGGCGGCCCGGCCCGAGCCGGGGCGGGCTCCCGCGGGGGCGTTCCGGGGTCACGGGGAGGTCACGTGGAGGTCACCCGGACGGCGCAACCGCGGCGTGCACGGGCTGTGACGGCGGTGTGAGCAACATCTACGACACGATGTCGGTGGGCCGGGGGGCGCTCCGCCGAGACCGTGGGGCATGATGGCCGTCGTGGCGAGTGCACAGGCTGTCCAGAGCAGTACCCCGAGCCCTGCTCACGGGTCCGTGAACCGGCCCAACATGGTGTCGGTCGGCGTCATCGTCTGGCTCGCCAGCGAGCTGATGTTCTTCGCCGGGCTCTTCGCGATGTACTTCACGATCCGGTCGGTGGCGCCCGGGCTGTGGGAGGGCGGGACGGAGCTGCTCAACGTCCCCTTCGCGGCCGTGAACACCACGATCCTCGTCATCTCCTCCTTCTGGTGCCAGTTCGGCGTCTTCGCGGCCGAGCGCTTCCAGCCCCGGCGCCTCGGGCGCCTGTGGCAGGTCGGCAAGTGGGGCATGCAGGAGTGGTTCGTCCTCACGTACGTCTTCGGCGCGATCTTCATCGCGGGCCAGGTCTTCGAGTACGCCGAGCTGGCGCTGGAGGGTCTGACCATCGCCAGCGACGCCTACGGGTCGGTCTTCATCCTCACGACCGGCTTCCACGGCATCCACGTGCTCGGCGGGCTGGTGGCGTTCCTGCTGGTGATCGCCCGCTCCTTCGCCTCCAAGCGCTTCGGCCACCAGGAGGCCACCAGCGCCATCGTCGTCAGCTACTACTGGCACTTCGTCGACGTCGTGTGGATCGGCCTGTTCACGGTCATCTACGTCCTGCAGTGACCGCCGCCGCACCCCTGACAGCCACAGACACCTGAGCACCCCGACCACGCGAGAGCTCCCGACGGAAGCGAGCACCACCACCGTGACCAGGACCCTCACCGCACTCAGCGCCCGGCGACGCCACCCGATGGCCGTCGTCCTGCTGGTCGCGCTGGCGCTCCTCCTCGTCGGAGGGCTGTACTCCGCGCTGGCGCCCCGCCCGGCGGAGGCGACCACCGCCACCGCCACCGCCGACGACGTGGAGGAGGGCCGCATCCTCTTCCTCGCCAACTGCGCCAGCTGCCACGGCCTCAACGCCGAGGGCGGCCAGGTGAACGACGGGCTGAACGCGGGGCCGTCGCTCATCGGTGCCGGCGCCGCCTCGGTCGACTTCCAGGTCGGCACCGGCCGCATGCCGCTCGCGCAGAGCGGCCCGCAGGCCGAGGAGGTCAGCAAGATCCGCTTCTCGCAGGAGCAGATCGACCAGATGGCCGCCTACGTGGCCTCGCTGGCCCCCGGCCCGGCCATCCCCACCGAGGACGTCCTCGACACCAGCGAGGCCACCGCCGAGGAGATCGCCCGCGGCGCCGCGATCTTCCGCACCAACTGCGCGATGTGCCACAACACCCAGGGCAAGGGCGGCGCGCTGACCGCCGGCAAGTACGCCCCGAGCCTGGACGGCGTCGAGGCCCGCTACATCTACGAGGCGATGACGACCGGCCCGCAGTCGATGCCGGTCTTCAACGACAACACCATCGCCCCCGAGGACAAGACCGCGATCATCGCCTGGCTGACGGCCGACAGCGAGCAGCGCCCCGACCCGGGCGGCTGGACGCTGGGGTCGCTGGGCCCGGTGAGCGAGGGCCTCTTCGCCTGGATCGCCGGCATCGGCCTCCTCATCGGGTGCTCGGTGTGGCTGGGGCTGAAGTCGTCGTGACCGCGACGGCGAGCCCCGGCACGGTCAGCACGACGACCGCGTCCGCCCCCGCGGACCGGGCGGGACACCAGGACAGGCAGGGAGCATGAGCCAGATCGAACGCGCCGAGGAGGCGCACGGGCAGAGCACCGCGGTCGCCCGGCCGACCGCCGGCGTGCCCGACCGCTTCGAGAACCCGGGTCTGCCCGCCCACCGGCACCGGATGGGCGACACCGACCCCCGGGCGGCCAAGCGCGCCGAGCGGCAGGTCGCCGTCCTGCTGCTGCTGTCGATCCTCGGCTCGATCGGGATCATCGTCTCGATCGTGGCCATCCAGTACGACGGCAGCTTCGCGCGGGTCAGCTGGTCGACCAAGGCCATCGGCCTGTCGATGTTCTTCTCGCTGTTCGCGCTCGGCGCCGGCGCCGTGCACTGGGCCAAGACGCTCATGCCCGACGACGAGCGCATCGACCACCGGCACCGCCAGCGCGGCACCGAGGCCGAGCGCGCCAAGGCCGTGGCCATCCTCAAGGAGGGCGCGGGCGAGGCGGCGCTGGGCCGCCGGCCGCTGATCCGCAACACCCTCATCGGCGCGCTGGCGCTGTTCCCCCTGCCGGCGGTGTTCTTCTTCCGGGACACCGGTCCGCTGCCGGGTGACGACCTGTCGACCACGATGTGGGAGCAGGGCACCTACCTGGTCAAGGACCCCGAGGGCGGGCGCATCCGCGCCGCCGACGTGAGCATCGGTTCCGTGGTGCACGTCATGCCCGAGGGCATCGAGGACGTCGAGCACCCGCTGAACGAGAAGGCGAAGTCGGCGGTCCTCATCATGCGCCTCGAGGAGGAGGAGCTCACCGAGAAGTCCGCGGACTGGGGTGTGAGCGGCATCGTCGCCTACTCCAAGATCTGCACCCACATGGGCTGCCCCGTGGCCCTGTACGAGCAGCAGACCCACCACCTGCTGTGCCCCTGCCACCAGTCGACGTTCGACCTGACGCAGGACTGCAAGGTGATCTTCGGCCCGGCCAAGCGACCCCTCCCGCAGCTGCCCATCGTGGTGGACGACGAGGGGTACCTGGTCGCTGAGGACGGCTTCCAGGAAGCCGTCGGCCCGAGCTTCTGGGAGCGCGGATGAGCACGTCGACACCGGTCGACAAGGCGGCCACGGGTGTCGCCAACTTCGCGGACGACACCGTCGGCGCCAGCAAGGTCGTCAACGGGTTCGCCCGCAAGGTCTTCCCCGACCACTGGTCCTTCATGCTGGGCGAGATCACGCTCTACAGCTTCGTGATCCTCCTGCTCACGGGGACCTTCCTCACCTTCTTCTACGAGCCGAGCGCCGCGGAGACGACCTACACGGGCAACTACGCCCCGCTGGCCG
This sequence comes from Kineococcus terrestris, assembly GCF_041020755.1. Lineage (NCBI taxonomy): Bacteria > Bacillati > Actinomycetota > Actinomycetes > Kineosporiales > Kineosporiaceae > Kineococcus > Kineococcus terrestris. The sequence continues at coordinate 29,704 of NZ_JBEUEI010000006.1, read as the reverse complement.
GTCAGCACGTCTCCCAGGCCTACGACTCGGCCCTGCGGATCTCGTTCGACGTCCGCGGCGGCCTGCTCATGCGGCAGATCCACCACTGGGCGGCGCTGGTCTTCGTCGCCGCCACCGTGGTGCACATGATGCGCGTCTTCTTCACGGGCGCCTTCCGCAAGCCGCGCGAGATCAACTGGGTCATCGGCGCCATCCTCGCCATCCTCGCGGTGTTCGAGGGCTTCACCGGTTACTCGCTGCCCGACGACCTGCTGTCCGGCACCGGCATCCGCATCGCCCAGGCGATCATGCTGGCGGTGCCGGTGATCGGCAGCTACCTCAGCTTCTTCGTCTTCGGCGGCGAGTACCCCGGCGAGGACTTCATCCCGCGCTTCTTCACCATCCACATCCTGCTGCTGCCCGCGATCATGCTGGCGCTCATCGTGGTGCACCTGATGCTCGTGGTCATCCACAAGCACACGCAGTACCCGGGCCCGGGCCGGACCGAGGACAACGTCGTCGGCTTCCCGCTCTTCCCGGTGTACATGGCGAAGGCCGGCGGCTTCTTCTTCATCGTCTTCGGCGTGCTGGCCCTCATGGGCGCCTTCGTGCAGATCAACGCGATCTGGGCCTACGGGGCGTACGACCCGTCACCGGTGACCGCGGGCTCGCAGCCCGACTGGTACATGGGCTGGCTGGACGGGGCGGTCCGCATCATGCCGGGCTGGACCGAGTTCACCCTGTTCGGCTTCACGTTCTCGATGAACATCTTCATCCCGACATCGCTGATCATCGTGCTGGTGATGGCGGTGCTGTGCCTGTACCCGTGGATCGAGCAGGCCGCGACCGGCGACCGCCGCGAGCACCACCTGCTGGACCGTCCCCGCAACCAGCCGACCCGCACCGCGCTCGGCGTCATGGCGATCACCTTCTACGTAATCCTGTGGATCTGCGGCGGCAACGACATCGTGGCCCACATGCTGGGGCTCTCGATCAACGACATCACCCGCTCGTTCCGCGTGCTGGTGTTCGTCGGGCCGGCACTGGCCTTCATCGTCACCAAGCGCATCTGCCTCGGGCTGCAGCGCAAGGACCGCGAGAAGGCCCTGCACGGCCGGGAGACGGGCCGCATCGTGCGCCTGCCGCACGGCGAGTTCATCGAGGTCCACGCCCCCCTGTCGGAGTTCGAGCGCTGGAACCTCGTGCAGCACGACGTGCAGCGCCCGATGGAGATCGAGGACCGCGTCGACGCGGGACGGCCGGACACGCTGTACGGCCGCGTCCAGCGCCGCCTGTCGAAGTTCTACTTCGAGGACCGCGTCGAGCCGGTCACGCCGGCCGAGCTCGCCGCCAGCCACGCCGAGCACCACGGTGAGCTGGAGGGCGAGGAGCACGCCTCGCTGGAGGACCGCAAGAACCCGCAGATCCAGAACTCGCTGACCACGCAGGGCTGAGCCCCCGCGGTCGGCGGACCGCAGCACGACGAGGGCCCCGGGAGCACCGCTCCCGGGGCCCTCGTCGTGCCCGCTCCCGCCGGGGCCCCTCCCCCGGCCGTGCGAGGGGCGCTCAGCCCTGCAGCGCCGAGCCCGCCCGCCACTGCTCCCAGCTGTAGCCCCAGGCGTCGAAGCCGTTGCCGGGCTCGACGGCCCGGTCGGTGCCGGTGAAGACGACGACGTCGCCGACATAGGACTGCTCGAACAGCCAGCGGGCGTCCTCCAGGCCCATGCCCGTGCAGCCGTGGCTGACGTTCGCGCGCCCGTGCGAGGCGGCCGACCAGGGGGCCGCGTGCAGGAACTCCCCGGAGTTCGTCAGCCGCATCGCGTACCGCACGGCCACGTCGTAGTACTCCGGGTCGTCCCGGCTGACCCCGGTGGTCTCGGCGTCCATCTGCCGGGACTCCTCCAGGCTCATGACGACCTTGGTGCCGCTGCGGGTGACGTACTTGCCGCCGTGCCCGTCCTGGCCCGTGGTGACGGGGATGGTGCGCAGCACCTCCCCGTCGCGCGTGACGGTCAGGGTGTGCGCCTGGACGTCCACCTGGCTGACGACGGCGGCCCCGACGTGGAAGTCGATGTCGCGGGTGACGCCCCACACGCCCGGGGCGACCTCGGTGCTCCCGAGGTCGACGTCGAGGTGGACGTCGGTCTGCGCGGGCCAGAACTCGGCGGGCCGGTACTGCACCTGCGTGGCCGACACCCAGCGCCAGGAGCCCTCGACGGGTGCCGGGCTGGTCGTCACCCGCAGCCGCTCCTCCACCAGGGCGCGCCGGTCGTCGGCGACGGCCTCGTCGAAGGTGACGATCACGGGCATCCCGACGCCGACGGTCGACCCGCTCAGCGGCGCCACGGCCGGGAAGGCGGTGACGGCCGGGTCCAGGGCGGTGAAGGAGCTGGTCCGCTCCGCGGGCGCACCGCCGGAGCCGTGCGCCGTGGCGCGCACCTCGTAGCGGGCGCCGGCGAGCAGCGGGGCGGTGCTGGTCCACGTGAGCCCGTCACCGGCGACGGCGCCCTCCAGCGGCGTCCCGTCCTGCGCGGTGACGACGACCTCGTCGAGCTGCCCGTCGGTGACGCGCACGGTCACCGGCGCGTCCAAGCGCACGTCGAGCGCCGCGTCGGCGGGCAGGACGTCGATGCGCGCCGGCGCGGGCGACGCCGTGGCGGCGGGAGCGGCCGCTCCCCCGCTGCCGCTGTCGGCCTGGCAGGCGCCCAGCGGCGCGGCCAGCGCCAGGACGAGCGCGGCGGGCACCCAGGCGCGCGCCCCCCGGCGCGCGGGCGTGCTCGGTCGACGACCACTGCTCAACGGACTGTCCTCCCCTCGGGCGCGCTGCGGCACCCGTCTCGTTCCCCCGGGCCATCGTCGCACCGCGAGGACCCCGGAGGAGGACGCTCGCCGGGCCCCGTCCGTTGCACCGGTGCGCCGAGCGGTCGCCGCTGCGGGGTCCCGACGCTCGGGAGCCCCCGACCCCTCGCCCGCCCCTGCCGTCACGAGGACGGACGTCGAGGGCACGACGTCGAGGACGTCGAGGACGTAGGACCTGGGGCAGCGGCGGCCGCCCCGGACCCGGTGAGGACCCGGCTGGTGCGCGAGCTGACCGTCCCGGCTCGGCCGCGGGGCTGGCGGCCCGGGTCGGGACCGGGCGGCAGGAGGTCGACCACCACCCGCGGGCGCTGGAGGCGCACGGCGTGGTGCGGCTGCCCGAGGAGCGCCGGCACGCGGCACCACCGAGCGGGTGCTGCGGCCTCGGCAGCCTCCCGCACCGTCTCCCCCGCGGCCGTCAGCGCGGCCGGCCGACGACCTCACCGCCGCGGTGCTGGACCTGGCCGCGCGACACCACCGGGAAGGGACGACGGGCGCCCGCACCGGCACCTGGTCGCCACCCACCCCCTGCCCGAGAGCCCGCGACCACCGTGCCTGATGTCCCGTACCGCCGGGAGCCCGCGTCGACGTCCCCGGAACCCGCGAGCAGGTGCGGCACGCCAGCGCCGCCGGCGCGAGCGCCTGGTCCCTGCTGCCCGAGGTGGAGGAGCGGTGAGGACGAGGAGGACCGGGCGGCCGCTGTGGGCCGGGCTCCGGACGCCCTCAGCCCGCTGACGTCGACGTGCCTCGTCGAGGCGCGGTGGAGGCACCCGCGCCTGCCCCCGACCCGCGTGCCCGGCCCGGCGGCTGTCCCGGTGGAGGTGAGCGATGCTCACCCCGGCGACGCGTACGGCGTTGGTCCGCGGTGCGTGACGCGCTGGGGCTCGGGGAGCCTGCTTCGACGCCGTGGGTGGGAGGTGGCACCGGCACGGTGGGACGGGTCCGCCGCGAGGCAGGGGGCTGGCGGACGTGGTCGCGGGGCCTGCCGGCACCGGTGTGGGCCACCCCGGAGCGCGACCGCCCGGACGGGGCCGCACGCACGAGGGCCGCGGCACCCGGTGGGTGTCGCGGCCCTCGTGGAGCGCTGCTCGGCGTCAGTGGGCGTGCTCGCCCGTGTAGTACTCGAACACCCAGCCGAGGATGGCCGGGATCGTGAAGACCATCCCGATGAGGAACATCCACCAGCCGACGGCCACGCCGAGGAACGCGATGGCCCCGCCGAGGGCCAGGTACAGCGGCCACCAGGAGTAGGGCGGGAAGAAGCCCTGCTCACCCGCGCCCTCGCTGATGTCGGCGCGGGCGTCGTCCTCCGGCCGCTCGTCGATGCGCCGGGCCGTGACGGCCATGTAGGCGCCGATGAGGACCGCCAGCCCACCGGTGAGCAGGAGGGCGATGAGGCCCACCCACTCGTCCCACTGGGTCAGCAGGCCGTACACGAAGCCGATCGGGATGAAGAAGAGGATGCCGCCCGAGAAGAGCCAGGTCTCCGCCTTCATGGATCAGTTCCCCCTCTTCCCGGCGATGTCCTCGTGACGACCCGACAGGTCCGCCTCGCCGTACACGTGGTCCAGCAGGTTCTTGCTGCCCGTCGGGGTGTCCCGGCCGATGACCTCGGGGTGGTGCAGGTCGAAGGCAGGCCGCTCGGAGCGGATCCGCGGCAGCGAGGTGAAGTTGTGCCGCGGCGGCGGGCAGGAGGTCGCCCACTCGAGCGAGGCGCCGTAGCCCCACGGGTCGTCCACCTCGACGCGCTGGCCGTAGCGGGCGGTCTTGTAGACGTTCCACAGGAAGGGGATGAACGACAGGCCGAGGACGAAGGAGCCGATCGTGGAGATCTGGTTCATCGTCGTGAAGCCCTCGCCGACCAGGTAGTCCGCGTAGCGGCGCGGCATGCCCGCCGCCCCCAGCCAGTGCTGGATGAGGAAGGTGGCGTGGAAGCCGATGAACAGCAGCCAGAAGTGCAGCTTGCCCAGGCCCTCGTCGAGCATCTTGCCGGTGAACTTGGGCCACCAGAAGTAGAAGCCCGCGAACATCGCGAACACGACGGTGCCGAAGACCACGTAGTGGAAGTGGGCGACGACGAAGTACGTGTCGGACAGGCCGAAGTCCAGCGGCGGCGAGGACAGGATGACGCCGGTCAGGCCGCCGAAGAGGAAGGTGACCAGGAAGCCGATCGCCCACAGCATCGGGGTGTCGAAGGTCAGCGACCCGCGCCACATGGTGCCCAGCCAGTTGAAGAACTTCACGCCCGTGGGGACCGCGATGAGCATGGTCATGAAGGCGAAGAAGGGCAGCAGCACCTTGCCGGTGACGTACATGTGGTGCGCCCACACCGTGACCGACAGGCCCGCGATGGAGATCGTCGCGAAGACCAGGCCCTTGTAGCCGAAGACCGGCTTGCGGCTGAAGACCGGGAAGATCTCCGTCACGATGCCGAAGAACGGCAGCGCGATGATGTAGACCTCCGGGTGGCCGAAGAACCAGAACAGGTGCTGCCACAGGATCGGGCCGCCCGTGGCGGCCTCGAAGACGTGGGCGTTGAGGATGCGGTCCGCCCCGAGGGCGAGCAGCGCCGCCGCCAGCACCGGGAACGCCATGAGGATCAGGACGCTCGTGATGAGCGTGTTCCAGGTGAAGATCGGCATCCGGAACATCGTCATGCCGGGCGCGCGCATGCAGATGATCGTGGTGATGAAGTTGACGGCGCCGAGGATGGTGCCGAAGCCCGAGAAGGCCAGGCCCATCACCCACAGGTTGCCGCCCAGGCCGGGCGAGTGGACGACGTCCGAGAGCGGGGCGTACGCGAACCACCCGAAGGAGGCCGCGCCGCCGGGCACGAGGAAGCCGGCCGCGGCGATGAGGCCGCCGAAGGTGAACAGCCAGTACGACAGCATGTTCAGCCGCGGGAAGGCGACGTCCGGAGCGCCGATCTGCAGCGGCATGATCGCGTTGGCGAAGGCCGAGAAGAGGGGCGTCGCGAACAGCAGCAGCATGATCGTGCCGTGCATGGTGAACGCCTGGTTGTACTCGTTCTTGGTCGTGAAGACCTGCATCCCGGGCTCGAAGAGCTCGGCCCGGATGAGCAGCGCCAGCACACCGCCGACGAGGAACCACGCGAACGAGGTGACGAAGTACAGGTTGCCGATGACCTTGTGGTCGGTCGTCGAGAACCAGGTCGCCACCTTCGACCCCCGGCGCACCGGGGTGGTCGCGCCGAGCGGCTGCCGCGTCGTGGTGACGCGGGTCGCCGCCCCGGGCGCGCCGAGGCTCTCAGTAGCCATCAGAAGTTCCCTCCGCTGTTCGCCTCGTCGCCGCCCGGGTCGATGCCCTCGCCCTCCAGGGCGCCGCCGAGCTCGGTGGGCAGGGCGCCGGTCTGGCCGGCGGCCTCGAGGTCCTCCAGGTGCTGCTGGTACTCCTCCTGGGAGACCACCTCGACGTTGAAGAGCATCTCCGAGTGGTACTCACCGCACAGCTCGGCGCACTTGCCCTGGTACGAGCCCTCCTTGGTCGGCGTCACGATGAACTCGTTCGGCGACCCGGGGATCATGTCCATCTTGAACAGGAAGGCCGGGACGTAGAAGGAGTGGATGACGTCGCGGGCGTAGAGCTCGAAGCGGACCTTCTGGTCCACCGGCAGGTAGAGCACCGGCAGGCGGTCCTCGACGTTCTCGTCGGCCGTGTTGCCGGCCTGGACGCCGGTGTCCCAGACCAGGGGGGTCTCCTGGTCGGTGTCGAGGTAGTTGAAGTCCCAGGACCACTTCTTGCCGACGACCTGGACGGTGACGTCGGTCTCCTCGTCACCGCGGTCGGTGATCGCGGCCTGGTCGACGGCCGTGTAGTAGAAGAGCACCCCGACCATCATCACGGGGACGATGGTGTAGAGGATCTCGATCGGCATGTTGTAGCGGACCTGCGGCGGCAGCTCCGGGTCGCCCTTGCGGCGCCGGTAGGCCACCACGACCCAGATCGTCAGGCCCCACACCAGGACGCCGACGACCAGCGCGGCGATCCAGGAGCCGTTCCAGAGGGTCTGGATGCGCTCGGTCATGTCGGTCGCGCCGACGCTCGCGTCGATCAGGTAGCCGTTGCCGGCGCTGGCCGCCGGCCAGTCACCTGCGGCGCAGCCACCCAGCAGCAGGGTGCCCGCCGCGGCTGCCGCAGCGGCGGTCAGCCCCTTCGCGGGACGGCGACGAGGCGTCGCGCCCGTGTCTCGCGTTCCCAACGTCGGCCTTCCCACGGTCGGTCTCTGGTCGCGGTCACCCGTCCGGACGCACCGGTGCGCGTCCGCGGCGGTCACCGCACTCCGGAGACTACCCCCCGTCGTAGGTTCCGCCAGGGCCGGGGCGCGCCGTGAAGACCTCGGGGAGGGGCAGTGCGCACGCGCGCCGCAGCAGCCGCAGGTAGTCGGCGCGCGGGACCTCCTCGACGCCGAGGGTGGCCAGGTGGTCCGTGCGCCACTGCACGTCCACCAGGCGGCCCGGCGTCCCGTCCTCCTCCAGCAGCCGGCACAGGGCCACGACGGCCGCCTTCGAGGCGTCGGTGACGCGGTGGAACTTGGACTCGGCGGCGAACAGGCCCCCCACCGCCACCCCGTACAGCCCGCCGACGAGGCGGCCGTCCAGGTGCACCTGGACCGAGTGCGCCCAGCCGAGCTCGTGCAGGCGCTGGTAGGCGGCCGCGACGGCGGGGGTGATCCAGGCGCCCGGCCGGGACGGGTCGGCGCAGCCGGCGACGACGTCGGCGAAGGCCGTGTCCACGCGCACCTCGAAGCGGCGCAGGGAGCGGGCCAGCGAGCGCGAGACGTGCACGCGGCCCGGGTGCAGGACGCCGCGGGGGTCCGGCGACCACCAGCCGACCGGGCCGCGCCCGCCGCGCCCCAGGCCCATGGGGAAGCAGCCGGCGCGGTAGGCCGCGACGAGGGTGGCCGGGTCGAGGTCGCCGCCGGCGGCGGCCAGGTCCTCCCCCGGCGCCGGGCGCAGCGCGGCGAAGTCGTACCTCGACTCCCCCAGCGGCACGGGCCCGGGGCCGCGCCGGGCGCCGGACGCGCCGACGGCCCCCGCACCGGGTGGTGCGGGGGCCGCCGGGCCGTCCGGGCCGCTCAGCGAGCGGTCCGTCAGGAGAAGGAGTCGCCGCAGGCGCAGCTGCTGCCCGCGTTGGGGTTGTCGATGGTGAAGCCCTGCTTCTCGATCGTGTCCGCGAAGTCGATGGTCGCGCCGTCCAGGTAGGGGGCGCTCATCTTGTCGACCACGAGGCCCACGCCGTCGAAGTCGCGGACGGCGTCGCCGTCGAGGTCGCGCTCGTCGAAGTAGAGCTGGTAGATCAGGCCGGAGCAGCCGCCGGGCTGGACGGCGATGCGCAGCCGCAGGTCGTCGCGGCCCTCCTGCTCCAGCAGGGCGCGGACCTTGGCGGCGGCCACGTCGGTCAGCTGGACCCCCTGCGCGGGGGCCGTGTCCTCGGTGACGGTCGTCGTGCTGGTCATGAGCATCGTCTCCGGTTCGCTCGTCGACTGCGGGGCTGCTGCAAGTGCCAACCGCGCCCGCGCCGGTCGTGTTCCCGCCGGGTGTCCCGCGGCGGGCGCGCCCGGTGCGGCGCGCGACCAGGCTACGCCGGGGACGCGCCCGCCCGCTCCACCGCGCCCGCCCCGCCCGCCAGCAGCTGCGCCAGCCCGTCCAGCAGCAGCACCTCCCCCGCGCACACGCGCGCGAAGTCGGCCAGGTGCAGCGACTCGTCGGCGCCGTGGGCGCGGCTGTCGGGGTCCTCCACGCCGGTGACGAGGATCGCCGCGCCCGGGTAGCGCTCGGCGAGGTCGGCCACGAACGGGATGGACCCGCCCATCCCGGCCTCGACGACGTCACCGGTCCCGACGCCGAAGGCCCGCGCGAAGGCGCGGCGGGCCACCTCGTGGGCCGGCGAGCCGGTGTCGGCGCGGAAGGGCCGGCCGGCCTCGCCGTCGGTGACCGTGACGCGGGCGCCGAACGGGGCGTGCTCCAGCAGGTGCCGGCGCAGCGCCGCGGCCGCCGCGGCCGGGTCCTGCCCGGGCGCCAGCCGCAGGCTCAGCTTGGCGCTCGCGCTCGGCAGCAGCGTGTTGCTCGCCGCGGCGACGGCGGGGGCGTCCACGCCCAGCACCGACAGCGCCGGGCGCGCCCACAGCCGGTCGGCCAGCGAGCCGGTCCCGGCCAGCCGGACGCCGTCGAGCACCCCGGCGTCGGCGCGGAAGACGTCCTCGGCGACCTCGACCCCGGCGGCGGCGGTGCCGGTCACCAGCCCGGCCACGGCCACGTCGCCGGCCTCGTCGTGCAGGGTGGCCAGCAGCCGGGCCAGGCAGGTCAGGGCGTCCAGGACGGGACCGCCGTTCACGCCGGAGTGCACGGCGTGCGAGAGCACGTCCACGCGCACCTCGCAGTCGACCAGGCCGCGCAGCGTCGTGGTGATCGCGGGCACGCCGACGCGCCAGTTGGCGGAGTCGGCCACGACGATGACGTCGGCGGCCAGGTCCTCGCCGTGCTCGGCCAGGAAGGCGCCGAAGGTCGGCGAGCCGACCTCCTCCTCCCCCTCGACGAAGACGGTCACGCCCACGCCGCCGTCCTCGCCCCACAGCGGGAGCAGGGTGCGCAGCGCGTGCGCGTGCGCGACGACGCCGGCCTTGTCGTCGGCGGTGCCGCGGCCGAACAGCCGCCCGTCGCGCTCGGTGGGCGTGAACGGCTCCGACGTCCAGTCCCGCGCGTCGCCCGTCGGCTGCACGTCGTGGTGGGCGTACAGCAGGACGGTGGGCCGCCCGGCCGGCGCGGGCCGGCGGGCCACCACGGCGGGCGCGCCGCCGGCGGCGGTGTGCACCCCCACCTCCGGCACCCCGCAGGCGCGCAGCAGGTCGGCCACGGCCTCCGCGCTGCGCGCGACGTCACCGGCGCGCGCCGGGTCGGCCGAGACGCTCGGGACGCGGACGAGGGCCTCGAGGTCGGCGCGGGCGGCCGGCGCCCCGGCCTCGGAGGCGGCCAGCAGGGCGGCGTCGCGGTCCGCGCCCGCGGGGGGCAGGGGGGTGGTCGTCACCCCGGCACGCTACCGGCGCCGCACCCGGCGGCCCGGGCGGGGAGCGGTGGCCGGTGACGTACCCTGGGCGCGTGTTCGGACGCTCGAAGGAGAAGCAGGCCCCCGTCGTCGTGGAGGCCCCCGTCGAGCCCGTCAGGACCGCCGGCAAGGGCCGGCCGACCCCCAAGCGCAGCGAGGCGCAGGCCCGCAACCAGCGCCCCCTGGTCCCCGCCGACCGCAAGGCGGCGCGCACGGCGAGCAAGCAGGCGCTGCGCGAGGACCGCGCCCGGATGCAGCAGGCGCTGCTGACCGGTGACGAGCGCTACCTGCCGTACCGGGACAAGGGCCCGCAGAAGCGCTTCGTGCGCGACGTCGTGGACGCCCGCCGCAACGTCGGGGAGTACTTCCTCATCATCGCCGGTGTCGCGCTCGTCATCTCGATGCTGGCCCCGGCCACCGGCTCGGTCGCGCTCATCGGCGCCACCACCCTCGTCATCTACGGGATGCTCGCGGTCGTCATCGTCGACAGCGTCCTGCTGGGCCGGCGGATCAAGCGCCTGGTCGCCGGCCGCTTCGAGACCCCCGAACGGGGTCTCGTCGGCTACGGCGTCACCCGCGCCCTGCAGATCCGCCGCCTGCGCCGGCCCGTGCCGATGGTCGACCGGGGTCACGCTCCCCGCTGAGGGGCGCACGCCGCCCTGCCGCGGGCGGGGCGGCGGGCCTAGTCTCGCGGCCATGGAGTTCCGACACCTCGGTGCGAGCGGTCTGAAGATCTCGGAGATCACCTACGGCAACTGGCTGACCCACGGGTCCCAGGTGGAGAACGACGCCGCCGTGGCGTGCGTGCACGCCGCGCTGGACGCGGGGATCTCGACGTTCGACACCGCCGACGTCTACGCCAACACCCTCGCGGAGACCGTCCTCGGGCAGGCGCTGAAGGGGCAGCGCCGGGAGAGCCTCGAGATCATGACGAAGGTCTACTTCCCCACCGGCCCCAAGGGCCACAACGACACGGGGCTCTCGCGCAAGCACGTCCTGGAGTCGATCGAGGGCTCGCTGCGCCGGCTGGGCACCGACCACGTCGACGTCTACCAGGCGCACCGCTACGACGTGGCGACGCCCCTGGAGGAGACGATGCAGGCCTTCGCGGACGTCGTCCGCCAGGGCAAGGCGCTGTACGTCGGCGTCAGCGAGTGGACCGCCGACCAGCTGCGCGAGGGCCACGCCCTGGCGAAGCAGCTGGGCTTCCAGCTCGTCTCGAACCAGCCGCAGTACTCGGCGCTGTGGCGCGTCATCGAGGGCGAGGTCGTGCCGGCCTCCCGCGAGCTGGGCGTCTCGCAGGTGGTGTGGTCGCCCATCGCCCAGGGCGTCCTGACCGGCAAGTACCGCCCCGGCGGCGCGCTGCCGGAGGGCTCGCGCGCCACGGACGAGAAGGGCGGCAAGCAGATGATCAGCCGCTGGATGCGCGACGACGTGCTCGAGCGCGTGCAGCGGCTGCGCCCCGTCGCCGAGGAGCTGGGGCTGAGCATGTCCCAGCTCGCGGTGGCCTGGGTGCTGCAGAACGACAACGTCGCCTGCGCCATCATCGGCGCCTCCCGGCCGGAGCAGGTGAAGGAGAACGTGCGCGCGGCGGGCGTGCGCATCCCGGCGGAGCTCATGAGCCGCATCGACGAGGCGCTGGGCGACGTCGTCGAGCACGACCCCGGCAAGACCCTCGAGGGGATGCCGAAGGAGCGGCTGGCCTGAGGACGGCGGGGGCGGGGCCCCGCGGCCCCGCCCCGGTCAGTCGGCCACGCGCAGGCTGACCGGCCCGTAGACCTCGGTGCCGTCGGCGAACAGGCGCGCGACCTCGACGCCCTGCTCGCGCAGGCCGCGCCACACCTCCCCGATCCACGCCTCGGCGTCGGCCTGGGTGGGGAAGACCGCGGCCGCGGCCCGCTCGTCCTCCACCGGCCGGCCCTCGGTGTCCTCGAACCGCCACGTCCAGCTCGTCGCCCTCACCCGCCCGACCGTAGGCCACGCCCGGCGGGCGCGCCGCGCTGCGGGCCCGGCGGCGGCGCGATCCCCTCGTCCTCCCCGGTGCGCCGGCGGCGCACGAGGTCGACGACGGCGGCCGCGAGCGCCAGCAGCACCAGCGCCAGGGACACCCGCAGCCCGGCCGACAGCGCGGAGCCGAAGACGGCCTGCACGTCGGCCGGCGGGGTGCCGGTGGCGGGGCCGCCGGCCCCGGACAGGCCCGCCCCGGCCAGCGAGGTGAAGAAGACCGCGGTCACGGCGGCCACGCCCACCGCCGAGCCGACCCGCTGGCCCGTCTGCAGGACCCCGCCGGCCACACCGGCCACGGCCCGGGGGACGTCGGCCAGGGTGAGCGTCTGGTTCGGGGAGATGACGAGGCCGCTGCCGGCGCCCGTGACCGCCAGGCACGCCGAGAGGGCGACGGCGCCGGCGGTGCCCTGCGCGGTGGCCGCCACGACGTCGGCGGCGGTCAGCCCGGCGGCGGAGACCAGCAGGCCGACGACGACGGTGATCCGGCCGCGGCGCACGACCTGCCGCCCGCCGACCTGGGCGGTGACGGCCGAGGCGAGGGCGAAGGGCGTCTGCACGAGCCCGGCCTGCAGCGGCGACAGGCCCAGACCGGACTGCAGGTACAGGGTGACGACGAGGAAGATGCCGGTGAACCCGGCGAAGTAGGTGATGCCCACCGCGGCGCCGTTGCTGAAGGAGCCCGTGCGCACGAGCTCGCCGCGCACGACGGGGTCGCCGCCGCGCCGGCCCAGGCGGCGCTCCCAGGCGACGAAGGCCACCAGGAGGAGGGCACCGGGGGCCAGCAGCGCCCAGCGCGCGGGCGGGGCGTCCTCGCCGGTGGTCAGGACGAACGGCAGCATCAGCAGCACGACCGCGGCGGCCAGCAGCAGGAGCCCGACGACGTCCAGGTGCAGGCCCCGCACGCCGCGGGCCCCGTCGGGGCGGGCGGACCGGTCGCGCGGCAGCCACCGCCAGGCCAGCGGCAGCAGGACCAGCCCGATGGGGACGTTGACGAGGAAGACGCCGCGCCAGCCCTCCTCGACGCCGAAGACCTGGATGATCGCCCCGCCGAGCAGCGGCCCGACGGCGGTGGACAGCCCGACGGTGGTGCCGAACGCGGCGAAGGCGCGGCCGCGCTCGGCGCCGGTGAACAGCTGCTGGATGAGGGCGAGGACCTGCGGGTTGACCAGGCCGGCGGTGACGCCCTGCAGGAGGCGGACGACCGCCAGCGCGGTCGCGGACTGCACGAGCCCGGCGAGCGCGCTGGTGAGGACGAACCCGGCCAGCCCGACGAGGAAGACGCTGCGCCGCGACCAGACGTCCCCGACGCGGCCGGCGGGCACGAGGGCCAGCCCGAACGCCAGGGCGTAGCCGGCGACGATCCACTGCACCTGGCTGGGCCCGGCGCCCAGCGATCCCTCGATGGAGGGCAGGGCGACGTTGACGATGGAGACGTCCAGCAGGGTCATGAACCCCACGGCCAGGCACACCCCCAGCGCGCGCCAGCGGGCGGGGTCGGCCTGCTCGGCGGCGGGGCCGGGGGCGGGCGCGGGCGTGCGCCCGCGCGCGGGTCCTGACGGACCGGTGGGGCTCATGCGTCTCCTCGCGGGGGTGGTGCGGACGGGCCGTCCAGCACACTCACCCCTGCCGCGGGGGACGACAACTCGAACCGGCCGGCGCCGGGCTCAGCGCCGCGCGTCGTCCTGGCGGCGGGTGCGGGAGGCGGCCAGGCCCTCCAGGACGCGGCGCGGCCAGCGGGGGCCCTCGTACACGAAGGCGGTGTACGACTGCACGAGGGAGGCGCCGGCGTCCAGGCGCTCGGCCACGTCCTCGGCGGTCCAGACCCCGCCGACGCTGACGAGCACGAGGCGGTCGCTGGTGCGGGCGGCCAGGCGCCGCAGCACCTGGAGGGAACGGGCGGCCAGCGGGGCGCCGGACAGGCCTCCCCCGCCGGCGGCGGCGACCTCGGCGGCGGGGCTGCGCAGGCCCTCGCGCCCGGTGGTGGTGTTGGTGGCGACGATGCCGTCGAGCCCTTCCTCCAGCGCGAGGTCGGCGACGGCGTCGACGTCGGCGTCGGACAGGTCGGGGGCGATCTTCACCAGGAGCGGGACGTGCCGGTGGGCGGCGCCGTCGGCGGCCTCGCGCACCGCGCGCAGGACGGGGCGCAGCTTCTCCACGGCCTGCAGGTCGCGCAGCCCGGGGGTGTTCGGGGAGCTGACGTTGACGACGAGGTAGTCGGCGTAGGGGGCCAGCAGCCGCGCGGACGTCGCGTAGTCGGCGGCGGCGTCCTCCTCGGCGACGACCTTGCTCTTGCCGATGTTCACGCCGACCGCCACGGGGTGGCGCGGCGGGGCGGCGCGCAGCTGGCGCAGGCGGCGGGCGACGGCCTCGGCGCCGGAGTTGTTGAAGCCCATCCGGTTGACGACGGCGCGGTCGGCGACCAGGCGGGCCATCCGCGGCTTCGGGTTGCCCGGCTGCGGCAGCGCGGTGACGGTGCCGACCTCGACGAAGCAGAACCCCAGGTGCGACAGGGCCTCGACGGCCGCGCCGTCCTTGTCGAACCCGGCGGCCAGGCCGAGGGGGCCGGGCAGGTCCATGCCCAGCACGCGGGTGCGCAGGCGCGGGTCGTCGGCGACGAACGCGCGGCGCAGCAGGCCGGGGACGACGGGCACGCGGGCGGCGGCGCGGATGCCGGTGAACGCCCAGTGGTGGGCGACCTCGGGGTCGATGCGGGTCAGCACCGTCCGGTACAGCGCCTGGTAGACCACCGTGCTCGCTCCCCCGTCCCGCGGCACCGGCCCCCCGCCGGCTCCCCGCCTCGCGCACCGGCCCGCGACGGCGGGCGGGTGGGGGCGGGGTCCCGAGTGTAGGCGGCCCTCACCGCCCTCGGGGGCGCGGGGCGGTGGGGGCCGCGGCCGGTCCCGGGCGGGTCAGTCCTCCAGCGAGGCGGTGCGGGTCTCGCGCAGCAGGGCGAGCGCGACGAGGCTGACGACGGCCGTGCCGGCGAGGTAGAAGCCCACCCAGCCGACGCCGTGGGTGCTCGCGAGGCGCACCGCGGTGTACGGGGCGAGCGAGGCCCCCAGGATGCTGCCCGCGTTGAAGGCGAGCGAGGCGCCCGTGTAGCGCACGTGCGTGGGGAAAAGCTCCGGCAGGTACGCGCCGATGGGCCCGAACACCAGGCCCATGAAGAACAGCCCGGCGCACAGCCACACCACGACCAGGGCGGTGCTGCCGGACCCCAGCAGCGGGCCGGTGAGCAGACCGACGACGGCGCCGCCGACCATCGCGGTCGCCAGCACGGGCCGGCGGCCGAAGCGGTCGGAGAGCACGCCCGACAGCGGGGTGGCCGCCGCCATGAACAGGACCGCGAAGCAGAGCATGAGCAGGAAGTCCTGGCGCTCGTACGCGAGCGTCTTCGTGCCGTAGGTGAGCGACCACGTCGTCGTCAGGTAGAAGAGCGTGTAGGTCAGCATCACCGAGAAGGCGCCCAGGACGACCAGCTTCCAGCTGCTGCGGAACGTCTCGGCGACCGGGACGCGCACCTGGCGGTCCTGCGCCAGCGCCTTGGCGAAGACGGGGGTCTCGGCGAGGCTGAGACGGATCCACAGGCCCAGCACGACGAGGGCGGCCGACAGCAGGAACGGCACGCGCCAGCCCCACGACAGGAAGGTCTCGTCGCTCATCGTCGTGGCGAGGACGATGAAGAGGCCGTTGGCGGTGATGAACCCCAGCGGGGCGCCGAGCTGCGGGAACATGCCGTAGAGCGCGCGGCGGCCCGGCGGCGCGTTCTCGGTGGCGAGGAGGGCGGCGCCTCCCCACTCCCCGCCCAGGCCGAAGCCCTGGCCGAAGCGCAGCAGGCACAGCAGCGCGGGGGCCAGGTTGCCGATGCTCGCGTGGGTGGGCAGCACACCGATGAGCACGGTGGAGATCCCCATGACGAGGAGCGCCGCCACGAGGGTGGTCTTGCGGCCGACCCGGTCGCCGAAGTGGCCGAAGACGACCGAGCCGATGGGCCGGGCGACGAAGGCGATGGCGAACGTGGCCAGCGAGGCCAGGGTCTGGGCGGTCTCGTTCTCCGAGGGGAAGAACAGCGGGCCGAAGACGAGCACGGCCGCGGTGGCGTAGACGTAGAAGTCGTAGAACTCGATCGTCGTGCCGATGAGGCTGGCGGCCGCCACGCGGCGGACGGGGTTCGCCGGCGACGCGGTCGCGGCGGGGGCCTGCGCGGAGGCCGGGGTGTGGGACGGACCCATGACGGGCGGGATCCTTCGCTGGACGGGGGCTGGACGTGCGGCGGCCCGCTCGGTCGCCGGGTGCGGCGCGGGAGGGTCGGTGCGGGGCCCGCCGGCGCGCGGGGTCGCCGCCTGCGACCGGTGGGCGCCGGGGAGGTTACCCGCGCGCACCAGGTGGTCCCGACCCGCGGACACTCCCGTCCCACGATGTGGAACACCGGGCGGTGGGGCGGCTCAGCCGCGCGGGTCGGTCACCGCCACGGTCGTGCCCTCGGCCGCGGCGCGGCGCGCGGCGTCGACGACGGCCGTCGTGGCCACCGCGTCCCACGGGTCGACGGGCACCGGCCCGCGCCCGCGCACCGCGAGCGCGAACAGCCGGTACAGCTCCGGCCAGCGGCCCGGCTCGCTGGGCACCCGCGACACCGGCCCGTCGCCCAGGCGCAGCCACCCCCAGCGGTGCGGCGGTTCCACGCCCCAGGCCCGCCCCTCGCCGCGGGGCGTGCGGCCGGCCAGCAGCGCGGCCTCCTGGCCGTCCACCGGCGCCTCCAGCACGAACGTGCCCCGGCTGCCCGTGACGCGGAACCGCGGGCCGGGCGCGGCCTGCTTCCAGGAGCCCGACAGCTCGCTGGTGACGCCGCTCGTGTGCCGCAGCTGCACCCGCCAGTCGTCCTCCCCGCCGCCGGGCAGGGACCGCGCCTGCGCCGCGACGGCCTCCACCGGGCCCAGCAGGTGCAGCGCCTGGTCGACGAGGTGGGCGCCGAAGTCGCGCAGCAGCCCGGCGCCCGCGGCGGGCGGGTCGCCGGCCGCCCACCGCTCGAACGAGGACTCCAGGCGCGTCACCTCGCCCAGCGCGCCCTCGTCCAGGACGCGGCGCACGGTCAGCAGGTCGGAGTCCCAGCGCCGGTTCTGGTAGACGCTCAGCGGCACGCCCAGCTCGGCGGCCAGCTCCACCGTGCTCCGCGCGGCGGCGGCGTCGAGGGCGAACGGCTTGTCGCACACCACGGCCAGCCCCAGGCGCAGGGCGCGCTCGGTGAGGTCGGTGTGGGTGGCCGCCGGCGTGGAGACCGCCACGGCCTCCACGCCCAGCGCCGGCAGCTCCTCCAGCGCGGCGACCGTCCGCACCCCGTGCTCGGCGCGCGCGAGCTCCGCGCGCGCCGGGTCGGCGGTGACGACCGCGGCCAGCTCGCACCCCGGCGCGCCGGCGACGACGGGGGCGTGGAAGAAGCGGCCGCCGATGCCGTAGCCGACGACGGCGACGCGCACGGGGTCGAGGGCGGCGGCGGGGACGCTCGCGGTACCGGCGGCGGTGCTGGTGCTCACGCCGGCGACGCTAGCGGGTCGCCCGTCCCTCCCCCGGCGCCGGCCCGCCCGGCGCGCGCTGCGGCAGCTCGCAGCTCGCCGCGGACAGGCCCCCGCCGAGCAGGCGCGAGCGGATGAGGAACCGGACGCCGTCCGGGGCCTCCAGCGAGAACCCCGCGCCCCGGCCGGGCACCAGGTCGATCGTCAGGTGGGTGTGCGACCAGAGGGCGAACTGCTCGCGCGACATCCACACCGGCACGGTGAAGCCCTCCTCCGACCCGTCCCCGTCCTCCTGCGACGCCGGCACGAGCAGGTCGCCCAGGTGGACGTCGGCGTCGGAGACGAGGAAGTCGCCGTCGGCGAAGCACATCGGGGAACTGCCGTCGCAGCACCCGCCGGACTGGTGGAACATCAGCTCCCCGTGGCGCGCCCGGAGGCGGCGCAGCTGCTGCGCCGCCCCCGGGGTCACCGCCACCCGCTCGACCCCGTCGCCGGTACCGGTACCGGTACCGGTACCGGCCGGGTCGGGGGCCGTCCCGCGCCCGTCGGGACCGACCATCAGAAGAAGCCGAGCTTGCCGGTGGCGTAGCTGACGAGGAGGTTCTTCGTCTGCTGGTAGTGGTCGAGCATCATGCGGTGGTTCTCGCGGCCGATGCCCGAGCTCTTGTAGCCGCCGAACGCCGCGTGCGCCGGGTAGGCGTGGTAGTTGTTCGTCCAGACCCGGCCCGCCTGGATCCCGCGGCCCATCCGGTACGCGAGGTGGATGTCGCGCGACCACACGCCGGCGCCGAGGCCGTAGAGGGTGTCGTTGGCGATCTTCAGGGCGTCGTCGGGGTCGTCGAACCGGGTGACCGAGACGACGGGCCCGAAGATCTCCTCCTGGAAGATCCGCATCGAGTTGTCGCCCTCGAAGATGGTCGGGTCCACGTAGTACCCGCCGGACAGCTCCCCGCCCAGGTCGGCGCGGTGGCCGCCGGTGACGAGCTTGGCGCCCTCCTGCTGGCCGATGTCGATGTAGGAGAGGATCTTCTCCAGCTGGTCGTTGCTGGCCTGCGCGCCGATCATCGTGGCGGTGTCCAGCGGGTCGCCCTGCACCACGGCCCGCGTGCGCTCGGTGGCGTCGGCGAGGAACTCGTCGTAGATCGTCGACTGGATCAGCGCCCGCGAGGGGCACGTGCACACCTCGCCCTGGTTGAGGGCGAACATCGTGAAACCCTCGAGGGCCTTGTCGTAGAACTCGTCGCGGCTGCGGGCGACGTCCTCGAAGAAGATGTTCGGGCTCTTGCCGCCCAGCTCCAGCGTGACGGGGATGAGGTTCTGGCTGGCGTACTGCATGATGAGCCGGCCCGTGGTCGTCTCGCCGGTGAAGGCGATCTTGCGGATCCGGTTCGAGCTGGCCAGCGGCTTGCCCGCCTCGGCGCCGAAACCGTTGACCACGTTGACCACGCCCGGCGGCAGCAGGTCGCCGATCAGGTCCATCAGCAGCATGATCGAGGCCGGCGTCTGCTCGGCCGGCTTGAGGACGACGGCGTTCCCGGCCGCGAGCGCGGGGGCCAGCTTCCACACCGCCATGAGCAGCGGGAAGTTCCACGGGATGATCTGCCCGACCACGCCGAGGGGTTCGTGGAAGTGGTAGGCGACGGTGTCGTCGTCGATCTGCGAGATGCCGCCCTCCTGGGCGCGCACGACGCCCGCGAAGTAGCGCAGGTGGTCCACGACCAGCGGCAGGTCGGCGGCCAGGCACTCGCGCACCGGCTTGCCGTTGTCCCACGTCTCGGCCACCGCGAGCTTCTCGAGGTTCTGCTCGATCCGGTCGGCGATGCGGTTCAGGACCAGCGCCCGCTCGGCCACCGACGTGCGGCCCCACGCCGGCGCGGCGGCGTGCGCGGCGTCCAGGGCGCGCTCGACGTCGGCGGCCGTGCCGCGGGCGACCTCGGTGAACACCTGGCCGGTGACGGGGCTGGGGTTCTCGAAGTACTCCCCCGAGGCGGGGGGTACGCGCTCGCCGCCGATCCAGTGGTCGTAGCGGCTCTCGTAGCGCACGAGGCTTCCGTCGCGCCCCGGGGCTTCGTACACGGTCATGGTGGGGACCTCCGCGGTGAGGACGACGCGACTGCGGTGTCGCGCGGTGCCGCGACGGTAGGCGCGCCCGCGTTGCACCCGCGTTGCGCGCGCACCGGCGTCCCCGGAGGAGCTCCTCGGACCACCCCGGTGCGCGCCGCGCGGGCCAGCGCCTCCCCGCGCGCCGGGTCCCCCGGCGCCAGCCGGCGCAGCAGCTCCGCGGCCACCTGCGGGTCGTCGCGCCCGCAGGAGGTGCGCGAGAACGCCAGCAGCGCGTCGTCGTCCTCGCCCTCCAGCACCGCCGTGCGCAGCGACACCTCCAGCTCGGCGCGCAGCTCGCGCACGGCCGGCGCCTCCGAGGACGGCAGCAGCGGGCCGCCCCACGCGGCCACCGCGTCGCCGGGGCGGCCCGCGCGCAGGGCAGCCCGAACCTCCAGCGCGTCGCACACCAGCTCGCCCGTGATCCGGTAGGGCGCCGCCGACAGCCCGACGGCCCCACCGGTGCGCCGCTCGAGCGCGGTGCGCACCCGGTGCACCTCGGCGCGCGCCGACACCGGCGCCAGGTCCCGCTCGTCCAGGGCGGCGGCCAGGGCCGCCGCGCTGCGCCCCACGTCGGGGTCGGTGAGCAGGAGCAGCAGCACCTCGCTGCGGCGCAGCCCCAGCGGGTGGGCCCGGCCGTCGACCACGAGCTCGCCGTCGCCGCCCAGCACCCGCAGCCGGGCGGCGGGGCGGCGGACGGCGGCCCCGGGGTGCGCGGGGGTGCCGCCGGTCCAGCGGGCGCGCAGGTCGGCCACCCGCAGCTCGCCCTCCAGGGCCTCGGCGGCCGCGCGCACGAAGGCCAGGGCGCGCTCGCGGCCGAGGTCGTCGCCGCCCGTGAGGTCCACCGCGCCCAGCACCCGGCCCGTGGCGGGGTCGCGCACGGGGGCCGCCGAGCAGCTCCAGCGGGACACGGCGGTGGCGAAGTGCTCGCCCGAGCGCACCCGCACCGGCCGGCCCAGCGCGAGCGCGGTGCCCGGGGCGTTCAGCCCCGCCACGTCCTCGCTCCAGCGGGCCCCGGCCACGAAGCTCATGTCCTCCGCGCGCCGCCGCAGACCGGCGTCCCCCTCGACCCACAGCAGGGTGCCGTCGGCGTCGCTGACGGCCATGAGGACCGGCACGCCCAGCGGCTCCTCCAGCAGCAGCCGGCGCGCCGTCGGCAGGACGGGCGCCAGGCGGTGCCGGCGGCGGCGCTCCTCGAGGTCGCCGCCGCGCAGGGCCAGCGGCGCCAGGACGCGGTCGGGGTCCAGGCCGGTGCCGCGGCTGCGCCGCCACGAGGTGTCGACGAGGGCGCGCGCCCCCGGCAGCGGGTCCCCGGCCGCGCAGCGCGAGAGCCAGTCCTCGCGCGCGGCCAGGAGCTGCGCGGCCGTCCCCGCGCCCGTCGTCCGCACGCCCGGTGCCACCGCGTCCCCCTCCGGCCGGCGGGTCGTCCTCGACCCGCCCTCGACCCGCGCAGGACCCGCGGGCCCCCTCCCCGGGACGGTAAGCGGCGCCCGTCGGCGGCGACAAGCGGTTCCCCCGGACGGCGGGCCCGGGACCGCGACGGGGCGGCGGGGTGCGACGATCGCGCAGCGCCCGCCGCCCGGGCGCGCCGACCCGACCACCGGAGGAAGAGGCACCGATGACGGACGGCCCGCGGCCGCTGAACCTGCGCGAGCTCGCCGGCACGGTGCGCGCGCCCGCCAAGCCGAGCGGCCCGCGCCGCGTGGACGCCCCGCTGCTGGCACCCGCGGTGCTGGAGGACCTGGCGCGCTGGCTGGCCTCGGCGCAGGAGCGGGACGTGCCCGCGCCGCTGCGCCGGCCCCGGCTCGTCGTGCTGGCCGGTGACCACGGCGTGGCGGCCGCCGGTGTCTCGCGGCTGGCGCCGGGCGACACCGCCCGGGCCGTGCGCGACCTGCTGGCCGGGCGGGGCCCGACGGCGGCGCTCGCCGCGGAGGTGGGGGTGGGCGTCGCCGTCCACGCCCTCGGCGTCGACTGGGACGCCGGGGACTCCCCCGCCGCGGACGCCGACGACCCCGACCCCGACCCCGACCCCGACCCCGGACGGGTGCCGGGCGTGCCGGAACCGGTGACCCGGCACGCCGTGCGGGCCGGCTCCGGCGACGTGCGCCACGAGGACGCCATGACGGCGGAGCAGACCGAGGCCGCGCTGCGCACCGGCGCCGCCATCGCCGACACCGAGGTCGACGAGGGCGCCGACCTGCTGGTCCTCGGCGACCTGGGCGTCGGGGCGACCACGGTGGCCGCCGCGCTGGTCGCCGCCTGCCTGCGCAAGAACGCCGTCGACGTGGTCGGCCGCGGCAGCGGCGTCGACGACGACGGCTGGATGCGCAAGACCGCGGCCGTGCGCGACGCCACCCGCCGGGCCCGCAAGCTGGCCACCCGGCCCGTGGCGCTGCTGCAGGCGGTCGGCAGTCCCGACGTGGCGGCGGCCGTCGGGTTCCTGCTGCGCGCGAGCGCGCGGCGCACCCCCGTGCTCCTGGACGGCGCGGTGTCGCTGGCGGCCGCGCTGGTGGCCTCCCGCGGCGTGCCGGGCGCGGAGGGCTGGTGGCGGGTCGGGGCGCGCACGGCGGAACCCGCGCAGGCCCTGGCCGCCGAGCGCCTCAAGCTCGTCCCCCTGCTCGACCTCGGCGCCGGCCGCGGTGGCGGCACCGGCGCGCTGGCGGCCGTGCCGCTGCTGCGGGCGGCGCAGGTGCTGGCCGCGGCCGACGCGGCCTCGGCGCCCCGCGCGGCCGCCCCCGCGGCGGTCGGGCCGGGCGGTGCGGGCGGCACCGGGGAGGTGCAGCCGGAGGAGCCCGGTCCCCGGGAGCCGGAGGAGCACGAGCCCACCCGGGAGGAGCCCGCGCCGGGTCCCGGGACCGCTCCCGCCGGCTGAGCCGCGACCCGCGCCCGGGAGGTCCGCGACACCGCCTCGGTAGGGTGCCGCGGGTGGTCACGCTGAACCTGTCCGGCAAGTCCGCCAAGAGCGTCGCGGCCGACGCGCTCGTGCTCGGCGTCGTCGCCGGTGCCGGTGCGGGCGCCGCCCCCCGGCTCACCGGGGTCGACGACCTCCCGCGCGCCGCGCGCACCGCGCTGACCGACGCCCTCGCCGCGCTCGGGGCGCGGGGGCGGGCCGAGGAGGTGCACCTGGTCCCCGGTGTGGCGGGCCTGGCGACCCCGCTCGTCGCCCTCGTGGGGCTGGGCGAGGAGACGGCTCCCGCCGGCGGGCCCACCGGCCCCGCCGCGCAGGAGGTGCTGCGCCGCGCGGTCGGCGCCGCGGTGCGCGCGCTGGCCGGACGCCGCCGCGTCGCGGTGGCCCTGCCCGCCCCCGACGCCGCGGCCGTGGCCGCGGTCGCCGAGGGCGCCGCCCTGGGCGCCTACGCCTACACCCGCTACAAGACCGCCGACCCCGCCGACCTCGCCGGGCGCGCTCCCGTGGAGGACGTCTCGGTGCTCGTCGGCAAGCCGCGCGACAAGGCCTCCCGCGCGGCGCTGGAGCGCGCCGCGGTGCTGGGCGAGGCCGTGGCCCTCACCCGCGACCTCGTCAACACCCCGCCGGCCGACCTCGCCCCCGAGGACGTCGCGCAAGCCGCCCGCCGCGTCGTCGACGGGACCTCGCTGCGCCTGCGCGTCCTGGAGGAGGACGAGCTGGTCGCCGGCGGCTACGGCGGGATCCTCGGCGTCGGGCAGGGTTCCAGCCGGCCGCCGCGGCTCGTGGTCGTCGAGCACTCCCCCCGGGGCGCGAAGGCGCACCTGGCCCTGGTCGGCAAGGGCATCACCTTCGACTCCGGCGGCCTGTCGCTGAAGCCGGCGGGCTCGATGGAGACCATGAAGAGCGACATGACCGGCGCGGCGACCGTCCTGGCGGCCGTGGCGGCCGCGGCCCGCCTGGGGCTGCCGGTGAGGGTGACCGCGTGGCTGGCCCTGGCGGAGAACATGCCCTCGGGCACGGCCATCCGCCCCTCGGACGTGCTGACGATCCGCGGCGGGAAGACGGTGGAGGTGCTGAACACCGACGCCGAGGGCCGCCTCGTGCTGGCCGACGCGCTCGTGGCGGCCGGCGAGGAGCAGCCGGACCGCGTCGTGGACGTCGCCACGCTGACCGGGGCGCAGGTCGTCGCGCTCGGCAACCGCGTCTCGGCCGTGATGGGCAACGACGACGCCTTCCGGGCGGACGTGCTGGCGGCCGCCGAGCGCGCCGGCGAGCAGCTGTGGCCGATGCCCCTGCCGGACGAGCTGCGGGCGAGCCTGGACTCCCCGGTGGCCGACCTGGCGAACATCGGCGACCGCGCCGGCGGGATGCTCGTGGCGGGGATCTTCCTGCGCGAGTTCATCGGGACCGACGCGGCGGGGCGTCCGCTGCCGTGGGCGCACCTGGACATCGCGGGGCCGTCGTTCCTGACGGGCGAGCCGCACGGCTACACGCCGCGCGGCGGCACCGGCGTGGCCGTGCGCACGCTGGTGGCGCTGGCCGAGGACCTGGCCGCGGGCTGACGCGGTCCCGGGCGGGGCGGCGCGCCAGCGGGGCGCCGCCCCGTTCCCGCGCGCTCCCGGAACCGTCCACGACCGCGTCAGGCGGGCACCTCCTCGACAGCCGTGCACCCTGAGCTACACCCGCTATGCTCACGGTGACGGCCATCGGGGGACGTCACCCTGCTCCGGCCCGCACCGGCGGGTCACCGCACACGCTTCGGAGGCTCCGCATGTCGCACCTGACCACCCTCGCCCGCCGCGCCGCCGTCGCCGCGGCCGCCACGGCCCTCACCGCGGGCGTCGTCGTCGCGGGTGCCGGCACCGCCTCGGCCGAGCCGCTGGCGGCCACGTCGACCGCGGTCGCCGCCGCCGAGGTCCGCGAGGAGGCCGTGGTGGAGGCCCGCAAGGAGGCCGTGGTCACCGGCCGCAAGGAGGCCCGCAAGGAAACGGTCGTCCTGGCGCGCAAGGAGGCCCGCAAGGAGTCCGCGGTCACTGCGCGCAAGGAGGCTCGCAAGGAGTCCACGGTCACCGGCCGCAAGGAGGCCCGCAAGGAGTCCACGGTCACCGGCCGCAAGGAGGCCCGCAAGGAGTCCACGGTCACCGGCCGCAAGGAGGCCCGCAAGGAGACGGTCGTCCTCGCGCGCAAGGAGTCGGTGGTCACCGCCCGCAAGGAGTCCACGGTCACCGAGAAGGAGCGCTGAGCCGGGCAGGAGCCCGCACGTCCCCTCGTCACGGCGGCGGTACCCGCGGGGTACCGCCGCCGTCGCGCGTCCGGGCCCGGCGCGGACCCGGTGCGGACCCGGCGCGCGCGCCCCCTCGCGCTGCGCACGGGGCGTGGTGGAAGAATCGCGCCGGACCAGTCGCAGGAGCCCGAACCTCAGGAGAGTCCCGTGGCAGCAGCCGCCGGCCAGGAGTACGACGTCGTCATCCTCGGGGGAGGCAGCGGGGGCTACGCCGCAGCGCTGCGCGCCGCCGAGCTGGGCCTCTCGGTGGCCCTCGTGGAGAAGGACCTGCTGGGCGGCACCTGCCTGCACCGCGGCTGCATCCCCACCAAGGCCCTGCTGCACGCCGCGGAGGTCGCCGACTCCACCCGCGAGTCCGAGACCTACGGGGTGCGCGCGTCCCTCGAGGGCATCGACATGGCGGGGGTCAACAAGTACAAGGACGGCATCGTCGCCCGCCTGCACAAGGGTCTGCAGGGCCTGGTGAAGTCCCGCAAGGTCGAGCTGGTGGCCGGCGAGGGCCGCCTGGTCGCCAAGGACACCGTCGAGGTCGACGGCACCCGCTACACCGGCAAGCACGTCGTGCTGGCCTCCGGCTCCTACTCGCGCTCCCTGCCCGGCCTGGAGGTCGGCGGCCGGGTCATCACCAGCGAGCAGGCGATCAACCTCGACCACGTGCCCGACCGCGTCGTCGTCCTCGGCGGCGGCGTCATCGGCGTGGAGTTCGCCAGCGTGTGGCGCTCCTTCGGCGCGGAGGTGACCATCGTCGAGGCCCTGCCGCACCTGGTCCCCCTCGAGGACGAGGCCTCCAGCAAGGCGCTGGAGCGCGCGTTCCGCAAGCGCGGCATCAAGTTCTCCCTCGGCGTGCGGTTCAAGGGCGTGGAGCAGACGGACTCCGGCGTCACGGTGGCGCTGGAGGACGGCAAGACCTTCGAGGCGGACCTCCTGCTGGTCGCCGTCGGCCGCGGCCCGAACACCGCCGGCCTGGGCTACGAGGAGCAGGGCATCACGATGGACCGCGGCTTCGTCCTCACCGACGAGCGCCTGCGCACCAACGTCGAGGGCGTCTACGCGGTCGGCGACATCGTCCCGGGTCTGCAGCTGGCCCACCGCGGGTTCCAGCAGGGCATCTTCGTCGCCGAGGAGATCGCCGGTCTCGCACCCGCCCCGATCGACGAGAACGGCATCCCGAAGGTCACCTACTGCGACCCCGAGGTCGCCTCCGTGGGGCTCACCGAGGCCAAGGCGCGCGAGAAGTACGGCGACGTCGACGTCGTGGAGTACAACCTCGGCGGCAACGGCAAGAGCCAGATCCTCGGCACCACGGGCTTCGTGAAGCTCGTGCGCCAGAAGGACGGCCCGGTCGTCGGCGTGCACATGGTCGGCACCCGCATGGGCGAGCAGGTGGGCGAGGCGCAGCTGATCGTCAACTGGGAGGCCTTCCCCGAGGAGGTCGCCGCGCTCGTGCACGCCCACCCGACCCAGAACGAGGCGCTCGGCGAGGCCCACCTCGCCCTCGCCGGCAAGCCCCTGCACACGCACGCCTGACCCGCCCGAGACCCCTCGGCGTCCTCCGGGCGCCGCGTCACCCGTCCGTGAGGAGAACCACTCAGATGTCGAACCCGGTGCAGATGCCAGCGCTCGGCGAGAGCGTGACCGAGGGCACCGTCACCCGGTGGCTGAAGTCGGTCGGCGACACCGTCGAGGTCGACGAGCCGCTGCTGGAGGTGTCCACCGACAAGGTCGACACCGAGATCCCCTCCCCCGTCGCCGGGACCCTGCTGGAGATCCTCGTCGAGGAGGACGAGACGGTCGAGGTGGGCGCCGACCTGGCCCGCATCGGCGACGCCTCCGAGCAGGGCGGCTCCGGCGGTGGGCAGGACGCCCGGCAGCAGGAGGCCCCGCAGCAGGACAGCGCTCCCGAGCCGCCGTCGGAGCAGGACGCGCAGCAGGCGCCCGAGCAGGAGCAGGAGCCCTCCCCCGAGCAGCCGCCGGCCGCGGCGGCCGCGCCGTCCGGGGGCGGCGGCGGTGGCGGTCGGGCCGTCCAGATGCCCGCCCTGGGCGAGAGCGTCACCGAGGGCACCGTCACCCGGTGGCTGAAGTCGGTCGGCGACAGCGTCGAGGTCGACGAGCCGCTGCTGGAGGTGTCCACCGACAAGGTCGACACCGAGATCCCCTCCCCCGTGGCCGGCACGCTGCTCGAGGTGCTGGTCGGCGAGGACGAGACGGTCGAAGTGGGCACCGACCTGGCCCGCATCGGCGACGCCTCCGAGCAGGGCGGCTCCGGCGGTGGCCAGGAGGCTCCGCAGCAGGAGGCTCCGCAGCAGGAGGCCCCCCAGCAGCAGGAGAGCGCGCAGCCGCCGGCCGAGGAGTCCCTGGCCGACGAGGTGGCCGAGCGCGAGCAGGCCCGCGAGCAGGCCGAGCGGGCCAACCAGCCCTCGACCCGGCCGCAGGAGGCCGCGCAGACCGCGAAGGCCCCCGAGCCGGCGCGCGAGGCCCCCGCGCCGCGCCGCGAGGAGCAGCCGCAGCCCACCGGCGGCAGCACCTACGTCACGCCGCTGGTGCGCAAGATGGCCAAGGACCTCGGCGTCGACCTGTCCTCCGTCACCGGCACCGGGGTGGGCGGGCGCATCCGCAAGCAGGACGTGCAGGCCGCCGCCGACGAGGCGAAGGCCGCCGCGGAGAGGGCGGCCGCCGACAAGGCGCAGCCGGCGCCCTCGGGCGGGGCGGCCAAGCCCGCCGGCGGCCCGTCGCAGGAGAAGCCGGTCGAGGTGTCCGCCAAGCGCGGCACCACCGAGAAGATGTCGCGCCTGCGCAAGATCATCGCCCAGCGGATGGTCGAGTCGCTGCAGACGTCGGCGCAGCTGACCACCGTCATCGAGGTCGACGTGACCCGCGTGGCGCGGCTGCGGGCCCGGGCCAAGGACCGGTTCCTGGCCAACGAGGGCGCGAAGCTGACCTTCCTGCCCTTCTTCATCAAGGCGGCGGTCGAGGCGCTCAAGCAGCACCCCAGCCTCAACGCCAGCGTCGACGGCGACTCGATCGTCTACCACGCCAGCGAGAACATCTCGATGGCCGTCGACACCCCCAAGGGCCTCATCACGCCCGTCATCAAGGACGCCGGCGACCTCAACCTCGGCGGCCTGGCCCGCAAGGTGGGCGACCTGGCCGCCCGCACCCGCAGCAACAAGATCACCCCGGACGACCTGGCCGGCGGCACCTTCACGATCACCAACACCGGCAGCATCGGCGCCCTGTTCGACACGCCGATCATCAACCAGCCGCAGGTGGCGATCCTGGGCACGGGCGCGCTCGTCAAGCGCGCCGTCGTGGTGCCGGACGCCGAGGGGCAGGACACCATCGCGATCCGCTCGATGATGTACCTGGCGCTGTCGTACGACCACCGCATCGTCGACGGCGCGGACGCCGCCCGCTTCCTGCAGACGGTGAAGAAGCGCATCGAGGAGGGGGCCTTCGAGGGCGACCTCGGCCTCTGAGCCCCACCGCGGTGACGGGCCCCGCCCCCGCAGGGGCGGGGCCCGTCGCGTCACCGCGCCACCCCACCACCGGGAGGTCCCGTGCACGTCGTCGTCAGCGGAGCCAGCGGCCTCATCGGCCGGCACCTCGTCGCGCAGCTGCGCGCGCGGGGGGACCGCGTCACCGTCCTGGTCCGCCGTCCCGTGCGCGGGCCCGACGAGGTGCGCTGGGACCCCGACGCGGACCGGCTGGACCCCGCTGAGCTGCGCGGGGTGGATGCGGCGGTCAACCTCTCCGGCGCGGGCATCGGCGACCACCGGCTGACCCCCGCCTACCGCGAGGTGGTGCGCTCCTCGCGGCTGCGCTCGACGAGCACCCTCGTGCGGGCCCTGCTGGCCCAGGACGAGCGGCCCGCCGCGCTGCTCAACGCCTCCGCGATCGGCTGGTACGGCGAGGGCGGCGAGCGGGTCCTCACCGAGGACGTCCCGCGCGGGGACGACTTCCTGGCCCACCTGTGCGAGGAGTGGGAGGCCGCGGCCGCGCCGGCCGCCGAGCAGGGCGTGCGCACCGCGCTGCTGCGCACCGGTCTGCTCGCCAGCCCCGACGGCGGGTCCTTCGGGCGCATGCTGACGCTCTTCCGCCTCGGCCTGGGCGGGCGGCTGGGCAGCGGCCGGCAGTGGTGGAGCGTGATCTCCATGCCGGACCTGCTCGACGCCGTGACGTTCGTCCTGGACGGCGACCTGTCCGGCCCGGTCAACCTCGTGTGCCCCACGCCGGCGCGCAACGTCGTCGTGACGCGGGCGCTGGGCCGGGCGCTGGGACGCCCGACGCTGCTCGCGGTGCCCGCACCGGCGCTCAAGGTGGCGCTGGGCCCCCTGGCCGAGCAGGTCC
Organism: Kineococcus terrestris; assembly: GCF_041020755.1. NCBI lineage: Bacteria > Bacillati > Actinomycetota > Actinomycetes > Kineosporiales > Kineosporiaceae > Kineococcus > Kineococcus terrestris. Next base: position 651 of record NZ_JBEUEI010000006.1, on the reverse strand, counting down.
TGGGCAGCCAGCGCGTGGTGCCGCAGCGCCTGCTCGACGCCGGGTTCCGCTTCCGCCACCCCGACGCCGACGCCGTCGCGGACTGGCTCGCGAGCGCCTGACACCCGCCGCGCCCGGCCGCCCGGCCCTCGCGGTCGTCAGGCGACGTCGCTGACGCGCCACTGCCCGTCGACGCGCACGAGGACCAGCCGCGACGCGCGCGGCTCGGAGGCGCGCACGGCCGTCAGGGAGCCGTCGGCCGACTGGACCTCGTGGGCGCCGGTGACGACGGTGGCCAGGACGACGGCGCGGTCGGCGCCCGCCTCCTCGACCACCACCTCGCGCACGTCGAAGGCCAGGCCGGACCACCGCGCCCCCCGGGCGCGGACGTCCTCCACGAGCCGCACGTCCTCCAGCAGGGCCGGGGAGCCGCCGGCGTCGACACCGGTGAGCGCCTCGGTGTCCAGGGTGCGCAGGGCGTCGGCGCGCCGGGCGGCGAGCTCGCGCACGACCGCGACGAGGTCGTCGCCGGCGAGGACGCCCGCTCCCACCTCTCCCGCACCGCCCGCACCGCCCGCACCGCCGCCGGGGCGGGGGGGGGGGCGGGGGGGCGGGGGGGGGGGGGGCGGGGGGGGGGGGGGGGGGGGGGGGGGGGGGGGGGGGGCGCGCGGG
>NZ_JBEUEI010000069.1:0-2878 GCF_041020755.1 Kineococcus terrestris | reverse complement strand
CCCCCCCCCCCCCCCCCCCCCCCCCCCCCCCCCCCCCCCCCCCCCCCCCGCCCCCGCCCCCCCCCCCCCCCCCCCCCCCCCCCCGCGACAGGGTGGAGCACGTGCAGACCTTCCTGCCGTACGCGGACTTCGCGCGTTCGGCCGCCGTCCTCGACGCGCCGCGCCTGGGCAAGCAGCGCGTCGAGACGCTGCAGGTGCTGCGCGCCCTCGAACTGCCCGACTACGGCTGGGTGAACCACCCCGCGGTGCGGATGTGGCGCGGCTGCACGCCCGCCCTCGTCGCCTACGGGCTGGCGTGCGTGGACGCGTGGACGCGGCCCGGGCGGGCCGACTCCACGCGCCGGCTCATCGCCGAGTTCGCCCCCGAGGTCGCCGGGCGCACCCAGGCCGACCTGGCCGCCGACGGCCTGCTGCCGTACTGGCTGGGCGACGAGGCCCTGCACCGCAGCCACCGCTCCGCCCTGCTGCGCAAGGACCCGGACTTCTACCGGCCCCTGTTCGGCGACGAGGACCCCGACGACCTGCCCTACGTGTGGCCCGACCCGCCGTCGCTGGAACCCCCGGCGCGGGGCTCCGGGCGGCTGGTGTGGATCGTGCGGCCGTCCTCTCCGGAGGCGCTCGCGGAGTTCCTCACCGACGGCGTCGTCGGCCTCGGCACCGAGTCCGGCGTGGACGTCGACGTGCGCGTGCGCGAGGAGGGGCAGTCGCTGCGCGCGCTGCTCAAGGAGGTCAGCCCCGGCAAGCGCCCCGGCAAGGACCTGCGCGTGCTGGAGACGTTCGTGCACGAGCTCGCTCCCGGCGACGAGGTGGGCCTGCCCGTCGAGCGCGAGGAGGCCGTCCTGCTCGGCGAGGTGCTCGGCGGGTACGAGTTCGACGGGCGCAAGGGGGTGGCCGTGCGGCACCGCCGGCGCGTGCGCTGGAACGGGCGCGCCGAGCGCGCCGACGTGCGGCCCCCCGCCCTGCTGCAGGACCCCCGGCGGCTGTTCTGCGTCGACGTCGCGGCGTGACCGACCCCGAAACCCCTGGAGGACACCCGTGGCCGACACCGCGGTCCTGGACGTCGACGGCACCCTCGTCGACACCAACTACCACCACGCCCTGGCCTGGTTCCGGGCGTTCCGCCGCTGGGACGTGACGCTGCCCGTGTGGCGCGTCCACCGCGCGATCGGGATGGGCGGCGACCAGCTCGTGCCCGCCGTCGCCGGCGAGGAGTTCGAGCGCGAGCACGGCGACGAGGCCCGCGAGGCGTGGACGGAGGAGTTCGACCCGCTGCTGCCGGAGGTGCGGCCCTTCGACGGCGCGCGCGACCTGCTGCAGGAGCTGCGCCGCCGGGACTGGACGGTGGTGCTGGCCTCCTCCGGCAAGCCGCAGCACGTCGAGGCGTTCCTGGACCTGCTCGACGCGCGCGAGCTGTGCCACGGGTGGACCTCCTCGCAGGACGCCGAGGCCACCAAGCCGGCGCCCGACCTGCTGCAGACGGCGCTCGCGAGCGTCGGCGGCTCGGCGGGTGTCGTGCTCGGGGACTCGCGCTGGGACTGCGAGGCCGCGCGCAACGCGGGCATGACGTCGGTCGCCGTGCGCACCGGCGGGTACGCGGAGGAGGAGCTGACCGGCGCGGGCGCCGTCGTGGTCCTGGACTCCCTGCGCGAGCTCGTCGACGGCCTGGACGCCACGCCCTTCGCCCGCCCCTCCCGCTGACCCGTCCCCTCCTCTCCCACCCCCGTACCTGCCCCGTCCCCGACCGCCGTGATCATGGATTTGTGCGACGTCGGCACATCCGTGATCACGGCGGTGGATCTTCGGTGATCATGAACGGTTGAGCGGTTCACCACGTGCGGCGGAGCACGGGTTCCAGGCCCAGCAGCTCCCCGACACCGCGCTCCAGCTCGGTCGAGCGGCCCAGGACGTGCCCGGCGTGGACGCCGACCACCGTCCAGCCCAGTGCCAGCAGCTCCTCCCGGCGCGCGGCGTCGTGGGCGACCGCGGCCGCGCCCTCGTGGTGCTCACGCCCGTCGTACTCCACGCCGACGCCGCGATCGGGCCAGCCCAGGTCCAGGCGCAGCGGTGCGCGGCGCGGGCGCGGGACGAGCACCTGCGTCACGGGTGGCGGGAAGCCGGCGTCCGCGAGCCGCAGCCGCAACCACGACTCGCCCGGCGACTCCGCACCCGCGTCGCACAGCAGGAGCAGGCGGCGCGCGCGGGCGACGAAGCGCTCCCCGGCCTGCCGCTCCAGCTGCTGCAGGGCCGCCTCGGGGTCCAGCAGCCCGACGCGCAACGCCCTGTCCAGCATGGCCAGTCCCAGCGGCGGGGTCTCCCACCGAGCCACGTCCAGGCACGTCCGCAGGGCGGTCGTGGTCGGCAGGCCGTCCAGCAGCTCGACGTCCTCGCCGGGCAGCGCCGCGGTCCAGCTGCGCACCCCGCTCCGCCGGACCGGGTCGCGGCCGGTGGGGACGACGCACTCCACGGGCAGGTCGGTCGTGCGCTCGTGGGGCATGCGCAGCCGGAAGCCGTGCCGGTGGGCGGCGGTGCGGCGAGCCAGGGCCGCCCCGGCTGGGAGCAGCTCGCCGAGGGCGGCGGCGCGGTAGTGCTCGTCGTTCGTCAGGTCGGCCAGTGCGGTGGCGGCGCGGTGTCGCCGCCGGGGGAGGGTCTCGGGCACGCCGGGCAGCGTGCTGCCGGCGCGAGGGAGTCCCCGGCGCTCGTGCCCAGCGCACCGCTCCGCGCGTCCAGACGTCGCCTGTGGACCCCGCCGCGCGAACTCTCCGCGGTGATCATGGATGAGTGAGCGTGCACCCATCCATGATCACGGCGAGGAGGTGGGGTGGTTGAGCGGTGCACCGTCCATGTTCACGGTGGGGGTGGGGGTGGGCCCGGCAGGCGC
>NZ_JBEUEI010000068.1:0-3315 GCF_041020755.1 Kineococcus terrestris | reverse complement strand
CCGCCGCCCCCGCCCCGAGGAGGTCCGCCAGCGCGCGCGCGCGGGGATCCGCGCGCCCACGCGCCCCGCCCCCCCCCCCCCCCCCCCCCCCCCCCCCCCCCCCCCCCCCCCCCCCCCCCCCCCCTCCTCCTGCGTCGACGGCACCCCGTCCCCCCGGCGGGGTGCGCGTCCAGCATCCTCCCAGAACGCGCTCGGCCACGAGGGCGCGAGCGCGACCCCCTTTCGGGGCTCCCGCGCCGCCCCGGCGTCGCGCGCACCGGGGTGCTCACCAGACGTCCACCGGCCGTCCACCCGCCGTCCACCGCCCGGGCGCCCGGGCGCCTCCCGCCCACGGCCGCGGCGCCGCCGGAGCGCGCGCCGCGGGTCGGCGCGCCGCGGGCTCGCTACGGTGTGCACCTCATCTAGACGACGGCCCCCTGCGGGCTAGTGGAGGGGTCGTGACGCACGAGGCCGAGCACGGGGACCCGCGCGGCGCGCTGCGCCTGGCCGCGGTCGACGACCACCCGGCCCTGCTGGCGGGCCTGCGGGTCGAGCTGGCCGGGGTCGACCCGGGCCTGCGGCTGACCCGCACGGCGGCCACCGTGCCCGAGCTGCTCGCCGGCGCGGACGGCGAGCCGGCGCCGGACGTCGTCCTGCTGGACCTGCGCCTGGGCGACGGCTCCCGCCCCCGCGACAACGTCACCGCCCTCGTCGACGCCGGCTGCCGCGTCGTCGTCTACACCGAGGGCCGCCAGCACGACGCAGCCCTCGAGGCGCTGCAGGCGGGCGCCCAGGGCGTCCTGCTCAAGGACCGGCCCGTGGCCACGGTCGCCGAGGCGGTGCGCGCCGTCGCCGCCGGGGAGACGCTCGCCTCGGCCGAGACGGCCGCCGCGCTGCAGGTGGACGCCGACCTGGCCGACCACCTGTCCCCGCAGGAGCGGCGCGTCCTGGAGCTGTACGCCGGCGGGATGCCCGCGCGCTCGGTGGCGCTGCGCCTGGGGGTGACCCTGGAGACCGCCAAGAGCTACCTCAAGCGCATCCGGGCCAAGTACGCCGCCCTGGACCGGCCCGCCTACACGCGGATGGAGCTGTACCGGCGCGCGGTCGAGGACGGCGTCCTGCGCCCCCACGAGCCCGGCCCGCGCGCCGCGCCCCCGGACCCCGACCCTGCGGGGTGAGCGGGCGGTGAGCCGCGGGTGAGCGCGCGGGGCGTGCGCCGCCTGGTGGCCCTGGTGGTCGCCGTGGCCCTGGTGTCCATCTGGCCCACCGTCGCCACCGACCTGCTGGGGCGCACGACGGCCGAACCGGCCTGGTGGTCCGCCACCGCCGCGGCCGCGCACGTCGGGCTGGTCGTCGCGCTGGTGCGCGCCGCCTGGACGGGCGAGGGGCTGCGGGGCGCCTGCTGGGCCGTCGTGGTCACCGGCAACGCGCTCGTCCTGGGGCACGCGGTCCTCGCCCCGCCGGCCGCCGCGGGGGCACCGGCGCCGTGGGAGCTGGCGCTGTCCCCGGCGACGGTGGGCGCCGCCGCCGTGGTGCTGCCCCTGGGACCCGCGCTGGTCCTGGGGCTCGTGCACATCGCCGTGCGCGGCGCGCTCCCGCTGACCGGGACGTGGCGGCAGACCCCGCTGGAGGTCGTCCTGGACGGTCTCCTGCTGCTCGTCATCGTCGCCGCCGCCTCCGTCGCCGTGCAGGCCGTCCGCGCCGCCGCCGACCAGGTCGCCACCGCGCGCACCCAGGCGGACGCCGCGGCCGCCCGCGCCGCCGCCGCGGGCGCCGCCGAGCGCGAGCACGCGCGCTGGGACGCGATCGTCCACGACGACGTGCTGGCCGTCCTGTCCGTGGCGGCGGCGGCCCGCACGGGCGAGGACCGGGCGGTGGCCGGGGACGCCGCCCGGACCGCGCTGCGGCGGCTGGGGCGCGACGCGGCCCCCGCCCCCGTGCCGCTGGCCGGGCCGGCGGGCCTGGCCGGGCGCCTGGCCGAGGCCGCGCACCGCCGCGCCCCCGGGGCCGTCGTGGAGGTCGGCGCCCTCGCCGCCGCACCCGCCGGCGCCCGGCTGACGGCCGACGTGGCCGACGCGGTGGCCGACGCCGCGGCGGAGGCCGTCCGCAACGCCGTCCGGCACGGCGGCGGCCCGGGCGGGCCGGTGCCCCCGACCACCGTCGCGGCCGCCGTGGCGGACGGCGCCGTCGTGGTGGAGGTGCGCGACGAGGGCGTCGGCTTCGACCCGGCCGCCGTCGCGGGTGGCCGGCTGGGCCTGGCCGTGTCCGTGGCCCGCCGGGTCGAGGCGGTCGGCGGGCGCGCGCAGGTGCTGTCCGCGCCCGGGCGCGGCACCCGGGTCGTGCTGCGGGTGCCGCTGGCCGCGCCCGGGGACGGCGCGCCGTGACGCCCGTGCAGCGCGCGTGCGCGGTCGGGGCGCCGCTGTGGCTGTTCGCGCACGCCCCGCTCGTGGCGCTGCTGTCGCTGGAGACGACGCGCGCGCCCGCCCTGTCGCTGGCCGCCGTCGTCCTCGTCTGCGGGGTCAGCGCGTGGCTGCTGCGGCCGCTGCGCGGCGGGCCCGTGCACCTGAGCGCGGCGCAGGCGTGGGCGGCCGCGGCCGTGCTGCCGCTGGCCGGGCTGATGGTCATGCCGCACCTGCCGGTGGAGGCGTGGCGCACCTACGCCAACTGGTGGCCCGGGGCGGTCCAGGTCGTCGCGGCGGCCCTCGTCGTGCGGCGCCGCTGGCGGGCGGCGCTGGCCGGGGAGCTGGGCCTGGCGGCCGTGGTCACCGTCTGCGTGCTGCCCGCGGACCCGCCCGGCACCGACGCGGTGACGATCGCCGCGCTGTGCCAGCCGGCGATCATGTGGTGCGCGGCGACCGCCGGGGTGCGGCACCTGTTCGACCGCGCCGAGCGGGACGTCGCCCGCTACGAGGAGCGGGCCGGGGTCGCGGTCGCCGAGGCGGCCGCCGCCGCGGCCCGCGACACCAGCGCCCGGCAGCGGCGCGCGGAGCTGCAGCACGACGTGGTCCCGCTGCTGCGCCGCGTGGCGCAGAGCCGGCCCGGCGGGCCGGCCACCGGCGGCGGGGGCGAGGACGCCGGCGGGACCGGCGCGGACTGGCCGGCGCTGGCGCGCGAGTGCGCCGCGCTGGAGCGCCAGCTGCGCGACGACCTGCACGCGCGGGCGCTGCTCGACGGACCGCTGCGGGCCCTGCTGCGCGCCGCGCGGGAGGCGGGGGCGGTGGTGGAGGTCGTCGACGACCGGCGGGAGGCGGCCGCCGCCGGGACGGCGGACCTGGTGGCCGCCGTGCGGACGGTGCTGGCGGCGGCGCTCGTGCCGGCGGCCGCGGCGGGCGGGGC
>NZ_JBEUEI010000067.1:0-5197 GCF_041020755.1 Kineococcus terrestris | reverse complement strand
CACGGCGACCAGCCGTCTCAAAATAACTCCCCACCCCCCACGCCCCGCCCCCCCCCCCCCCCCCCCCCCCCCCCCCCGCCCCCCCCCCCCGCCCCCCCCCCTGGTCGTGGACCTGCTGGTCGGGGTGACAGGATTTGAACCTGCGGCCTCTTCGTCCCGAACGAAGCGCGCTACCAAGCTGCGCCACACCCCGGAGCAACCGCGGACGAGCATAGCCGACGCGCGGGACCGCTCCGCACCACGTTCCCCCGCTCAGCGCCGCGGCACGAGCTCCAGCAGCGTCGCCGAGGGCGGGCAGGCGAAGCGGAACGGCGAGTACGGCGACGTGCCCAGCCCGCCCGAGACGTGCAGCCAGGACTCCCTGCTCCCCGTCGCCCAGCGCGACAGCCCGGCGGCCTTGTCCCGCGGCAGGTCGCAGTTGGTCACCAGCGCCCCGTACCCGGGCAGGCACAGCTGCCCGCCGTGGGTGTGCCCGGCCAGCACGAGCGCGGCGCCCTCGGCCGTCATGGCGTCCAGCGTCCGCCGGTACGGCGCGTGCGCGACGCCCAGCAGCAGGTCGGTGCCGGTCGCGTCGTGGCCGGCGCGGGAGGGGTAGCGGTCGTAGCGCAGGTGCGGGTCGTCCACGCCCACGAGGTCCAGCGAGACCCCGCCCACGTCGAGCCGGGCGCGGGCGTTGTCCAGGTCCACCCAGCCGGCCTCGCGGAAGCCGCGGACCAGGTCCTCCGTCGGCAGCCGCGGCGCCTTCACCTCGCTCGGGCCCTGCCGCCGCCACAGGTACGCCGACCAGTTGCGCGGCCGCGGCGCCCAGTAGTCGTTGGAGCCGAGGACGAACACCCCCGGCCGGCGCAGCAGCCCCGCGTACGTCTCCAGCACCGCCGGCACGGCGTCCAGCGCGGCGAGGTTGTCGCCCGTCGTGACGACCAGGTCCGGCTCCAGGGCGTCCAGGGAGCGCACGAACTCCCGCTTCGCCGCCTGCCGGGGCACCAGGTGCAGGTCGGACAGGTGCAGGACGCGCAGCGGGCGCGCGCCCGGCGGCAGCACCGGCACGAACGCGCGGTGCAGGCGGAACGAGCGCGCCTCCCGGGCCGCGTACCCGAAGCCCGCGGCGGCGGCGGCCGCCCCCGCGGCGGCCGTGGTGGTCAGGGCCCTCAGCGGTGTCGGCACCGGCTCATCCTGGCAGCCCGCCGCCCGCGCCCGCCCCGGCGCCCGGTGCGGGCGCGGTGGGAGCATCGGGCCCATGACCGACGCGATGCCCGACCGGACGTCCGAGCGCATGCCCGACGAGACGCCCGACCCCACCGGCCGCAAGGACGTCCTCCAGCGCGACCTGACGACCGCCATGAAGGCCCGCGACGAGCTGACCGCCTCGACGCTGCGCATGGTGCTGTCCGCGGTGCGCTCGGAGGAGGTCGCCGGCAAGACCGCGCGCACCCTGTCCGACGAGGAGGTCGTCACCGTCCTGCAGCGCGAGGCGAAGAAGCGCCGCGAGGCCGCCGACGCGTTCGAGGGCGCCGGGCGCGCCGAGTCCGCCGAGCGCGAGCGCGCCGAGCTGGGCGTCGTCGAGCGCTACCTGCCCACGCCGCTGAGCGACGAGGAGCTGGCGCAGATGGTCGACGAGGCCGTCATGGCGGCCTCGGCGGAGGGCCTGACCGGGATGGGCGCCATGGGCGCGGTGATGACGACGCTCAAGCCGCAGGTCGCCGGCCGCGCCGACGGCAAGCGCCTGTCGGGTGCCGTGCGGGCCCGCCTGCAGGGCTGACGCTCCGGGCGTGCCGCGACGCCCCCACCACGACGACACCCGCCGTGATCATGGATGGTCGAGCTCTCACCCATCCATGAACACGGCGGGTGTCTGTCGTCAGGCGCCGCTCACTCCGGCGGGGCGGTGGTGGCCTGCTGCTCCTGAGGGGCCGCCTCCCCGCCCTCGGCGGGCGGGCTCGACGGCGTCTCCGACGGGGTCTCGGAGGGAGTCTCGGAGGGGGTCTCCGACGGCGTCTCGGTCGGGGTCGGCGACGGCGTGCGGCGCGGCTCCGGGCCCGCGCTGCGGGTCAGGGTGATCGTCGCGCCGGCGTTCGCGCTGCGGGCGCTCTGCGCGGCCACCAGGCCCTCGCCCACGCTGTTCGAGTACGTCCGGCCCGAGGCCACCCGGACCGAGAACCCGGCCGCCTCGAGGATCGACGTGGCCGAGGAGACGCCGCGGCCCACGACGTTCGGCACGCGCAGGCGCCCGTCGGCCGTCACGGTGCGCAGACCCTGCGAGGAGCCCGGCGTGAACCGCTCCCGCGGCAGGCCCAGCGCCTCGGAGGCGGGTCCGATGGTGTTCGTCCAGACCGGCCCGGCGATCGTCGCGCCGTAGACGCGGCCCACGCGGCGGCCGTTGACGCGCTCGCCGTTCAGCGAGCGCACCCCGTCGGCGTGCCCGACCCACGCGGCCGCCGCCAGCTGCGGCGTGTACGCGGCGAACCAGGTGTCCGCGGACTGGTTGGTCGTGCCCGTCTTGCTCGCGACGTCCCGCCCACGCAGCAGGGACTTGCCGGAGACGCGGGCCGCGGTGCCCGAGGACCAGCCGCCCTGCAGGGCCTCGGTGACGTTGCGCGCCACGTTCGGGTCCAGGGCCTGCGTGCAGTCCGCCGACGGCACCGGCAGCGGGGCCCCGTTCGTGTCGAGGACCTCGAGGATCGCCGTCGGCTTGCAGAACGTGCCGTCGGCGGCGAACGCGGCGTACGCGCCGGCCACCGACAGCGGGGTGACGGTGTTCGTGCCCAGCGTCAGGGACGGGTACTGGTCGAGGTTGCGGTTGACCTCCTTCGTGAGGAAGTTCTCGCTCTCGGCGCCCTTGTAGACGCCCAGCGACTCGGCCAGCGAGGCGATGTCGCACAGGTCGAGCTGCTTCTCCATCGACACGTAGGCGGTGTTCACCGAGCGGGCCGTGGCCTGGCGCACGGTCATCACGCCGCCGCCGCCGCCCTCGGAGTTGCCGTAGGAGTAGACGGGGCCGCGCAGCTTCTCCCCGCACGCGGTGAACGCGCTGAACGGGTCGTTGCCGCGGGCGGGAGCGGCGACCGTGGAGTCCAGCGAGCGGCCCGAGCGCAGCCACGCGGCCAGCGTCAGGGCCTTGAACGTCGAACCCTGCTGGAAGCCCTGCCCGCCGCCCATGGCGCGCTCGACGTTGTAGTTCTGCATGGTGACGCCGACCTGCTCCTCGTCCACCGAGTAGGTCGTGTTCTGCACCATCGCGAGGATGTTGCCGGTGCCCGGCTGGACGACCGACTCGGCGGTGCGCACCGACTGCCCGCGGTTGACCTGCTCGTCCACAGCCCGCTGGGCGATCTCCTGCACCTGGCGGTTCAGGGTGGTGCGGATCGTCAGCCCGCCGCGGCGCAGCAGGTTGCGGCGCTCCTCCACGCTCGCCCCGAACGCGTCGTCGCTCTCCACGACGCGGGTGACGTAGTCGCAGAAGTAGGCGGCCGAGTCGGCGGCGATGCAGCCCTGCCGGCTGCGGTTGACGTTCAGCTGCAGCGGGGCGGCGACGGCCTCGTCGTGGGTGACCTGGTCGATCTTGCCGAGCTGCAGCATGCGGTCCAGCACGACGTTGCGCCGCCCCACCGCCGCCTCGCCCTTGTCGATCGGGTCGTAGGCCACGGGGCTCTGCACCAGGCCCGCCAGCAGCGCCGCCTCCGGCAGCAGCAGGTCGCGGGCGGGCTTGCCGAAGTAGAACTGCGCGGCGGCTTCGATGCCGTACACGCCGTTGTAGAAGTAGGCGACGTTGAGGTAGCCGGTGAGGATGTCGTCCTTGGACATCTCCTGCTCGACGCCCACGGCGAGCTTCATCTCGCGCAGCTTGCGCGCGTAGCCCTCGACGCCGCTGGACTCCACGGCCTGCGCCGCGGCCTCGGGGTCGTCGGCCTCGACGGCCTGCTCGACGAGGATGTTCTTCACGTACTGCTGCGTCAGCGTCGACGCGCCCTGGGTGCCGCCGCCGCCGGCGTTGGAGACCAGCGCGCGGGCGATGCCGCGCAGGTCCACGGGGCCGTGCTCGTAGAAGCGGGAGTCCTCGATGGCGACGATCGCCTCGCGCATGACGGGGGCGATGTCGTCCAGCCCGACGACCACGCGGTTCTGGTCGTACACGCGCGCCATGACGCTGCCGTCCTCGTAGAGGATCGTCGTCGCCTCGGACAGGGTGTCGTCGCCCAGGTCGGAGGGCAGCTCGTTGAAGACCTCGACCCCGGTGCGGGTCACCGCGCCGGAGGCCGCCACGACGGGCACGGCCAGCCCGGCGGCGATCACTCCCGCGGCGCAGCTGACGGCCGTGAAGGCACCCAGCAGGCGCAGGAGGGGGCGGCGGTGCGTGTCGGACGCCATGCGTCGAGGGTAAGCGGGCCGGACGGGTGACCCGGGCCGCGCACACGTCCTCCGCAGGACCGTGACCGGACCGCGATCCGCGGTCACGCGCCGTGTCGTCCGAGGTCCTGGCCCCCGGCCGGGGGACGGGGAGGGGCGCCGGGGAGGTGGACTAGTCACAAGGGACTACCCCTGGTCCCCCGAAGAGGCTCTGACGCGGAGCGGCTCCCCGACCCTACGCTCGCGCCACGTCCCTCGCGGGGCGTCAGGGGGATTCACAGGAACCGCCGGCCCCGGGGGGACCCGTCGCACGAGCGACGGGCCGGGACGGCGCGGACGGGAGGGGCCGTCGTGGTGTGGACGTTGGAGTGGGCCGGCCGGGGCGCGTGCAAGTCGGCGTCGGCGGACGAGCTGTTCGTGCAGGGCTCCGCGCAGAACCGCGCGAAGGCCATCTGCGGCGGGTGCCCGGTGCGCACCGAGTGCCTGGCCGACGCGCTGGACTCGCGCGTCGAGTTCGGCGTGTGGGGCGGCATGACCGAGCGCGAGCGCCGCGCGCTGCTCAAGCGCCGGCCGAACGTGCAGTCCTGGCGCCGGCTGCTGGAGGCCGCGCGCGACGCCCACCTCGGGGTGGCGGCCGGGTCCGTGACCGGGTCGGGCACCACCGTGCCGGCCGGTGCGGACCCGACGGGCTTCAGCGCCGCCGTCTGAGCGCGGGGGGGGGGGGGGGGGGGGGGGGGGCGGGGGGGGGGGGGGGCGGCGCGGGGGGGGGGCGGCCGCGCCGGGCCCCCCCCCCCCCCCCCGGGGAGTTCCCCGTGCCCGGTGGGGTCCGGCAGGACTTCCAGGGCGGGTCGAT
>NZ_JBEUEI010000066.1:0-5516 GCF_041020755.1 Kineococcus terrestris | reverse complement strand
CCCCCCCCCCCCCCCCCCCCCCCCCCCCCCCCCCCCCCCCCCCCCCCCCCCCCCCCCCCCCCCCCCCCCCCCCCCCCCCCCCCCCCCCCCCCCCCCCCCCCCCCCCCCCCCCCCCCCCCCCCCCGCCGGCGCCCCGCAGCCGGCCTCAGCACAGCCAGTCGAGCACCGCGGCCGCCGTCCAGGACTGCTGCATGCTGCCCAGCGGCTCCCCGCTGAGCGGGTCGTAGTACTCGGCGAAGTCGCCCGCGCCCACCAGCCGCAGGCCCTCCTCGCGCAGCACCGCGGCCCGCTCGGCCCACCCGCGCCGGGCGAACGCCCAGTGGAACAGCCACGCCACCACCGGCCACTGCGGCCCGCGCCAGTACTCGCGCGGCCGGAACCCCGGCGCCGCCGGCGACGTGGACGGCGGCACCTGCGCCACCAGGCCCGGGTGCCCGCACCACTGCTCGGAGTCCAGCACGGCCAGCAGGCGCGCCTCGTCGGCGCGCGGCAGCCCGCCGCACAGCAGCGGCGCGAACCCCGCCACCGTCGGGGTGGCCAGCCACCGCCCCGTGCGCACGTCCCGGTCCCGCGCCAGCCCCGTCACCGGGTCCACCGACTCCACCATGCCGCGGCGGAACCGCTGCGCCCACGAGCGCAGGTCCGCCACGTCCGCCGCGCTCTGCTGGCGCTCCTCGCCCAGGTCGGCCAGCACGTCGCACGCCACCGCCAGCAGCGCCGAGACGAGCACGTCCTCCACGGCGAAGCTCACCGTCTCGTGCACGAGGGCGTCGTCGTAGCGCACCCGGCGCATCTCCTCGATGAGCCACAGGTACCGGTCGTACTCGCGGTCGCTGGGGCGCATCGAGGCGTCCGTCACGACCCGCGTGTCGCGGCGCTCGTAGGGCGGCAGGTCCCCCACGACCACCCGCGAGTACGGCTCGTCCCAGCGGGGGGAGTTGTCCATCCCCGACTCCCAGCCGTGGTGCAGCACGACCCGCCCGCGCCCCTGCGGGTCGCGCGCGGTGGCCAGCCACCGGTGCCAGGCCACGAGCGGGCGCCAGGCGCGGTCCAGGAAGTCGCCGGCGGCCTCGCGGTCCGAGCGGCCCTGGCGCCGCGCCGCCTCCACGATCCGCTGCACGGCCACCGCGTGCACGGGCGGCTGGCAGATGCCCGAGGTCGCCGGGAACGGCGGGGCGTGCGGGACGCCGAGGTGGCAGCCCCAGCGCTCCGGCCCGGGGAAGTACCCGCTCTCGCCGGGGGCGAAGACGATGTGCGGGACCATCCCGTTGCCCCACTGCGCTCCCAGCAGCGTGTCCAGCTCCAGGACGGCGCGCGGCACCGACAGCCGCGCCAGCCCGACCGCGACGAACGCGGCGTCCCAGCTCCACATGTGCGGGTACAGCCGCGGCGCCGCGGACGTCATGGTGCCCAGGTCGTTGCCGCGCAGGACGTAGGCGGCGCGCGCCGCCAGCAGCTGGGAGGTCAGCCGCGCCGGCCGGCGCAGCCCCGCCCGCTCCCGCGGCACGGGCACCTCCGCCACCGCCCGCGGGCCCCGGCCCGGCGGCTCCACCGGGTCGACCGGGTCGACCGGTCCCCGACCGCTCGTGCTGTCCGTCGCGCTCGTCACCGCTGCGGCACCTCCGCCCCTGGGCGCGGGGCGGGACCGCCGCCCCGTCGTGCAGGGCATCCCACCGCGCCGGCGGGCCGCCCGCAAGGGGCCCCGGCCGTCGTCCCTCCTAGCCGGTGCGGCGCTCGGCCCGCACCCGTCGCGCGCGCCGGGCCACCGCCAGGGCCAGCAGCGCGGCGAGCACCGCGTAGACGACGTAGTCCACGTAGTGCCCGTACTCCTCCACGAGGCGGTACTGCGTGCCCAGCGCCATGCCGATGCCGATGAGCACCGCGTTCCAGATGCCCGAGCCGAGCAGGGTGAGCAGCGAGAACTTCACGAGGTTCATCCGCGCCGCCCCGGCGGGCACGGAGATGAGGCTGCGCACGCCCGGGATGAAGCGGCCCGTGAAGACGGCGGCGCCCTCGTGCCGGCGGAACCAGTCCGCCGAGCGGTGCACGTCGTCGGCCTCCACCAGGGGCACCCGCCCGGCGATCGCGGCCGCGCGGCGCAGCCCGACGGCCGCGCCGAACCCGTACAGCACGAGCGAGCCCAGCCACGCCCCGAGGGTGGACAGCACGAGGACCGCGACGAGGTCGATGCGCCCCACCTGCACGAGGTAGCCGGCCAGCGGCAGGACGACCTCGCTGGGGATCGGCGGGAACACCACCTCCAGGAAGCTGAGCGCGCCGGCGCCGGGCGCGCCCAGCGCGTCGACCACGTCGAGGACGAAGCCGGTCAGGCCACCGGCTTGCCCCACCTGACCGGCCTGGCCCGCCTGGGCGGCGAGGGTGTGCAGCGCGTACGTCACGAATCGGGCTCCTGCTCGTCAGTGGGCTCGTCGGTGGGCTCGTCGGTGGGCTCGTCGGCGGGGTGCTGCGGCGCGGGGAGCGGGTCCAGGCCCAGGGCGGCGTCGGTGACGACCGTCGACCCGGCGGCGAAGCGGTCCAGGTCCTCGCCCGCCAGCAGCCGGGCCGGGGCGGCGCCGCCGCTGAGGACGCGCACCAGCCGGTCCACGGGCAGCGGCGCCTGCGAGGCCAGCAGCAGCGTGTTGCCGTACCGGCGCCCGCGCAGCACCGACGGCTCGGCCAGCACGGCCACGTGCGCGAAGACGGCGCGCGCGGTGACGGCCTCGGCGCGCGAGTGCGGCAGCGGCGGCCGGTCGGCCAGGTTGGCGATCCACACGCCGCCCGGGGCCAGGACGCGGTCCACGTCGCGCAGGAACTCCACGCTGACCAGGTGCGCGGGCACCCGGTCGCCGGTGAAGGCGTCGCGCACGACGGCGTCCTGGGTGCCGTCCGGCACCCGGGCCAGCCCCTCGCGGGCGTCGGCGACCCTCAGCCTGAAGCCCGCCGGGCCGCTGGCCCCGAAGGAGCGGCGCACCAGGTCGGCCAGGCGCTCGTCCACCTCCAGCACCAGCTGGCGCGAGCCGGGGCGGGTGGCCGCCAGGTAGCGGGGGAAGGCGCACCCGGCGCCGCCCAGGTGCACGGCGCGCAGCGGGTGCGGCGGGTCGCTCAGCGCGTCGAGGACGGCGGCCGTCCACTGCTGGTACTCGAAGACGAGGTTCGTCGGGTCGGCGACGTCCACGTAGGAGCTGGGCACGCCGTTGACGTGGACGAACCAGCCGCCCTCGGCGTCGGGGTCGCGCTCCAGGCGGGCGGAGCCGGTGGTGATGAGGGCCTCGCCCTCGACGGGCTCGGCCGCGCCGCGACGGGCGCCGGGACGGGGCACCCGAGGATCCAAGCACCCGCGGCGGCCGCCGGCGTCCCGGGCGCGGGGGCCCGCGGGGGAGGGGACCGGGAGGAACGGGGGAGGGATCGTGCGGGAGGGGGTGAAGTCCGCGGCCCCGGCGGCCGATGTGGAGCGCATGTCGCTGCTCGTCCTGACGTGCCTCCTGGCGCTGTTCGTCGTCACCTGGTGGCGCGACCGTCGCTCCCTGCGCTGCCCCGTGCGCCCGGCGCTGATGCCGCGGGTCGACCAGCCCCCGGCCGCGGCCGGGGGCCGGGTGCCGCGCGGGTGGCGCGGCCGCCGCCGCTACGTCGAGCGCGGCGTGGAGCAGCTGTCGGCGTACCTGCGCGAGCAGCACCGCGCCCGCTGACGCGGCCCGCGCCACCGACGCCCGCCGACGCCCGGCGCTCACCGCGCACGCCGGTGCCCGCGGCGCTAGCGTGCCTGGCGCGCCGGAGCACCAGCGGGGTGCGGGGCGCGGGAGGAGCGCACGTGCTGGGACGACGGCGACGCAGGTCGGCCGAGGTGCAGGACCCGCTGGCCGCGGCGAGCCGGGGTGACGACTCCCGCGCGTCCGCGCTGGTGCGCCGTCTCCTGGCGGTCGGCATCGACGGCCGCGGCCCCTTCGACTCCGCGGCCGCGGTGGCCGCGGACGCCCGCCGGCGCCACCCCAGCACCGAGTCCGCCGTGCACGCCGTCGTGCGCCGGCACACTCGGATGGCCGCCGCCGGCGGCTTCGCCACCGGGGTGGGCGGGCTGGTGACGCTGCCCGTCGCCCTGCCCGCCAACGTCCTCGGCTTCTACGTGCTGGCCACCCGCACCGTCGCCGCGATCGCCGACCTGCGCGGGTACGACACCTCCCGGCCGGAGGTGCGCAGCGCCGTCCTGCTGACGCTGGTCGGCGCCGACGCCACCGACGTGCTGCGCTCGGCGGGCATCCCCACCGGCGGGCGCATCGCCGCGCTGGCCACCCAGCGGGTCCCCCCGGCGGTCCTCATGCTCGTCAACAAGGGCGTCGGCTTCCGCCTGCTCGCCCGCACGGCCAGCTCGGGCCTCTTCCGCGCCGGCAGCCGCCTCGTGCCCGTGCTGGGCGGGGCCGCGGGGGCCGGGCTGGACGGGCTCATGCTGCGCCGCATCGCCAAGCACGCGGAGCGGGCCCTGCCCCCGCTCGGCAGGGACGGCGCCCGGACGGCCTGAGCAGCCCCCCGGCACGTCCCGCGCGCGGTCCCGGGAGCTCGGCGGGAACGCCGGTCGCCGCGCCGGTGTTGGACGGGGCGCACCGCCCCGCGCGGTCGGTGCGTCCCGCACGTCCCCCCCGCCGCCCCTGGAGGCCTCCCGTGCGCAGCACTCCCGCCCCGGCCGTCACCGCCACGGCGCACGGCGGTGCCGCGGCCGCCCGCTCCGCGCTGGGCTCGCCGCGCAGCCGCGCGGCGCTGGCCGTCGTGTGGCGCACCGCCCGCGAGGGCACCCGCCCCGGCTCGCCGGGCCTGGGCGCGCGGGTGCGGGCCCTGCCCGGCCTCGTGCGCGACAGCGCCACCGGCCGCTGGGCGGGCCCCGGCCGCGGCCGGGTGGCCCTGGCGGCGGTCGGGCTGCTGTACCTCGTCTCCCCGGTGGACGCCGTCCCCGAGGCGTTCCTGCCGCTGCTCGGGCTGCTGGACGACGCGGTCGTCGCCGCCTGGGTCGCCGGGTCGCTGCTGACGGCCACCGAGGACTACCTCGACTGGCGCGGCAGCGCGCACGGCACCGCGGACGGCACTGCGGACGGCACCGCCGACGGGCTCGGCGGTCCGGTGGCGCCTCCCGCCTGAGCCGCGCCGGCCCGGTCCCCGAGGGCTCCACAACCGCCCGCGGCGGCCCGCCGCGCGCCGCGCTGTGGACGCCCGCCCCGCCGCGGCCCGCACCGCCGCGACCGTGGCGGGGTGAGCACCCACCCGGTCCCGTCCGCTCCCGCGCTGCCCCCTCCCGGCGGCGACGTCCTGCGCCTGCGCGGCCCCGCCGACCTCCTCGCCGCCCTGCCGCACCTGCTCGGCTTCCACCCCCGCGACAGCGCCGTCGCCGTCGAGCTGCTGGCCCCCGCCGGGCCGGGGGGGGGGGGGGGGGGGGGGGGGGGGGGGGGGGGGGGGGGGGGGGGGGGGGGGGGGGGGGGGGGGGGGGGCGGGGGGGGCGGCGGGGGGCGTTGGGGGGGGCGGTGGGCTGCGGG
>NZ_JBEUEI010000065.1:0-5833 GCF_041020755.1 Kineococcus terrestris | reverse complement strand
GTGTGGCCGGCGGTGTCCTACTCTCCCACCCAGTCTCCCGGGCAGTACCATCGGCGCTGGTGGGCTTAGCTTCCGGGTTCGGAATGTTGCCGGGCGTTTCCCCACCGCTATGACCACCGGACCACGGTCCAGATCGACGCACAACCCCCCGCCCGCGGGACCGGAATCCCGGTACGGGGGTGGTTGCGGTCTGAGACACCGCACAGTGGACGCGAACAACGCTCTGGGACAGAGCTTCTTTGCAGCAGATGCCTGCCGAGCAGACCCTTGGAGGTCTGCAGCACTCGGGCTTGGCCGGCGCACCCACCCCCACCCACCCGAACGATCACTCGCTCAAGGGTGTGTGGTGCTTGGATGCGCGGCAGTCAAGTGATCGGCCTATTAGTACCGGTCAGCTCCACAACTCTCATCGTCGTTGCTTCCACACCCGGCCTATCAACCCAGTAGTCTGCTGGGAGCCTCTCACCCACAAGGGGCACGGAAACCTCATCTCGAAGCAGGCTTCCCGCTTAGATGCTTTCAGCGGTTATCCCTTCCGAACGTAGCCAACCAGCCATGCTCCTGGCGGAACAACTGGCACACCAGAGGTTCGTCCGTCCCGGTCCTCTCGTACTAGGGACAGCCCTTCTCAAGTTTCCAACGCGCGCAGCGGATAGGGACCGAACTGTCTCACGACGTTCTAAACCCAGCTCGCGTACCGCTTTAATGGGCGAACAGCCCAACCCTTGGGACCTACTCCAGCCCCAGGATGCGACGAGCCGACATCGAGGTGCCAAACCATGCCGTCGATATGGACTCTTGGGCAAGATCAGCCTGTTATCCCCGGGGTACCTTTTATCCGTTGAGCGACCGCGATTCCACACTCCACGGCCGGATCACTAGTCCCGACTTTCGTCCCTGCTCGACACGTCCGTCTCACAGTCAAGCTCCCTTGTGCACTTACACTCGCCACCTGATTGCCAACCAGGCTGAGGGAACCTTTGGGCGCCTCCGTTACCCTTTAGGAGGCAACCGCCCCAGTTAAACTACCCACCAGGCACTGTCCCTGATCCGGATCACGGACCGAAGTTAGACATCCAGAACGACCAGAGTGGTATTTCAACGGCGACTCCACACCCACTAGCGTGAGCGCTTCACAGTCTCCCACCTATCCTACACAAGCCGTCCCGAACACCAATACCAAGCTATAGTGAAGGTCCCGGGGTCTTTCCGTCCTGCTGCGCGAAACGAGCATCTTTACTCGTAGTGCAATTTCGCCGAGTTCGCGGTTGAGACAGCGGGGAAGTCGTTACGCCATTCGTGCAGGTCGGAACTTACCCGACAAGGAATTTCGCTACCTTAGGATGGTTATAGTTACCACCGCCGTTTACTGGCGCTTAAGTTCTCAGCGTCCCGCACCCGAAGGCGCGGTAACCGGTCCCCTTAACGTTCCAGCACCGGGCAGGCGTCAGTCCGTATACCTCGTCTTGCGACTTCGCACGGACCTGTGTTTTTAGTAAACAGTCGCTTCCCCCTGGTCTCTGCGGCCCTCAAACGCTAGCCGGCAAGCGGCTTCACGCCTCAGGCCCCCCTTCTCCCGAAGTTACGGGGGCATTTTGCCGAGTTCCTTAACCACGATTCACTCGATCGCCTCGGTATTCTCTACCTGACCACCTGAGTCGGTTTAGGGTACGGGCGGCTCGAACCTCGCGCCGAGGCTTTTCTAGACAGCATGGGATCACCCTGCTTCCCCCAGACGGGGTCACCATCAGGTCTCAGGCTGTGTGAGGTGCGGATTTGCCTACACCTCGCCCTACACCCTTGGACGTGGACAACCATCGCCACGCGGAAGCTACCCTCCTGCGTCACCCCTGTTACTACGCTTGACTACTACCGGATCGGGTCGCACGCGCCACCACCACCCTCCCGAAGGAGAGTGGGGCTTTGGGTGCTCAGCATCCCCGGCCTCGCCATGGGCGGTTCTACACCGGTACGGGAATATCAACCCGTTGTCCATCGACTACGCCTGTCGGCCTCGCCTTAGGTCCCGACTTACCCAGGGCGGATTAACCTGGCCCTGGAACCCTTGGTCAATCGGCGGACGGGTTTCTCACCCGTCATTCGCTACTCATGCCTGCATTCTCACTCGCGTGCAGTCCACGACACGATCACTCGGCCGCTTCACCCCACACACGACGCTCCCCTACCCACCCACACACCTGCACCCGGCGACCACCCACCCCGAAGGATGAGCAGACGAACGAGTGGAGCTCACGTGTGAGTGCCACAGCTTCGGCGGTGTGCTTGAGCCCCGCTACATTGTCGGCGCGGAATCACTTGACCAGTGAGCTATTACGCACTCTTTCAAGGGTGGCTGCTTCTAAGCCAACCTCCTGGTTGTCTGCGCAACTCCACATCCTTTCCCACTTAGCACACGCTTAGGGGCCTTAGCTGATGATCTGGGCTGTTTCCCTCTCGACTACGAAGCTTATCCCCCGCAGTCTCACTGCCACGCTCTGACTTACCGGCATTCGGAGTTTGGCTGACGTCAGTAACCCGGTGGGGCCCATCGGCCATCCAGTAGCTCTACCTCCGGCAAGAAACACGCGACGCTGCACCTAAATGCATTTCGGGGAGAACCAGCTATCACGGAGTTTGATTGGCCTTTCACCCCTACCCACAGCTCATCCCCCAGGTTTTCAACCCTGGTGGGTTCGGTCCTCCACACGGTCTTACCCGCGCTTCAACCTGGCCATGGGTAGATCACTCCGCTTCGGGTCTAGAGCACGCGACTGACACGCCCTGTTCGGACTCGCTTTCGCTACGGCTACCCCACCCGGGTTAACCTCGCCACGCACCACTAACTCGCAGGCTCATTCTTCAAAAGGCACGCCGTCACAGGAACGAGTCCTGCCCCGACGGTTTGTAGGCACACGGTTTCAGGTACTGTTTCACTCCCCTCCCGGGGTGCTTTTCACCATTCCCTCACGGTACTATCCGCTATCGGTCATCAGGAAGTATTCAGGCTTACCAGGTGGTCCTGGCAGATTCACACGAGATTCCACGAGCCCCGTGCTACTCGGGACGCCCACCCAAGGAGGCCGCAGTGTTTCGCCTACGGGGGTCTCACCCACTACGCCGGACCATCCCAGGCCCTTCGGCTACACCACGACTTTCTCACTCCCCGAACCGGTGTCAGCCGGCTCCGGTGAACTCCCACAACCCCGCACCCGCAACCCCTGACAGGTATCACACGGACACGGTTTAGCCTCCTCCGCTTTCGCTCGCCACTACTCACGGAATCACTGTTGTTTTCTCTTCCTGTGGGTACTGAGATGTTTCACTTCCCCACGTTCCCTCCACCCACCCTATACATTCAGGTGGGGGTGACCGCCCATGACGACGGCCGGGTTTCCCCATTCGGACACCCTCGGATCACCGTTCGGTTGCCAACTCCCCGAGGCTTATCGCAGGCTCCCACGTCCTTCATCGGCTCCTGATGCCAAGGCATCCACCATGCGCCCTTACCCACTTGACCACCACACAACCACCCACCACACACCCCGGCAGAACCGGAGAAAGCGCAGACGGCGCGCAGCGCCAAGCCGAGAACCACAAAAAACCAAAGGAATCTACTCGACGAACATCACTACAAAGATGCTCGCGTCCACTGTGCAGTTCTCAAACAACAACCGGATCCCACCGCCAGACGGCCAGCACCAGACACCCCCACCCACCCGAGCACCCCTGCGAAACGACAGCAGGACGACGAGGAGCAACAGCCGATGTGCAGACCACGGCACGACCCAGAGCAACCAGCAGACCCCCCACCCAGCCGAAGCTGCGCCAGGGGGCCGGCCCGGTCCCTCAGGACCCAACAGTGCGCCAGGTGACCACCCCCACCAGCACCCCCACGTTCCAGACCACTCCCGAAGGAGGCGTCCCGACCCCCGAAGGAGGCGGTACCGGTCGTACTAGTGCAGGCACCCAGCAGGTGCAGCCACCGTGTTGACGTTCCACCCGTAGACCGCCCCCGAGACACGCGCTCGAGCAGACGGCCACAGAACACCCCACACCCACCCGCTGTCCCATGACAGCAGCCGAGCTTCGCGGGGCTCCTTAGAAAGGAGGTGATCCAGCCGCACCTTCCGGTACGGCTACCTTGTTACGACTTCGTCCCAATCGCCAGTCCCACCTTCGACGACTCCCTCCCACAAGGGGTTGGGCCACCGGCTTCGGGTGTTACCGACTTTCATGACGTGACGGGCGGTGTGTACAAGGCCCGGGAACGTATTCACCGCAGCGTTGCTGATCTGCGATTACTAGCGACTCCGACTTCACGGGGTCGAGTTGCAGACCCCGATCCGAACTGAGACCAGCTTTTTGGGATTCGCTCCACCTCACGGTATCGCAGCCCTCTGTACTGGCCATTGTAGCATGCGTGAAGCCCAAGACATAAGGGGCATGATGATTTGACGTCATCCCCACCTTCCTCCGAGTTGACCCCGGCAGTCTCCCATGAGTCCCCAGCCGAACTGCTGGCAACATGGAACGAGGGTTGCGCTCGTTGCGGGACTTAACCCAACATCTCACGACACGAGCTGACGACAACCATGCACCACCTGTGCGCGACCACCTAAATGAAGCCCCATCTCTGAGGCGCCACCGCGCATGTCAAGCCTTGGTAAGGTTCTTCGCGTTGCATCGAATTAATCCGCATGCTCCGCCGCTTGTGCGGGCCCCCGTCAATTCCTTTGAGTTTTAGCCTTGCGGCCGTACTCCCCAGGCGGGGCGCTTAATGCGTTAGCTGCGGCACGGAACCCGTGGAATGGGTCCCACACCTAGCGCCCAACGTTTACGGCATGGACTACCAGGGTATCTAATCCTGTTCGCTCCCCATGCTTTCGCTCCTCAGCGTCAGTTACGGCCCAGAGACCCGCCTTCGCCACCGGTGTTCCTCCTGATATCTGCGCATTTCACCGCTACACCAGGAATTCCAGTCTCCCCTACCGCACTCAAGTGTGCCCGTACCCACTGCAAGCTCAGAGTTGAGCCCTGAGTTTTCACAGCAGACGCGACACACCGCCTACGAGCTCTTTACGCCCAATAATTCCGGACAACGCTTGCACCCTACGTATTACCGCGGCTGCTGGCACGTAGTTAGCCGGTGCTTCTTCTGCTCCTACCGTCACCCCGAGGGGCTTCGTCAAAGCTGAAAGAGGTTTACAACCCGAAGGCCGTCATCCCTCACGCGGCGTCGCTGCATCAGGCTTGCGCCCATTGTGCAATATTCCCCACTGCTGCCTCCCGTAGGAGTCTGGGCCGTGTCTCAGTCCCAGTGTGGCCGGTCGCCCTCTCAGGCCGGCTACCCGTCGTCGCCTTGGTGGGCCATCACCCCACCAACAAGCTGATAGGCCGCGAGCCCATCCCCAGCCGATGAAATCTTTCCACCCGCACCCGATGCCGGGGCGAGTCGTATCCGGTATTAGCCACCGTTTCCAGTGGTTGTCCCAGAGCCAGGGGCAGGTTGCTCACGTGTTACTCACCCGTTCGCCACTGATCCACCCCGAAGGGCTTCACCGTTCGACTTGCATGTGTTAAGCACGCCGCCAGCGTTCGTCCTGAGCCAGGATCAAACTCTCCGAAGAAAAAACCATACGGTCTCACGACCAACGGCCTTCCACAACCATCGAGCAAACCCAGGCATCGAAACCCCCACCCCCCTGGCGAGGAGAATGGAGGACAACACCAAAGGAAAACCCACGACCACCACACGCACACAACGCACGAAGATGGCCACAGGGGTTACAACATTGGCATCAACACTTGGCACACTGTTGAGTTCTCAAGAACC
>NZ_JBEUEI010000064.1:0-5856 GCF_041020755.1 Kineococcus terrestris | reverse complement strand
CCCCCCCCCCCCCCCCCCCCCCCCCCCCCCCCCCCCCCCCCCGCCCCCCCCCCCCCCCCCCCCCCCCCCCCCCCCCGGCGGCCCCCCCCCCCCCCCCCCCCCCCCCGGCACCGCTCAGGCGGCGCAGTCGTTGCAGATGATGCGCCCGCCGCCCGTGTCGTGCAGCTGGCTGCGGTGCACCACGAGGAAGCAGCTCGTGCAGGTGAACTCGTCCTGCTGGCGCGGGAGGACCCGCACCGACAGCTCCTCGTTGGACAGGTCGGCGCCGGGGAGCTCGAACCCCTCCGCGGCCTCCGTCTCGTCCTCGTCGACGGCGCCCGAGCTCTTGTCCGTCCGGCGCGCCTTGAGCTCCTCGATGGAGTCCTCGTTCAGCTCGTCGTCGGTCTTGCGCGGTGCGTCGTAGTCGGTCGCCATGACCTCGCCTCACACTCCATGCGTCGCGTCGTCCCGGGCTGCGCGGGGGGGACCCCCGCAGCCGGATGCAGCCCGGTCGAGCCGTGCGCCCGGACCGCCCACGGGTGAACGTGCGACGGCCCGGATCCATGCCCGGTCCCCCTCGGGTCCCTGCCTCGTCCCTGTCCTCCGCCGCGTCCCGTCGTGGTCACGGTCCGCGCACGGCGAGGAGGCATCATGACCTACCGCCGCCGCGCTGACGAACCGGGGTGCGGTGACCGGCCGGCACCGTGACCGGGGCGGGACCGGCGCGCGACCGCGGTGTGACCGGCGCGCCCGGCCGGCCGTGTCCCGCCCGGCGCCGCGACGCCCCGCCGACACCCGCGCGACACCGCCGCGACACCGGTGCGCCACCCGGTGGACAGCGCCGGAGGCGTTGCGGCGCAACGTCACCGGTCACCGTCCACACCGCGGCGCGCGAGGAGTTGGTCGCGCGCCCGCCGCGCCGTAGTGTGCGCTCGTCCCGCCGACGGCGGTGCGCCCGCGGCGGGGGAACCCGCGCGGGCCCCGCAGCGTCGGAGGACCACGGCGTCCACCGGACCGCCGCCGGACCACCACGACCCGCACGACGCCCGACCACGCCCGCAGCCGCGACGCTCGCCCGAGCCCCGCGGTGACCACCCGCCAGCCCCCGGGGTCCGCCCCACGAGGAGGTGCCGTGTCCGAGCAGGAACCGCTCCCCGCCGTCGCTCCCGCGACCGTCCCCGCCGCGTTCGTCGCCGAGCTGACCGAGCGGGTGCGGCGCACCCGCACCACCATCGAGGCCGCGGCCGCCGCCGGCGAGGACGACCTCGTCGAGGCGCACCTGGCCGAGCTGGAGTCCCTCGTGCGCCTGGCCGCCGCCCACGACGTGGCGCTGCCCGACGTCCTCGCCTACCTCGACGGCCACCGCGCGCCGGTCGACCTGACCGGCGCCCACGTCGTCGACCTGACCGGGCTGCGCGCCCGGACCTGCGCCTGACGCCCTCCCGGGCGGGCGGGGGTCCCCCGGCCCGCCCGGGGCGGTCGCTCAGCCCGCCAGGGCGCGCTGCAGCACCGGGTGCAGGCGGGGACCCGCGGCGAGGAGGCCGTGGGTGCCCGCCGCACCGCCGGTGAAGTCCGTCACGACCGCGCCCGCCTCGCGCGCCACGAGCCAGCCGGCCGCGAAGTCCCACGGGTTCAGCCCGAGCTCGTAGTAGGCGTCCACCCGCCCGGCCGCGACGGCGCACAGGTCCAGGCTGGCGGTGCCGATGCGCCGCAGGTCGCGCACCTGCGGCATGAGCCGGGCCAGGACGGCGGCCTGGTCGGCGCGCCGCTGCGGGTCGTAGCCGAACCCGGTCGCCAGCAGCGTCGCGCCCAGCTCCGGGCCCTCCGGGCAGCGCAGCGCGCGGGCGGGCGAGCCGCCGCGGCGCACCCGCGCGCCGCCGCCGCGCACCGCCGTCCACGTCTCGTCCACCGACGGGTCGCGCACCGCGCCGGCCAGGACCGTCCACGTGGCGGGGTCGGGGCGTCCGGCGCCGGAGACCTCGTCGGTGACCACGGCGACGCTGACGGACCAGCTGCGCAGCCCGTAGAGGTAGTTGACGGTGCCGTCGATGGGGTCGACGACCCACGTCAGCCCGCTGGTGCCGGGCCGGTGACCGCCCTCCTCGCCGAGGAAGCCGTCGTCGGGGCGCAGCGCGGCCAGCCGCTCGGCGACGAGCCGCTCGGAGGCGTGGTCCATGGCCGTGACCACGTCGGTGGGGCTGCTCTTGGTCGCCGCGACCTCCACGCGGTCGGGGCGGCCGGTCAGCACGAGCTCGCCCGCGGCGGCCGCCACCTCCTCGGCGACGGCCAGCAGCTCCCGCGGGTCGGGGGCCGGGTGGCCGCTCACACCGGCGCCGGGGCCTGGTAGTCCTCGCCCGTCGCGGCGGGCAGCTCCGCGCGCAGGTTGCGGCAGCAGCCCACCGGGCACACCTCGTGCGAGGGGCCCAGCGCGCCGGTCGCCGGCTGGTCCGGTCCCTCGCCGCGGGCGCGCGCGGCGCGCTCCTCGACGAGGTCGACGAGGCCGGCGACGAACGTGCGGTCCGCGCCGACGGTCGCGGCGCGGGCGAACGGCAGGCCGATCTCCTCCGCGGTCTCGCGCGCCTCGGTGTCGAGGTCGAACTTGACCTCCATGTGGTCGCTGACGAACCCGATGGGCGCCACGACCACGGCGGGCACGCCCTGCGCGTGCAGCTCGCGCAGGTGGTCGTTGACGTCGGGCTCCAGCCACGGCTGCGAGGGCGGGCCCGAGCGCGAGCAGTACGCCAGGTCCCAGTCGGGCACGGTGCCGGTGCGCCGCCCGACGCGCTCGGCCACCGAGCGCGCCACGTCCAGGTGCTGGCGCACGTAGGCCCCGCCCCCGGCGGCCGGGGGGCCGGACACCTCGTCCATCGCGGTGGGGACGCTGTGGGTGACGAACACCACGCGCGCGCCCGCGCGCTGCTCGGGGGTCAGCTCCTCCAGCGCGGCCACGACGGCGGCGGCGTTGACCCCCGTGAAGGCCGGGTGGTTGAAGTAGTGGCGCACCTTGTCCAGGTGCAGCTCGCGCCCCTCCTCGGCCAGCGCCTGCGCGGCGCGGGCGAGGTCCTCGCGGTACTGCCGGCAGCTGGAGTAGGAGGAGTAGGCGCTGGTGAAGACCGTCAGCACGCGCCGGGCGCCGCGCTCGTGCGCCTCGCGCAGGACGTCGGTGACGTAGGGCTCCCAGTTCCGGTTGCCCCACAGCAGCGGCAGGCCGGCCAGGCCGCGCTCGTCCAGCTCCCGGCGCAGCTGCGCCAGCAGCTCCTTGTTCTGGTCGTTGATGGGGCTCTTGCCGCCGAAGTGCAGGTAGTGCTCGGCGACCTCCTCCAGCCGCTCGCGCGGGATGCCCCGCCCGCGCGTCACGTTCTCCAGGAACGGCATGACGTCGTCGGGGCCCTCGGGACCGCCGAAGGAGAGCAGCAGGAGTGCGTCGTAGGGCGTCGCGTCGCTCACGCCGCACATCATCCCCGGCGCGCGCGGGAGCCGCCCGTCCGGGGGCTCGTGGCCTCGATCACGCCCGCGGGCCGGTCGTCCGCGGGCCCCCGTGCGCGCCCGGTGGAGGTCACCGGGGCCGGTCCGGTGCAGGATGGACCCGGTCGCGGACCCGGACCGGCCCCGGTCCGGACCTCGAGCGACCGCCGGGAGGAGACCTCATGCAGGACCTGAGGCTCGTGGGCGTCCACGACGACGGGGAGCACGTCGTGCTCGGCGCCGCGGACGGCACCCGCTACCGGCTGCGGGTGGACGAGGCGCTGCGCGCGGCCGTGCGCCGCGACCGCGCCCGGCTCGGGCAGCTGCAGATCCAGATGGACACCCGGTTGCGGCCGCGCGACATCCAGGCCCGCATCCGCGCCGGCGAGACCGCCGAGGACGTCGCCGCCGCGGGCGGGCTGCCCGTGGAGCACGTGCGCCGCTACGAGGGCCCCGTGCTGGCCGAGCGGGCGCACGTCGCGGGCCTGGCGCGGCGCTCGCCGTGCGGGCGCGGGGCGCGGGCGGGCACCCTCGACGAGGTCGTCGTCAGCCGGCTGACCGCGCGCGCGGTGGACCCCGAGGGCGCGCGCTGGGACGCCTGGCGCTCGGAGGAGGGCGCCTGGACGGTGCAGGTGGAGTTCGTGGCCGGCGGGCGCAGCCGGGTCGGCCGCTGGACGTTCGACCCCTCCTCGCGGGTGCTGTCGGCCACCGACGACGAGGCCCGCTGGCTCTCGGAGGAGGAGCCGCCCGAGCCGGGGCCGCTGCCGGCGCGCCGGCTGGCCAGCGTGGGCGAGGCGCTGCGCCCCGGGGAGCGCGTGTACGACGTGGAGGCCGACGGCGGGGTGCGCGCCAGCGGCCGGGCGCGCTCGGCCGAGGACCTGCTCGACGCGCTGGACGCGCGGCGCGGGGTGCGCCCGGGCGGCCACGCGCCGGATGCCGGCGAGCAGCGGGGCGGCACCGCGCCGCAGGAGCAGCCGGACCCGGCCGACGCGGCGGCGCCGCGCGTGGACGCGCTGCTGGCCGACCCGCCGCCGGCGCACCCGGCGGACTCGGCCCCGCACGAGCACCCCGACGACCGCGTCCTGCCGGACCGGCGCCCCGCGCGCGAGCCCGCCGGGCGGGGCGCGCCGGAGGAGGCGCCCGAGGCCTCCGAGGAGCCCGCGGCGCCCGGGCGGCCCGACGGCGGGTCGCGGCCCGCGAGCGGCGGGGAGCCCGCGACCACCGCACCCGACGGGGCGGGGCGCGCGCCCGCGGGCGAGGCCCCCGACCAGCCCGTCGAGGCCGCCGCGGCGGAGGGGGACGGATCGGGCGACGGACCGGGCGACGGACCGGGCGACGGATCGGGCGGCGGCGCGGCCGGGGGCGATGGTGCGGAGCCGCCGCGGCCCGGGCCCCGGCGGCGCAACCGCTCGGCCCGCCGCGCCGGCGGGTCGGGGGCGCAGAAGCGCTCCAGCGTCCCCAGCTGGGACGAGATCATGTTCGGCACCAAGAAGGACTGAACGACCACCGAGTTCGAGGAGCGCGCGTGAGCCAGCCCGACGGCGGGAACCCGGTGCGGGTGACGGTCTGGAACGAGAACGTCCACGAGACGCGGCAGCAGCCGTCGGAGATCGCCGGCTGGTACCCGGACGGCATCCACGGCGCCCTGGCGGCCCTCGTGGCCGAGCAGGTGCCCGGCGCGCAGGTGCGCACCGCGGTGCTGCAGGACGACGAGCACGGCCTGAGCGAGGAGGTCCTGGCCGGCACCGACGTGCTGCTGTGGTGGGGGCACATCGCCCACGGCGAGGTCCGCGACGACGTGGTGGAGCGCGTGCAGCGGCACGTGCTGGGCGGGATGGGGCTGCTGGCGCTGCACTCGGCGCACTACTCCAAGCTCTTCACCCGCCTGCTGGGCACCACGGGCTCCCTGGCCTGGCGCAACGACGGCGAGCGCGAGGTGGTGTGGACGATCGACACCGCCCACCCGATCGCCCGCGGCGTGCCGAACCCCTTCGTCATCGAGACGCAGGAGATGTACGGCGAGCCGTTCGACGTGCCTCCGCCCGGGGAGCTGGTGTTCATCAGCTCCTTCGCCGGTGGCGAGGTGTTCCGCTCGGGCATGACGTGGCAGCGCGGCCGCGGCCGGGTCTTCTACTTCTCCCCCGGCGACCAGGAGTACCCGGTGTACCTGCACCCGCACGTGCGCACGGTGCTGGGCAACGGCGTGCGCTGGGCGCACCAGCCGGACGTGGAGCGGGTCGTGCCGTCGGTGTCCAACCCGCAGCGCGACTGGTTCGTCCCCTGAGCGGGGGGGGGGGGGGGGGGGGGGGGGGGGGGGGGGGGGGGGGGGGGGGGGGGCGGGGGGGGGGGGCCGGGGGGGGGGGGGGGGGGGGGGGGGGGGGGGGGGGGGGGGGGGGGGGGGGGGCGGGGGGG
>NZ_JBEUEI010000063.1:0-8022 GCF_041020755.1 Kineococcus terrestris | reverse complement strand
CCCCCGCCCCCCCCCCCCCGCGGCCCGCCGCCCCCCCCGCGGGCGGGGGGGCCGGCCCGCCGCCCCCCCCCCCCCCCCCCCCGCGTCCGGGCCCGGGCGGGGGAGCGGGGCTCGTGGGCGCTCGTGAGGGCCTGGTGAGGGACCCGGGAGGGCCGCGCGGGCGACACGCCGTCCCCAGGAGGGCCGGACCGCCTTGACGCCGGGTCCGCTCGGGGCCATCCTCGTGGCGGGTCGGGACGACACCCGCTCCGCGCCGACAGCGAGGTCGGTGGCCGAGCCGGTGCCGCGCGAGCGCCCCTGAAGAGGGGGTGGACAGCCGCGCCTGCCGAAGGTACCCTGCTGTTTTGCGCTGCCCTGAGTCATATAGCCGGTCGTCGCCGTGGGACGACCGAGTGGGGCGGGTGGCGCGTCACGTTCGCAGGCCCGTGGAAGGACCCCTCTTTGGCCGCCTCGCGCACAGCGTCCGCACCCAGCACCTCTGCGCTGACCGTCTCCGGTCGGTACTCCTTCGGCAAGATCCACGAACCCCTTGAGGTCCCCGACCTCCTGGCGCTGCAGACCGACAGCTTCGACTGGCTGCTCGGCAACAAGCGCTGGCAGGACCGGGTGACGGCCTCCCAGGAGGGTGGACTCGCCGTCCCCACCACCTCCGGTCTGGAGGAGATCTTCGAGGAGATCTCCCCGATCGAGGACTTCTCCGGCTCCATGTCGCTGTCCTTCCGCGACCACCGCTTCGAGCCGGCCAAGTACTCCCTGGACGACTGCAAGGAGCGCGACCTCACCTACGCGGCGCCGCTCTTCGTCACCGCGGAGTTCATCAACGGCAACACCGGTGAGATCAAGAGCCAGACGGTCTTCATGGGCGACTTCCCGCTCATGACCGACCGCGGCACCTTCGTCATCAACGGGACCGAGCGCGTCGTCGTCTCGCAGCTGGTCCGCTCGCCGGGCATCTACTTCGAGCGCGTGCCGGACAAGACGTCCGACCGCGACACGTGGACCGCCAAGATCATCCCGTCGCGCGGCGCGTGGCTGGAGTTCGAGATCGACAAGCGCGACGCCGTCGGCGTGCGCATCGACCGCAAGCGCAAGCAGTCCGTGACGGTGCTGCTCAAGGCCCTGGGCTGGAGCGAGGCGCAGATCCGCGAGGAGTTCGCCGACTACGAGTCGATGATCTCCACGCTGGAGAAGGACCACACCACCGGTGTCGAGGACGCCCTCCTGGACATCTACCGCAAGCTGCGCCCGGGCGAGCCGCCGACGCAGGAGGCCGCGCGCAACCTGCTCGACAACCTCTACTTCAACCCCAAGCGCTACGACCTGGCGAAGGTCGGCCGCTACAAGGTGAACAAGAAGCTGGGGCAGGAGGAGCCGCTGGCCAACAGCGTCCTCTCGGTCGACGACATCGTGCGCACCATCAAGTTCCTGGTGAAGCTGCACGCGGGCGAGACGACGATGCAGGGCGTCAAGGGCGGCGAGCCCGTCGACGTGCGCGTCGAGGTCGACGACATCGACCACTTCGGCAACCGCCGCCTGCGCAGCGTCGGCGAGCTCATCCAGAACCAGGTCCGCACGGGCCTGTCCCGGATGGAGCGCGTCGTGCGCGAGCGCATGACGACGCAGGACGTCGAGGCCATCACGCCGCAGACGCTCATCAACATCCGTCCCGTCGTGGCCTCCATCAAGGAGTTCTTCGGGACGAGCCAGCTGTCGCAGTTCATGGACCAGACCAACCCGCTGGCGGGCCTGACCCACAAGCGCCGCCTGTCGGCGCTGGGCCCCGGCGGTCTGTCCCGCGAGCGCGCCGGCATGGAGGTCCGCGACGTCCACCCGTCGCACTACGGCCGCATGTGCCCGATCGAGACGCCCGAGGGCCCGAACATCGGCCTCATCGGCTCGCTGTCCAGCTACGGGCGCATCAACCCGTTCGGGTTCATCGAGACCCCGTACCGCAAGGTCGTCGAGGGCCGCGTCACGGACGAGGTCGACTACCTCACCGCGGACGAGGAGGACGGCTTCGTCATCGCCCAGGCCAACGCCCCGCTGGACGCGGAGGGCTCCTTCGCGGAGGCCCGCGTGCTGGTGCGCGCCAAGGGCGGCGAGACCGAGTTCGTCCCGCGCGACGAGGTCGACTACATGGACGTCGCCGCGCGCCAGATGGTGTCGGTCGCGACCGCGATGATCCCCTTCCTCGAGCACGACGACGCCAACCGCGCGCTCATGGGCTCGAACATGCAGCGCCAGGCGGTGCCGCTGGTCCGCACCGAGGCGCCGCTGGTCGGCACCGGCATGGAGTTCCGCGCCGCGGTCGACGCCGGCGACGTGGTGGTGGCCGAGAAGGCCGGTGTCGCCACCGAGGTCTCCGCCGACCTGGTGACGGTCAGCAACGACGACGGGACGACCTCGACCTACCGGGTCGCGAAGTTCCGCCGCTCCAACCACGGCACCGCGTACAACCAGCGCGTGCTCGCCGAGGAGGGCCAGCGCGTCGAGGTCGGCACGGTGCTGGCCGACGGCCCGTCCACCGACGGCGGCGAGATGGCGCTGGGGCGCAACCTGCTCGTGGCGTTCATGCCGTGGGAGGGCCACAACTACGAGGACGCGATCATCCTGTCGCAGCGCCTCGTGCAGGACGACGTCCTGTCCTCGATCCACATCGAGGAGCACGAGGTCGACGCCCGCGACACCAAGCTGGGCCCGGAGGAGATCACCCGCGACATCCCCAACGTCGCCGAGGACGTCCTCGCCGACCTGGACGAGCGCGGCATCATCCGCATCGGCGCCGAGGTCCGCGACGGCGACCTGCTCGTCGGCAAGGTGACCCCCAAGGGCGAGACCGAGCTCACGCCCGAGGAGCGCCTGCTGCGCGCCATCTTCGGCGAGAAGGCCCGCGAGGTCCGCGACACGTCGCTGAAGGTCCCCCACGGCGAGACCGGCACCGTCATCGGCGTCAAGGTCTTCGACCGCGAGGAGGGCGACGAGCTGCCCCCGGGCGTGAACCAGCTGGTCCGCGTCTACGTCGCGAACAAGCGCAAGATCACCGACGGTGACAAGCTCGCCGGCCGCCACGGCAACAAGGGCGTCATCTCCAAGATCCTGCCCGTGGAGGACATGCCGTTCCTCGAGGACGGCACGCCGGTCGACGTCATCCTCAACCCGCTCGGCGTGCCGAGCCGGATGAACGTCGGTCAGGTCCTGGAGCTGCACCTGGGCTGGATCGCCAGCCGCGGGTGGGAGGTCGAGGGCCAGCCGGAGTGGGCCGAGCTCCTCCCCGAGGAGATCCGCTCGGCGCCGGCCGGCTCGCGCGTCGCCAGCCCCGTCTTCGACGGTGCCCGCGAGCACGAGATCACCGGTCTGCTCGAGTCGACCCGCCCCACGCGCGACGGCGACCGCCTCGTGCAGGGCGACGGCAAGGCGCGGCTGTTCGACGGCCGCTCCGGCGAGCCGTTCCCGGACCCGGTGTCGGTCGGCTACATGTACATCCTGAAGCTGCACCACCTGGTCGACGACAAGATCCACGCGCGCTCGACCGGCCCGTACTCGATGATCACGCAGCAGCCGCTGGGCGGGAAGGCGCAGTTCGGCGGCCAGCGCTTCGGCGAGATGGAGGTCTGGGCCCTGGAGGCCTACGGCGCCGCCTACGCCCTGCAGGAGCTGCTGACCATCAAGTCGGACGACGTGCTGGGCCGCGTGAAGGTCTACGAGGCCATCGTCAAGGGCGAGAACATCCCCGAGCCGGGCATCCCCGAGAGCTTCAAGGTGCTCATCAAGGAGATGCAGTCCCTGTGCCTGAACGTCGAGGTGCTCTCCTCCGACGGCATGGCCATCGAGATGCGCGACAGCGACGAGGACGTCTTCCGGGCGGCCGAGGAGCTGGGCATCGACCTGGCTCGGCGCGAGCCGAGCAGCGTCGAAGAGGTCTGACGGGTGCGGGCCGGGGGAGCACCCCCGGCCCGCCACCGCCGGCCACCGGGACCGCGAGGTCCTCTGACCAGTCAGACCTCAGGACACGACAGAAAGAAGATCACGTTGCTCGACGTCAACTTCTTCGACGAGCTGCGCATCGGGCTGGCCACCGCGGAGGACATCCGCACGTGGTCGCACGGTGAGGTCAAGAAGCCGGAGACCATCAACTACCGCACCCTGAAGCCGGAGAAGGACGGGCTCTTCTGCGAGAAGATCTTCGGTCCCACCCGGGACTGGGAGTGCTACTGCGGCAAGTACAAGCGCGTCCGCTTCAAGGGCATCATCTGCGAGCGCTGCGGGGTCGAGGTCACGCGGGCCAAGGTCCGCCGTGAGCGCATGGGCCACATCGAGCTGGCCGCCCCCGTCACGCACATCTGGTACTTCAAGGGCGTCCCGAGCCGCCTGGGCTACCTGCTGGACCTGGCGCCCAAGGACCTCGAGAAGGTCATCTACTTCGCGGCCTACATGATCACGTGGGTGGACGACGAGGGCCGTCAGCGCGACATGTCCTCGCTCGAGGCCCAGATCGAGGTCGAGAAGCGCGAGATCGAGAACCGCCGCGACTCCGACGTGGAGACCCGCGCCAAGACGCTCGAGGCCGACCTGGCCGAGCTGGAGGCCGAGGGCGCCAAGTCGGACGTGCGCCGCAAGGTGCGCGAGTCGGCCGAGCGCGAGATGGCGCAGATCCGCCGTCGCGCCGACGCCGAGATCGACCGCCTGACCAACGTGTGGGACCGCTTCCGCAACCTCAAGGTCCAGGACCTCGAGGGCGACGAGGTGCTCTACCGCGCCATGCGCGAGCGCTTCGGCCTGTACTTCGAGGGCGGCATGGGCGCGGCGGCGCTGCAGAAGCGCCTGCAGAGCTTCGACCTGGAGGCCGAGGCCGAGCACCTGCGCGAGGTCATCGCCACCGGCAAGGGCCAGCGCAAGACCCGTGCCCTGAAGCGGCTGAAGGTCGTCTCCGCGTTCCTCACCACGCGCAACTCGCCCGAGGGCATGGTGCTGGACTGCGTGCCGGTCATCCCGCCGGACCTGCGCCCGATGGTGCAGCTGGACGGCGGCCGCTTCGCGACCTCCGACCTGAACGACCTGTACCGCCGGGTCATCAACCGCAACAACCGGCTCAAGCGCCTGCTCGACCTCGGTGCGCCCGAGATCATCGTGAACAACGAGAAGCGCATGCTGCAGGAGGCCGTCGACGCGCTGTTCGACAACGGCCGCCGCGGCCGGCCGGTGACGGGCCCGGGCAACCGCCCGCTGAAGTCGCTGTCCGACATGCTCAAGGGCAAGCAGGGCCGGTTCCGCCAGAACCTGCTCGGCAAGCGCGTGGACTACTCGGGCCGCTCGGTCATCGTCGTCGGCCCGCAGCTGAAGCTGCACCAGTGCGGCCTGCCCAAGCAGATGGCGCTGGAGCTGTTCAAGCCCTTCGTCATGAAGCGGCTGGTGGACCTGTCGCACGCGCAGAACATCAAGTCGGCCAAGCGCATGGTCGAGCGCGCCCGCCCGGTGGTCTGGGACGTCCTGTCCGAGGTCATCACCGAGCACCCGGTGCTGCTCAACCGCGCGCCCACGCTGCACCGCCTGGGCATCCAGGCCTTCGAGCCGCAGCTGGTCGAGGGCAAGGCCATCCAGATCCACCCGCTCGTCTGCACCGCGTTCAACGCGGACTTCGACGGCGACCAGATGGCCGTGCACGTGCCCCTGAGCGCGGAGGCGCAGGCCGAGGCCCGCATCCTCATGCTCTCGTCCAACAACATCCTCAAGCCGGCGGACGGCCGCCCGGTGACCATGCCCACCCAGGACATGATCATCGGCATCTACCACCTGACCGCCGACCGCGAGGACGTGGCGGGCGCGGGCCGCGTGTTCTCCTCGCTCGCCGAGGCGATCATGGCCTTCGACGCCAAGGAGCTCGACCTCAACGCCACGGTGCGCATCCGCCTGTCGGGCGTCGTGCCGCAGCCGGAGTGGGAGCTGCCCGAGGACTGGGCGCCCGGTGACGACCTGCTGGTCGAGACCACCCTGGGCCGCGCGCTGTTCAACGAGGCCCTGCCCGTGGACTACCGCTACGTCAACGTGGCGGTGGACAAGAAGGGCCTGTCGGCGATCGTCAACGACCTCGCCGAGCGCTACCCCAAGGTGCAGGTCGCGGCGACCCTGGACGCCCTGAAGGAGGCCGGCTTCCACTGGGCCACCCGCTCGGGCACCACGGTCTCCATCGCCGACGTCGTCGACCCGCCGAACAAGCAGGCGATCCTGGAGACGTTCGAGGCCAAGGCCGAGAAGGTCCAGCAGCAGTACGAGCGCGGTCTGATCACCGACGACGAGCGCCGTCAGGAGCTCATCGAGATCTGGACCCAGGCCACCAACGAGGTCGCCCGCGACCTCGAGCAGGCCATGCCCGCGCACAACACCATCGCCCGCATGGTCACCTCGGGCGCGCGCGGCAACTGGATGCAGATGCGTCAGCTGGCCGGCATGCGCGGCCTGATGGCCAACCCGAAGGGCGAGATCATCCCGCGCCCGGTCAAGGCCTCGTTCCGCGAGGGCCTGACGGTGCTGGAGTTCTTCATCACCACGCACGGCGCCCGCAAGGGCCTGGCGGACACCGCGCTGCGGACGGCCGACTCCGGCTACCTCACGCGCCGCCTGGTCGACGTCTCCCAGGACGTCATCGTCCGCGAGGACGACTGCGGCACGGTGCGCGGCCTGGAGATGCCCATCGCGGAGCGCGCCTCCGACGGCTCGCTGCGCCGCCACGACGACGTCGAGAGCTCGGTCTACGCCCGGGTCCTCGCCTCGGACGTCGTGGTGGACGGCGAGGTGGCCCTGGCCGCCGGCGCCGACCTCGGCGACGTCGTCATCGACGACCTCGTCGGGCGCGGTGTCGAGTCGGTCAAGGTCCGCTCGGTCCTGACCTGCGAGTCCCGCGTGGGCACCTGCGCCCTGTGCTACGGCCGCTCGCTGGCCTCCGGCAAGCTCGTCGACATCGGCGAGGCCGTCGGCATCGTCGCGGCGCAGTCCATCGGCGAGCCCGGCACGCAGCTGACGATGCGCACCTTCCACACCGGTGGTGCCGCGTCCGAGGCCGGTGACATCACGCACGGCCTGCCGCGCGTGGTGGAGCTCTTCGAGGCCCGCACCCCCAAGGGGAACGCGCCGATCTCGGAGGTCGCCGGCCGGATCTCGCTGGAGGACACGGACAAGGGCCGCTCCATCGTCGTCACCCCCGACGACGGCTCGGAGGAGGTCAAGTACGCGGTCTCCAAGCGCCAGCGGCTGCTGGTGGAGGACGGCGCGCACGTCGAGGTCGGGCAGAAGCTCGTCCAGGGCGCCGTCGACCCCAAGCAGGTGCTGCGCATCCTCGGCCCGCGCCGGGTGCAGATGCACCTGGTCGACGAGGTGCAGGAGGTCTACCGCTCCCAGGGCGTGCAGATCCACGACAAGCACATCGAGGTCATCGTCCGCCAGATGCTCAAGCGGGTGACGATCATCGAGCAGAACGGGTCCGAGCTGCTGCCCGGCGAGCTCGTCGAGCGCGCGCGCTTCGAGGAGGAGAACCGCCGGGTGATGGCGGAGGGCGGGCAGCCGGCCTCCGGCCGCCCGGAGCTGATGGGCATCACGAAGGCGTCGCTCGCGACGGACTCGTGGCTGTCCGCGGCCTCCTTCCAGGAGACGACGCGCGTGCTGACGAACGCCGCCATGGAGGGCAAGAGCGACCCGCTGCTCGGCCTGAAGGAGAACGTCATCATCGGCAAGCTCATCCCGGCCGGCACGGGGCTGCCCCGCTACCGCAACATCCGGGTGGAGCCGACCGAGGAGGCCAAGGCGCAGATGTACTCGGTGCCCGGCTACGACGACGTCGACTACGCGCAGTTCGGCGTGGGCTCCGGCCAGGCCGTCCCGCTGGAGGAGTTCGACTACGGCAGCAGCGACTACCGCTGAGGCCCCCGCCCCGTCCCCCGGCCCGCCGCGCGCGGGCCGGGACGGGGCCCCCGGGGGGGGGGGGGGGGGGCCCCCCCCCCCCCCCCGGCCGCGCCCCCCCGCCGCGCGGCG
>NZ_JBEUEI010000062.1:0-8050 GCF_041020755.1 Kineococcus terrestris | reverse complement strand
GGTGGCGCGCGCGGCGGGGCCGTCCCCCTCACCCACCGTGATCATGGATGGGTGAGCGTTCACCCACCCATGATCACGGGCAGGAGGGGGTGGTGCTGTCAGCTCTCGGCGAAGCGGTCGGTGGCCGCGACCAGCGGCGCCGTGAAGGCGTCGCCGCCGTGGCCGGCGTCCACGACGACGAGGTCGCTGCCGGGCCAGGCGCGGTGCAGCCGCCACGCCGTCTCCAGCGGGCTGGACACGTCGTGGCGGCCGTGGACGAGGACGCCGGGGACCCCGGCCAGCCGGTGCGCCCCGGCGACGAGGTCCCCGTCCGGAGCGACGTCGTCGAGGAACCCGGCGTGCGCCCAGAACCGGGTGACCAGCCGCGCGAAGCCGAGGCGGAACCGCGGGTCGGCGAACCGGCGCGACGGCCGGTGCCCCGGCGCCAGGGACACGTGCGCGTCCTCCCACGCGCACCAGGCCGCCGCGGCCGGGCCGTGCACGGCCGGGTCGGGGGAGGCGAGCAGCCTCGCGTACGCGGCGGCCGGGTCGCCGTCGCGCTCGGCGGCCGGTACCGCGGCGCGGAACGCTTCGTGCTCGCGCGGGAAGACCCGCCCGACGTCGCGGGTCAGCCACTCGACCTCCCGCCGGCTCGTCGTCGCCACCGCGAACAGCACGAGCCCGCGCACCCGCTCGGGCCGGGTCTGGGCGTGGGCGAGCGCGAGGGTCGAGCCCCACGACCCGCCGAGGACGAGCCAGCGCTCGACGCGCAGGTGCTCGCGCAGCCGGTCCAGGTCGGCCAGCAGGTGCGGGGTGGTCACGGTGGCCGGGTCCCAGACCGGATCGGCGGCCGAGGGGGTGCTGCGCCCGCAGCCGCGCTGGTCGTGCTGGACGATCCGGTAGCGGTCCGGGTCGAGGAACCGCCGCCACGCCGGGTCGGCACCGCTGCCCGGCCCGCCGTGCAGGAGCACCGCCGGCACCCCGTCGGGGCGGCCGCTGACCGTCCACGCCAGGCGGTGCCCGTCGCCGACGTCGAGCATCCCGCCGTCGTGCGGTTCACCGACCGGGTAGCCGTCCACGTCCACCACGCTGCCAGGGC
This sequence comes from Kineococcus terrestris, assembly GCF_041020755.1. Lineage (NCBI taxonomy): Bacteria > Bacillati > Actinomycetota > Actinomycetes > Kineosporiales > Kineosporiaceae > Kineococcus > Kineococcus terrestris. Next base: position 6,972 of record NZ_JBEUEI010000062.1, on the reverse strand, counting down.
CACCGACCCCGCACACCTCGCCACCACCCCGCCGTGATCATGGACGGTGAGCGCTCGACCTTCCGTGATCACGGAGGGTGGGGCGGGGCCTCAGACGCCGACGGTGGACTCCCGCACCACGAGCCGGGTCGGCGTCGTGGTCGTGCCGCGGACGGGGTGGCCGGCGACGGCGTCCAGCAGCAGCTCGCCGGCGCGGCGGCCCAGGGCCTCCAGGCCGAGGGCGACGGTGGTCAGCGGCGGTCGCGAGGCCAGGGCGATGACGTCCCAGTCGTCGAAACCGGTGACGGCCACGTCCTCGGGCACGCGGCGGCCGGCGTCGCGCAGGCCGTCGCAGACCCCGCGGGCGATCTGGTCGCTGCCGCAGGTGACCGCGTCGACGTCGGGGTGGCGGCGCAGCAGCAGCTCGGCGGCCAGCCGCCCCCAGCGCTCGGACCAGTCGCCGTGCAGCGGCGGGGCCACCAGCGCGTCACCGGCCTCGGCGGCGGCGGCGCTCGCGCGCACCCGGGCGGCGTGGTGGTCGGCGGGCCCGGTGACGTGGGCGACGCGGGTGCGGCCGAGGTCCAGGACGTGCCGCACGGCGGCGGCGGCCCCGCCGGCCTGGTCGACGACGAGGGAGCAGTCCTCGTCCGACTGCGAGGGCGTGAAGGCGTAGACGACGGGGACGGGGGCGGGCAGCGGCGGGCGCGGCTCGGTGCGCCGGCCGGTGACGATGATCCCGTCGACGCGGCGGGCCAGGAGCGTGCGCAGGTAGTGCTGCTCGCGCAGCGGGTCGTCGCGGCTGTCGCACAGCAGGACGACCATCTCCCCGGCGCCCAGGGCGTTCTCGGCGCCGAGCATGACGGGGATGGAGAAGCGCCCGAAGCTGTCGGTGGTGATGAGCCCGACGGTGTAGGTGCGCCCGGAGGACAGGCCGCGGCCGACGGCGTCGGGCGTGAAGCCCAGCTGCTCGGCGGCGCGGCGCACCCGCTCGCGCGTCTCGGCGCGCAGCTGCCCGGTGCCGTTGAGGGCCTTGGAGGCCGTGCCGGCGGACACCCCGGCCAGCGCGGCCACGTCCACGATCCGTGCCGGAACGAGATTTTCCGTCACGTCCACCCCCTCGTCGCCCGCGGAAGGGCAGGAGCATAACCGGCTAGCAGCCTCGGGCGGCGTCTTGACGGGTCCAGGAGGGCGGCCCTACGGTCACCGCAGAAAACGTGTTCCGCATGTTTCCGACGACTCGAGGGAGAGCTCGTGACGACCACCCCGACGGCCGGTGCGGCGATCAACGCCCCCGCCGCCCCCACCCCCGGCGCCGCCGTGGCGCTGCGGCCCGTGCCCACCGGCGCCGCGCGCATCACCGGCGGGTTCTGGTCCGCCCGGCAGGCGGCGAACCGCCGCCAGGCCCTGCGCACCGGCTACGAGAAGCTGGAGAGCGCCGGCAACCTGCGCAACCTGCGCATCGCCGCGGGGACGGAGACCGGGGACGTCCGCGGCCCGATCTTCATGGACTCCGACGTCTACAAGTGGCTGGAGGCCGCCGGCTGGGAGCACGGCCGCGAGGCCGACGCCGAGCTGCTCGGCTGGATCCGCGAGGTCACCGCCACGGTGGCCGCCGCGCAGGCCGCCGACGGCTACCTGGACTCCGTGCAGCAGGTGCGCGGTGGCGGCGAGCGCTACACCGACCTGCCGTGGAGCCACGAGCACTACTGCGCAGGCCACCTGTTCCAGGCCGCCGTCGCCGTCGTGCGCGGCACGGGCGACACCGGGCTGCTCGACGTCGCGGTGAAGCTCGCCGACCACCTCGTCGCCACCTTCGGGCCGGGCAAGGTCGAGGACGTCGACGGCCACCCCGTCGTGGAGATGGCGCTGGTCGAGCTGTACCGGGAGACGGGGACCCGCGAGTACCTGGACCTGGCGCGCTGGTTCGTCGACGCCCGCGGCCACGGCATCACCGAGCGCCACGGCAAGCAGCCCACGTACTTCTCCGACCGGGTGCCCGTGCGCGAGCAGACCACCGTCGAGGGGCACTCGGTGCGCGCCGTCTACCTGACGGCCGGTGCCGCCGACGTGGCCGCCGAGACCGGCGACGCGGAGCTGCTGGCGGCGCTGGTGCGCCAGTGGGAGGGCATGGTCTCCACCAAGACGTACGTGACCGGCGGCATCGGCGCCCGCTGGGACATGGAGCAGTTCGGCGACCACCACGAGCTGGGCCCCGACCGCGCCTACGCCGAGACGTGCGCGGCGATCGGCAGCGTGCAGTGGAGCTGGCGCATGCTGCTGGCCACGGGCGAGTCCCGCTACGCCGACCTCGTCGAGCGCACCCTCTACAACGCGTTCCTGCCGGGCGTCTCGCTGCGCGGGACCGAGTACTTCTACGTCAACGCCCTGCAGCTGCGCGACGGCGCCCACCCGGACGAGGAGCGCAGCGTCGCCCACGGCCGCCGCCCCTGGTTCGACTGCGCCTGCTGCCCGCCGAACATCATGCGGACCCTGTCCAGCCTGGACGCCTACGTCGCCACGACGTCCGCGGACGGCGTGCAGCTGCACCAGTACGCCACCGGCACGGTGCGCGGGGCCGACGGCGCCGAGCTGGCCGTCACCACCGACTACCCGTGGGACGGGACCGTGCGCGTCGAGGTGACCGCCCCGGGGACGGGGGAGTGGGAGCTGGCCCTGCGCGTGCCGGCCTGGGCCACCGGTGCCCGCGCCGTCGTCGCGGGGCGGCCGGTGGACGCCGAACCGGGCGACTACCTGCGCGTGCGCCGGGCGTGGAGCGCCGGGGACGTCGTCGAGCTGGTGCTGCCGCTGGAGGTCCGCCCGGTCGAGGCCGACCCGCGCGTGGACGCCGTGCGCGGCTGCGTCGCGCTCGAGCGCGGCCCGCTCGTCTACTGCGTCGAGCAGCCGGACCTGCCCGAGGGCCTCGTCGCCGACGACGTGCGCGTCCACGTCGCCGAGCTGCGCACCGCCCGCGCCGAGCACCGCGCGGACCTGCTGGAGGGCGTCACGACGCTGACGTTCCCCGCGCGCCGCGCCGCCGCGGCGGCCACCGGGCCGCTGTACCGGCCGGCCTCCGACGAGCCGGCGCCCGCGTCGCTGCCGGAGGTCGTCGAGGTCACGGCCGTCCCCTACTACGCCTGGGCCAACCGCGAGCTGGGCCCCCTGCGGGTCTGGCTGCCGCGGGCCTGAGCCGGGCAGGACCGGAGGAGAGCGATGGAGCTCCACCGCAGGAACGTGCTGGGCCTGGGAGGGCTCGCGGCGCTGAGCGCGCTGCTGCCCTCCTGCGCCTCCTCCCTGCCCGAGGCCGACGTCGGCGCCACCGGCTTCGGGCAGGACGGGGAGGGCGTCGTGCGGCTGTGGTGCCGGGCGGCGACCGTCACCGGCGTGCGGCAGACCGTCGACGCGTTCAACGCCTCGCAGGACCGCATCACCGTCGAGGTCACCCCCGTCCTGGACGGCCAGTACGTCACCAAGCTGGCCACCGCGATCCGCGGCGGCAACGTGCCCGACGTCGTGGACATCGACGACATCAACTCGATGCTGTTCATCTACCGCGACGCGTTCACCGACCTCACCCCCCTGGTGCGGCAGCTGGACTTCGCCGACGCGCTGAACCCCGGCCAGCTCGGGCTGGCCACCCGCGACGACCGCCACTACGGCGTGCCGTACATCGCGGACAACTCCGCGCTCTTCTACAACACCGAGCTGCTGGAGCGCGCCGGGTTCAGCGACCCGGCCGAGGTGACCGCCGACTTCGACGGGATCCTCGAGGCGGCCCGGGCCGTCGGCGCCCTCGGCGACGGCACCTACGGCTGGACGATCGAGGGGAACTCCGCCGGCATCCTCGGGTTCGTCGTCCAGCCGCACGTGTGGGCCTCCGGGGACCGCACGGTCGTCGGGGACGTCGGCGACCAGCGCGCCGCGGTCGCGGACAGCCCCTCGGTCCGCAGCACCTTCGAGCTGTACCGGACGATGTGGGAGGAGGGGCTGATGCCCCGCGCGAACTTCTCCGGGGACGGCGCCCGCTGGGGCGCCGACTTCCGCGACGGCACCGTCGGGATGTTCCCCGGCAACTACTCCCTCGCCGTGCTGAACGCCGACGAGGAGATGCGCGCCAAGACGGGCGTCGTGCTGCTGCCCGGCCCCGACGGCGGGCGGGCCACCTTCGCCGGCGGCGACAACCTGTGCCTGCCGCGCGGCGGGGCGAACCCGTCCGCGGCGTGGGAGTTCGTCAGGTTCGCCCTCGACCTGCCGCAGCAGGTCGACCTGCCCGACGGCGGCTACCTGCCGGTGCGCTCGGACGCCGCCACCGAGGAGTACCGCGAGCGGCACCCGCTGGCCGTCGCGCCGCTGGAGGGCATCCAGGACGCCTACGCGCCGACGACGCTCGCCTACAACCTGCTGTTCAACCAGCCGGACTCCCCGTGGATCGCCGCCTTCCGGCAGGCCGTCTTCGACGGTGACGTGGACGGCGGGATCGAGACCGGCCAGGCGGGCTTCACCCGCGTCCTCGAGCAGGCGCAGCTGTGAGCGGCGTCGCGGGCCTGGGCACCGACCGCGCCGCGGCCACCGGTGCGCTGCAGGCCGTCCGCCACCGCCCGCCGAGGTCCCTGACGCACCCGCCGCACCAGGGGGTGCTGCTGGTCGCGCCCGCGCTGGCGTTCGTCGTCGTCTTCGTCCTGGCGCCGCTGGCGTTCGCGGTCTACATGTCGATGACGGACTGGCCGCTCATCGGCTCCTACGAGTTCACCGGCCTGAGCAACTACCTGGGCGTCGCGCAGGACCCCGTGTTCTGGCGCTCCGTCGGGTACACCGTCCTCTACACGGCGATCGTCACCCTGCCGATCCTCGTGCTCGGCTACGTCCTCGCGGTCGTCGTGCGCTCCAACCGGCGCGGGTCGACGCTGTTCCGCACGATCTTCTTCCTGCCCTACGTCATCGGCCTGACGACGCTGAGCTTCCTGCTCGTCCTGGAGGCGCAGCCGGACTCCGGCGCGGTCAACGTGGTGCTGCGGTGGCTGGGGATCACCGACGGGTCGACGGCCTGGCTGGCCGACGGCCGGCTGGCCACCGGGCTCATCTGCGTGATGATCGTGTGGGGCGTGTCCGGGCTGACGATGGTGCTGCTCATGGGCGGCATGCAGGGCGTGCCGCGCGAGGTGCACGAGTCCGCCGAGATCGACGGGGCGACCTGGTGGCAGCGCGAGCGCTCCATCACGATCCCGATGATCCGCCGGACCATCGCCATGAGCCTGGTCATCTCGGTCATCGGCTCGCTGCTGGCCTTCACGCAGTTCTACGTCCTCACCCGCGGCGGGCCGGGCACCGAGACCCAGACCGTCGTCATGTACATCTACCAGCGAGGTTTCGTCCAGCTGCAGCTCGGCGCGGCGTCCGCCCTGTCGATCGTGCTGGTGGTCGTCGTCGGCCTCGTCACCGCCGCGCAGTTCCGCCTGCTGCGCGAGAAGGACTGAGGAGACGCCCGTGTCCACCACCGCTCCCAGCACGCCCACCGCGGCCCGGCCCGCCCCGCGCCCGGCGAGGTCCCCCCGCGGCGGCTCCCCGGGCCCGTCCTCCACGGGCCGGGCGGAGAGCCGCACCAAGCTCGTCCTGTACGTCGTCGGCGGGACCCTGGCCTCGCTGGTGTTCCTCGTCCCGCTCGTCTGGTCGGTCCTGCGCTCCTTCCAGCCCAACGACGTCATCGTCTCCGCCTCCCCGACGTGGCAGCAGGTGTTCCAGCTCTCGCTGGACAACTTCCGGGCCCTGTTCGCCGGCGACGCGCAGATCGCGCGGGCGGTGGGCAACAGCCTCGTGGTGTCGATCAGCACGGCGGTGCTCACCGCGGTGCTCGCGACGCTCGCCGGCTACGGGTTCGGCCGCTTCCGCTTCCGCGGCCGGAACTGGCTGTTCGGGCTCGTCGTGGTGACGATGATGGTCCCGTTCCAGGCGATCATCACGCCGCTGTACCTGCAGATGAACGCGATGGGGCTGACCGACTCGCGGCTGGGCCTGGTGCTCTTCTACTCCACGGTGAACCTGCCGTTCGGCGTGTTCGTCATGCGCAACGCGTTCGAGACGATCCCCGACGAGATCGAGGACTCCGCGCGCGTCGACGGCGCGGGCACGTTCCGCTCCCTGGTGTCCGTGCTGCGGCCGCTGCTGCTGCCGGGCATCGCCACCAGCGCGCTGTACGCGTTCCTGGCCAGCTGGACGGAGTTCCTCGGGGCCCTGACGTTCCTCACCGACGACCGGCTCTACACGCTGCCGCTGTCGCTGGTGAACCTGCAGTCCGGCGCCTACGGGGCGGTGGACTTCGGCTACCTCGTGGCCGGTGCCGTCATCGCCATGGTGCCGTGCGTGGTGCTGTACGTGGCGCTGCAGCGGTTCTACGTCGCCGGCCTCGCCTCGGGCGCCGTCAAGGGCTGAGGGCGCGGGCCTCGGGTAGCGTCCCGGCATGCCGTACTTCGTGGCCACCTACCGCTACACGCCCGACACCGCGCTGCGCGACCGCGTGCGCCCGACCCACCGCGAGTGGCTGTCGGGGCTCGGGGACACCCTGGTCCTCTCGGGCCCGACGGACGCCGAGGGCGCGTTCCTCGTCTTCGAGGCCGAGGACGCCGCCACCGTCGAGCGCACCGTCGCCCAGGACCCGTTCACCACTGAGGGCGTGATCGCCGAGAGCACCGTCGTCGGCTGGACGCCGGTCAAGGGGCGTCTGGTCGGGCAGCTCTGAGGACCCCTCACCGCGCCCCGGCCCCGCCGGGCGCCGCCGTCGTGCGGCGCACGACGAGCCGGGGCGCGACCACGTCCTCGCCCGGCGGCTGGCCCGCGTCCTCGGCCCGGGCCAGGGCCCGCGAGACGGCGTGGTGGGGGGGGGGGGGGGGGGGGGGGGGGCCGGGGGGGGGGGGGGGGGGGGGGGGGGGGGGGGGGGGGGGGGGGGGGGTGGGGGGGGGGGGGGGGGGGCGGGGGGGGGGGGGGGGGGGGGTGGGGGGGGGG
>NZ_JBEUEI010000061.1:0-8805 GCF_041020755.1 Kineococcus terrestris | reverse complement strand
GCAGCTCCTCGCGCAGGGGCCGCGTCCCCGTCAGGGGCCACAGGGCCAGGACGCCGTTGTGGACGAGGTGCACGGTGCGGGCCAGCTCGCCCGGGTCCGGGGGGGGGGGGGGGGGCCCCCCCCCCCCACCACCGTCGAGACCCCCGGGCCGCCGTCGTGAGCGCCGCCTCGGCGTCGACGCCAGCGCGCAGGGGTGTCCCCGGTCGCCTCCACCTCCGCCGCCCCGCGGCGGGCCGGCGCGTCCGCAGCCGTCCTCGCGGGCGGCGCACCGGTCGTCCTGCTCGACACCGGCCGCTCGGTGGCGCTGCACGTCTCCCGGCAGGAGGATTCCGGCCCGTCCCCGTCCCCGTCCCCGACGCCACCGGCGGGCAGTGCGCGGTCAGCTCCGGGGCCACCCCCTGCGGCACCGCCCTGGCCTGCGAGGCGCGCGCCGACGGCCTGCACCTGCACGGCGGGGACGTGACCGCCGCGGCCGTCGAGCCCGCCTGATCAGCGGACGCGGCGGGCCGGTGCCTCCGCGGTCGTGACGTCCACGACGCGCGGCGCGCGCCGGCGGGCCAGCGCCGCGGGCAGGCGCTCGGTCAGCGCCGCCACCAGCGGCTGCTCGACGAACCGGTGCACCAGCCGCGCCAGCCCCAGACAGGCCAGGAGGACCAGCAGGACGACGCCCACCCGCACCGGGGTCGCCGTGGGCAGCGGCAGCCGCCCGGCCACGACCGCCAGCGCCCCCACCAGCGGCACGTGCACCAGGTACAGCGAGTACGAGGAGGCGGCCACCGGCAGCAGCGGCCGGGGGGTGCGCCGGCGGTGCGACTGCTCCAGCGCGAGGAGCCCGTACAGCAGGAGCAGCACCGCGGTGGTGACGCCGAGCAGTCGGTACGCGCCGCTCGTGGTGCCGGGCACCGGCAGCAGCCGGGCCCCCGTCAGCGCCAGCAGCAGGACCGCCCCGGTGACCAGCGCGAGCCCGCCGCGGCGGCGCCACCCGGCCAGCAGCGCCTGGGCCAGCGCAGCGCCCAGCAGCGGCTGCAGGTTGTGCGGGCTGCCCAGCGCCACCAGCCACGGCCCGGCCGCGCCCGGCGGGGCGAGGAGCACGGCGACCGCGGCCGCGGTCACGACGGCGGCCCACGCGCCCAGCACCGTCCACAGCCCCCGCGCGCTGCCGGTGAGCAGGCCGGCGTGGAAGACGAGGTAGAAGCCCACGACGTGGGTCAGCGTCCAGCCCACCAGCAGCAGCGGCAGGCCCTGCTGGGGCAGCAGCAGGTAGGAGGCCAGGACGTCCGGCGGCTGCTCCTGGCTGCTGTTGACCGCGCCCGGCAGCAGCAGGTGGATCGCCAGGACCCCCGTGGTGGCCAGCCAGTACAGCGGCAGGACGCGCACGAGCCGGCGCCACAGCGACGCGCCGGCGGACCGCTCGCCCAAGCGCGGGCCGGCCGCGGTGAGGACGAGCAGGAAGCCGCTGAGGGTGAGGAAGACGTCCACGCCCACGCCGACCGTCGCGTCGTGCAGGGCGTCGAAGGCGCCGGGCCCGCCGAACACCTTGCCCTCGAAGCCGCGGGGACCCGTCAGGTGCGCCAGGACCACGAGGAGGGCGCCGACGGCCCGCACGCCGTGCAGGCAGTGGGTGGACAACCGGGTGGCCGCGGCTCGTGGCGGGAGGGGCTGCTGGGACGCCTGGGACACCGGGGGCGGCGTCGGAGGGCTCTCCGGGGTCGGCACGGGTGAGCACTCAACCACGTGCCGGGACCGTGGCGGCAGGTGCGCGGGGCCACCACCTCGCTGCGCGACGACCGCGCGACGCAGCGTCAGCGCCCCGGTCGGTCGGCGGAGGCGCCGGTGCCGAGCCCGTCTCGCGCCCCCCGCCGGGGCGGCGCGCCGGCCCGCGCTCGTGACCGCGGAAACCCGGGTTCCCAGGGTGTCGCGCACGACGACACGCTGGAGACCCGGGTTTCCGCGGTGGGAGCGGGGTCAGGGCTTGAGCAGGACCTTCAGGGCGCCGGAGCGGCGGCCCAGCAGGTCGAGGGCCTCGGCGGCGTCGGCGAGGTCGAACTCGTGGGTGACGATCACCGACGGGTCGAGGATCCCGGTCGAGAAGGCGCGCACGGCGTACGCCCACGCGCGGGTGGGGGCGCCGAACACCGTCAGGACGTGGACCTGCCGGGAGACCAGCTCCAGCGAGGACAGGTCGTCGCTGTCCTCGCCGGGGATGCCGGTGAGGACGACGCGGGCGCCGGGGCGGCCCAGGCGGGTGGCCAGCCGGGCGATGCCGGGCACGCCGGCGGCCTCGACGACGGCGTCGAAGGTCCCGAACAGCGGCTCGGCCTCGTCGGAGACGGCGTAGTGGCGCGCGCCGCAGGTGCGGGCCAGCTCCTCGCGCTCGCGGGTGCGGTGCACCACGGTGACCTCGCAGCCGGCGCCGCGCAGCAGCTGGGTGGCGAGCAGGCCGAGCGCCCCGGCGCCGATGACGGCGACCTTGGAGCCGACGGTGACGTCGGCGAGCAGGACGGCCTCGGCCACGCACGCGGCGGGCTCGATGCCGGCCGCGGAGCGCAGGTCGGCGCCCTCGGGCAGCAGGTGCAGGTAGCGGGCGGGCAGCACGAGGTGGTCGGCCCAGCCGCCGGGCAGCGTGAAGCCGGTCTCCTCGTACTCCTGCGGCCAGGCGGCGGTGTCGCCGGCGACGGAGGCGGGGGCGTGGTCGGCGGTGCGGATGCCCTGCCCGACGCAGCCGCGGCCCACGAGCTCGGCGGGCACGCCCTCGCCGACGGCCTCGACGGTGCCGGACCACTCGTGCCCGGGCACGACGGGGTAGCGGACGAACTCGGCGGGGCGGGTGCCGGCGAAGACCTCGCGGTCGGAGCCGCAGATGCCGCACCAGGCGACGCGGACGAGGACCTCGCCCGGCCCCGGCGGGGCGACCTCCACCTCGACGAGCTCCAGCTTCCCCGGCGCGTCGACGCGCACCGCCCGTCCCGTGCTGCCGGCAGCCATGCGCAGCGCCCTCCCGTCGGTGGCGTCCCGGCGACGCCGCTGCGCGGATCCTCGCAGAGCGCTCAGCGCTCGGCGGTCGCCGCCCGCTCGATGACCTCGGTGAGCGCGGCGACCAGGCGCTGGGCCTCGGGCAGCGACAGCTGGGCGATGTCGCCGACGTAGACGCGGGGGCCGAAGCGGCGCAGGACGGTCTGCCCGGCCTCGGCGTAGGCGAGGTCGGCGCTCTCCAGGCGGACGGGGCAGGGGCGCTCGGCGCCCTCGTCGCCCTCCAGCGGCACGACGCGCGCCTCGAAGGTGTGCAGCCAGCCGCCCTCGACCTCCAGGCCGCGCGAGGCCCACGCGGGCGCGTCCCAGCGCAGGACCTCCACGTCGCCGGTGGCGGCGTCGCCGGGCCCGCCGTCCTCGGCGGGCGGACCGCTGAGCGACAGGCCGCCGGTGTCGACGGTGGTGGTGCCGCGGGCGGGGAGCCCGCCGGGGGCGCGCTGCTCGTCCATGGGGACTCCTGGGGTCGTGATCGCGAGTTCATCTCAGCGTGATCGCACGGACGCTGAGCGTGGCCGCGGTCAGCCTGCCAGACGAGGGCCGGTTCCGCCTCGTGTTCGCCCAACCACGGCCAGTGATCCAGTAGGTCCGACCGGACCCCGGCGGAGTTGCCCGCCCACCGCCCCCGGCGGCACGATCGACCCGTGATGCCCGCGGCGCGCCCCACCGGCCGGACACCCGGTCGCGCGCGCCCCGCGCTGGTGGTGCTCGACCCCTTCTGGCCCGGGCGGCGCCCCTACCTCTTCGACGGCTGGTGTCGACGCCGCTGACGTCCCCGCACGTCCCGGCCCGCACGTCCCCGTGCGCCCGCGCGCCCCGCGCGGCCGGCAGGCACCCCCGCACGCCACCGAGAGGAACCCCGATGAGCGACCAGCACCACGACGCGCCCGAGACCCCCGCCGGCGCCCCCGGCACCCCCGACGTCGACCCCGCCGCCTGGAGCTTCGAGACCAAGCAGGTCCACGCCGGCCAGGCCCCCGACCCGGCCACCAACGCCCGGGCGCTGCCGATCTACCAGACCACCAGCTACGCCTTCCGCGACACCGAGCACGCCGCCGCCCTCTTCGGCCTGGCCGAGACCGGCAACATCTACACGCGGATCATGAACCCGACCCAGGGCACCGTCGAGCAGCGCATCGCCGCCCTCGAGGGCGGGGTCGGCGCCCTGCTGGTCGCCAGCGGCCAGGCCGCCGAGACCCTGGCGATCCTCAACATCGCCTCCGCCGGCGACCACGTCGTCGCCAGCCCCCGCTTGTACGGGGGCACCTACAACCTGCTGCGGCACACCCTGCCCAAGTACGGCATCACCACCACGTTCGTCGAGGACCCCGACGACGTGGCCTCCTGGCGCGCGGCCGCCCGACCGGAGACGAAGCTCTTCTACGCCGAGACGATCTCCAACCCCGCCGGCGACGTCCTCGACATCAGCGCCGTCGCCGACGCCGCCCACGCCGCCGGCGTGCCCCTCGTCGTCGACAACACCATCGCCACCCCGTGGCTGATCAGGCCGCTGGAGCACGGCGCCGACGTCGTGGTGCACTCGGCGACCAAGTACCTCGGCGGGCACGGCACCGCGATCGGCGGCGCGGTCGTCGACGGCGGTCGCTTCGACTGGGCCGCCTCGGACCGCTTCCCCGGGCTGACCACCCCCGACCCCAGCTACCACGGCGTCGTCTACACCGACGCCGTCGGTCCCGCGGCCTTCGTCACCAAGGCGCGCGTGCAGCTGCTGCGCGACATGGGACCCGCGATCTCGCCGTTCAACGCGTTCCTGCTGGCGCAGGGCATCGAGACGCTGTCGCTGCGCATGGAGCGGCACGTCGCCAACGCCCAGCGCGTCGCCGAGCACCTGGCCGCCCACGAGCAGGTCCTGTCGGTGAACTACGCGGGGCTGCCCACCTCCCCGTGGCACGCCAACGCGCAGCGCTACGCCCCGCGCGGCACGGGCGCCGTCCTCGCCTTCGAGATCGACGGCGGGCTGGAGGCCGGGCGCCGCTTCGTCGACGCCCTCGTCCTGCACTCGCACGTGGCGAACATCGGCGACGTGCGCTCGCTGGTCATCCACCCGGCGTCCACCACGCACAGCCAGCTAGACCCCTCCGAGCAGCTGACCACCGGTGTCACGCCCGGTCTGGTGCGCCTGGCCGTGGGCATCGAGGGGATCGAGGACGTCCTCGCCGACCTCGAGCGCGGCTTCGCCGCCGCGCGCGGCTGAGCGGGCTGAGCGGCCCGGGGCGCCCGCGGGCGCTGGGACACTGGCGGGACGAGCGCCGGACGGGCATCGGGAGGACTGAGGGAGCAGTGGTCGTCGACGTGGTGAGCACCTCGGAGGCCCGCGCCGCCGCGCGGGCGGTGGAGCAGGCGCTGCCCGCCGCGCGCGCCCGGCGGGCCGTGCCGCCCGCGACGGGCGCCTGGCGCGAGGGGGACCCGGTCGGCCGGCGCCGCTTCGCCGACGTGGGCGACCTGCCGCTGCAGCTGGGCGGCGTCCTGCCGCAGGTGCGCCTGGCCTACGAGACGTGGGGCACGCTCGACGCGGACGGCGGCAACGCCGTCCTCGTCGAGCACGCCCTGACGGGCGACTCCCACGTCGCGGGGCCGGCCGGCGACGGGCACCCCACCGCCGGCTGGTGGTCCTCCCTCGTCGGGCCCGGCCTGGCGCTGGACACCGACCGCTGGTTCGTCGTGGCCGCCAACGTCCTGGGCGGCTGCCAGGGCAGCACCGGGCCGGCCTCGCGCCGGCCCGGCTCCCCGCTGCCGTGGGGCTCCGCCTTCCCCCGCCTGACCGTCGCCGACCAGGTCGAGGCGGAGGCGCGGCTGGCCGACGCCCTGGGGGTGCGGCGCTTCGCCGCCGTCCTGGGCGGGTCGATGGGCGGGATGCGCTCGCTGGAGTGGGCCGCCGCCCAGCCGCACCGCGTCGGCGCCAGCCTCGTGCTGGCCACCTGCGCGGCCTCCACCGCCGACCAGATCGGCACCCAGAGCGCGCAGATCGCCGCCGTCCTGGCCGACCCCGGCTGGCACGGCGGCGACTACCACGACCTGCCCGCCGGGCAGGGCCCGCACACCGGCCTGGGCCTGGCCCGGCGCCTGGCGCACCTGACGTACCGCACGGCCGAGGAGCTGCAGGAGCGCTTCGGGCGCAGCCCGCAGGTGGGGGAGGACCCGCTCGCGCCGGCCGGCCCGGGCCGCTGGGCCGTGCAGAGCTACCTGGACCACCACGCCGACAAGCTCGTGCGCCGCTTCGACGCCGGCAGCTACGTCGCCCTCACCGACGCGATGAACACCTGGGACGTCGGGTTCCGCCGCGGCGGCACCGAGGCGGCGCTCGCGGCGCTGACCGTGCCGCTGGTGGTGGCGGCCGTGGACTCCGACCGCCTGTACCCGGTGGCCGACTCCCGCCGGGTCGTCGAGGCCGCGACCAGCGCCGTCGGCGGGCTGCGGCTGGTGCGCTCGGTCCACGGGCACGACGGCTTCCTGCTGGAGCTGGACCAGATCGCGCCGCTGGTCACCGAGACCCTGGCCCTGGGCGCCGCCGGCTGACGGCCCGCCCGCACCACGACGACGCGCCGCCCCCCGAGGACCGGGGGGGGGCGCGTCGTCGTGCGGGGCCGGTCAGCGGTGCGCGTCGGCGCTGACGACCGGCAGGACCGAGTGCTGCGGCGCGCGCTGGGCGGACGCTGGCGGCGGGACGACCGCGGGGTCCATCGACGCCTCGTCGAACGGCAGCTCGCCGGCCAGGACCGCGCGCAGCCGGTCGCGGTCCACCTGCCGGGCCCACGTGCCGATCACCAGCGTGCCCACGGTGTTGCCGATGAAGTTGGTCACCGCGCGCGCCTCGGACATGAACCGGTCGATGCCGACGATGAGGCCCACGCCGTCCAGCAGCTCCGGGCGGTGCGAGGACAGGCCCCCGGCCAGCGTGGCCAGGCCGGCGCCGGACACGCCCGCCGCGCCCTTGGAGGCGATGACCATGAAGACCAGCAGCGAGACCTGCTCGCCCAGCGACAGCGGGTCGCCCAGGGAGTTGGCGATGAACAGCGAGGCCATCGTCAGGTAGATCGCCGTGCCGTCGAGGTTGAAGGAGTAGCCCGTCGGCACGGTGATGCCGACCGTGGACTTGGAGACCCCCAGGTGCTCCATCTTGGCGATGAGCCGCGGCAGCGCCGTCTCCGAGGACGACGTGGAGACGATGAGCAGGATCTCGCGGGCCGTGTAGCGCAGCAGGGAGAACAGCCCGACGCCGGCGACCAGGCGCACCAGCGTGCCCAGCACCACCAGCACGAACAGCGCGCAGGTGACGTAGAAGCCGACCATGACGACGGCCAGCGCCTTCAGCGCGTCCACGCCCGTGGCGCCCACGACGGCCGCGATCGCGCCGAACGCGCCGACCGGCGCGGCCCACATCACCATCGCCAGGACCTTGAAGACGATGCGCTGGAGCACCTCCACGGCCCGCAGCGCCGGCTCGCCGCGCTCGCCCAGCGCCTGGACCGCGAACCCGACCAGCAGCGCCACGAACAGCGCCTCCAGCACCGAGCCGTCCGTCAGCGCCGACGGCAGGGACGTCGGGACGATCCCCAGCAGGAAGTCCACCGTGCCGCCGGCCTCGTGGGCCTGGGCGGCGCGCTCGGCGCCCTCCGCGCGCAGCTCCTCGGTCAGCTGCAGGTCGGTGACGGGCAGCAGGTTGCCCACGAGCAGGCCGATCACCAGCGCGAAGCCGCTCATCACGAGGAAGTACAGCAGCGCGGTGCCGCCCACCCGGCCCACCTGCGCCGCCCTCCGCACCGAGCCGATCCCCAGCACGATGGTGCAGAAGATGATCGGCGCGATCATCATGCGCACCAGGGCGATGAAGCCGTCGCCCAGCGGCTTGAGCGCCGTGCCGACGTCGGGGGCCAGCAGGCCCACCCCGATGCCCAGCGCCACGGCGACGATGACGAAGACGTACAGGTAGTGGGTGCGGTCGCGCTTCTGAGCGGCTGTGCTCATGGGACCCTCCTCATCGGGGACGCGAGGAGGCGATGGTGCTGGCGGGTCGAGCGGGCCGACGAGCTTCTGCACCTTTCGTCCACCGCCGCGGCTGGACCCTGGCCGCGCGCGTGCTGCTGGTGCAGCTGGCCGTCGTCCTCGTCGTCGTGGCCGGCACCGCGGTCGCCGTCGTCCTGCACGCGCGCGCCGACGGCCGCGCCGACGCGGCTGAGCGGGTCGCCGACGTCGCCGCCGCCGTCGCCGCCTCCCCGGAGGTCCGGGCGGGGCTCAGCGCGCCCGGCGCCACGTGGGACCCGGCCGCCGCGGGGACGCGCGCCGGGGTGCGCGAGCAGGTGGACGTCGTGCGCGCCACCACCGGCGTCAGCTTCGTCACCGTGATGGACCGCGACCGGGTCCGCTGGACCCACCCGGACCCCGCGCAGGTCGGGCGCACCTTCGTCGGGCACGCGGCGGCCGCGTTCGCCGGCGGGCGCGTCGTGGAGACGTACACGGGGACGCTCGGCCCGTCGGTGCGGGCCGTCGTGCCGGTGCGGGCCGCCGGCACCTCCGGCGGGGACGGTCCCGTCGTCGGCGCCGTCGCCGTGGGCGTCACCACCGCCACGCTGGGCGAGGAGCTGCGCGACCAGCTGCCCGCGCTGCTCGGCCCGGCCGCGCTCGCGCTGGGCGTCGCGACCGCGGGCAGCCTGCTGCTGGGCCGCTGGGTGCGCCGGCGCACCCACCCCAAGCAACCCTCGGTACTGACCCGGCTGAGGGAGGTCTACGACGCCCTACTCGACCCCCTGCCCGCTGGGC